>DASSZV010000114.1:0-17058 GCA_035702765.1 Solirubrobacteraceae bacterium
GCCGGCGTGGCGCATGATCGGCCGCCAGGTGAGGTAGGCCGCGCCCAGGAGCGCCCCGACGGCCGGGGCCGCACGCAGGATGCCCAGCCCGGTGGCCCCGACGTGGAGGATCGTCGCGGCGAAGATCGGCAGCAGCGCGACCGCGCCGCCGAAGAGGACCGCGAGCAGATCCAGGAGGATCGCCCCGAGGATCATCGTCGTGCGCCGGACGAAGCGCAGGCCCTCGAGCACCGACCGCAGGTCAGCGGCCCCGCGCCCCGCCGCGCCAGCGCCCGCAGTCCCCGCGCCCGCGGCCGCCGCGGGCGCGATACCCGGGCCGATGGAGAGCGCGGCGAGAGCGGCGAGGGCGCAGGAGAGGGCGGCGAGCCCGTAGACGAGCGGGGGCGAGAAGCCGTAGACGATCCCGCCCACCGCCGGGCCGATCACCTGAGCGCCCTGGGCGGCGAAGGAGCGCAGCGTCATCGCGCTCGGGATGAGCTCGCGGGGGACGAGCGTCGGAGGCATCGCGCGTGCCGCGGGCTGGCCGATGGCCATCACCACCCCCGCGCCGACCGCGAAGGCGAGGTAGGGCGCTGCGGCGTGGACCCCGGCGGCGGTGAGGGCGACGAGCCCGAGGCCGACACCGACCCCGAGGACGTTGGCGGCGGCGAGCACGCGACGCCGGGGGAAGCGGTCGGCGAGCTGGCCGGCGGGCAGCGCGAGGACGAACAGGGGGAGAAACTCGGCCAGGCCGATCCAGCCAAGATCAAGGGCGCTGTGCTGGTGTGAGTAGACGGACCAGCCGATGATCACCTCGAGCATCTGCAGGGCCGTCGACATCCCGAGGCTGGCGCAGAACCAGCGACGGAAGTCGCGAACGCCCATGGCCGGCCCCAGGCGCCTCATCGCCCCGTCGAGGTCAGGGGAAGGCAAGATCGAGCCAGAGCAGGCCGAGCAGCAGGTAGAGAATCCCTAGGGCCAGCATCAGCCGGCGCGCCCGGCCGGGCCGGCGCAGATTCGCCACCGGCAGCCGCCCGCGCCAGCGCAGGGTCACCCCGGCGAGGACGAGCCACACCAGCGCGATGATCAGACGCGAGACCGACACCTCCAGAGCGTAGTGAGCACGGGCCAACGCGGCCGCTCTGTGCGGCATGAGACAGCTCCATCTCGTCACACGGATGTAGGCTTGGGGAATGACGAAGTCTCTCGAAGGTCAGGTCGTCGCGATCACCGGCGGGGCCCGGGGCATCGGCCGCGCGACGGCGCAAGCACTCATCGCCAAGGGGTCCCGCGTCGCCATCGGCGACATCGACGGTGACCTCGCCCACGCGGTGGCTCAGGAGCTGGGGCACGGCACCGTCGGCTTCTTCCTCGACGTCACCGACGCGGCCTCCTTCGAGGTCTTCCTCGACGAGGCCGAACGCGACCTGGGCCCGCTCGACGTGCTCATCAACAACGCGGGGATCATGCCCCTGGGCGAGTTCGTGGCCGAAAGCGAGGCGACCGCCAAGCGGATGGTCGACATCAACCTGCACGGGGTCATCATCGGCTCCAAGCTCGCCCTGCGGCGCTTCGGGGCCCGCGGCGAGGGCCATCTGGTGAACATCGCCTCGACGGCGGGCAAGTACGGCGCCCCCGGTGGGGCCACCTACGCGGCGACCAAGCACGCCGTCGTCGGTCTCTCCGAGGCCATTCGCCAGGAGGTCGCCGGAACCCGCATCGGCGTCTCCATCGTCATGCCGCTGGTGGTCAACACCGACCTCGGCTCCGGGCTCTCCAGCCACGGCGCCCTGAAGGTGCTCCAGCCCGAGGATGTCGCCAGGGCGATCGTCACGGCGATCGAGCGCAACCGAGTCGATGTCTACGTGCCCGAGTGGATCGGCATCGTCCTGCGCCTGCAGGCCGTCCTGCCCCGCTTCGTCAACGACACCGTGATCAAGCTGCTGGGCGCGGATAAGGTCCTCACCGACCGCGACACCGCCCGGCGCGGTGCCTATGAGTCCCAGCTGTCCGAGGACGCTCAGGGCGCGGCCGAGGCCGAGTCGCGCACGCTGCAGGCCCACTGAAGCGAGGCGAGCGGTGGGCGTTCGGCGACGGGCACCCGCACGTAGCCTCCGTCCTCCCAGGGCCGGAGGTACTGGCCGGCGGTCGTCGAACGGCCGCCGGCGAGACGCCGCTCCACCGCGGCGAGCACGGCGAAGGACATCTCCGAGAGCGAGCGCAGCGCCTGATGGCGGTTCTGGCGAGTGCCCAGGTGGCATTCGGCGAGCCCGTCGAGACCGCAGATCGCCAGAGCGTCGACGAGGGTGGCGATCTCCACCCCGTAGCCGACCGGGAAGGCGAGCTGCTCCAGCAGCTCCCGGCGGGCGGCGAACTCCCCGGCCAGCGGCTGGCTGAACCCGGCCAGCAGCGGGAAGTGGAGGTTGAGCAGCGGCCGGGCGGTCAACTCGGTGACCCGGCCACCCTCGTGGGCCAGCAGCGCGCCGTCGGCCTGGAGGGGACGGTCGAAGCTGCCCTTGACGAACTGCACCTCGGGGTGACGGAAGAGCGGCCCCAGCAGGCCGAGCAGGTGCTCAGGCACCGGGTCGGCGGTGTCGCCGTCCATGAACGCGACGACGTCCCCCTGGGTGAGACACAGGGCGCGCCACATCGCGTCGCCCTTACCCTGGGCAGGTCCGAAGTCGGGGAGCACTGCGTCCTGTTGGATCACCCGGGCGCCGGCGGCGGCGGCGATCGCCGCCGTGTCGTCGCCTGAGTTGGCGTCGACGACGACGACATGGTCGACCCATCCACGCGCGAGGACCGGGGCAACGGCCCGCTCGAGCACGCCGGCGATGGTCGACGCGCACTCACGCGTGGGGATGATCACGGTGACACCGGAGATCCACGCGGGTCGCTGGAGCTCGTCGAAGTCCTCGACCCGGTAGCGGCGGCGCTCGCGCCAGCTTGAGACGGCCAGGTCGACGGCGAGGCCCCGGCTGGCCCGGCCGTCAGTACGCGCGGCGGTTTCCACCACTACATCATGGGGCCTCAGCACGGGAACGCCATGTTCGGCGAGACGGCCGGCGAAGTGCTCGTCCTCCAATGCCGGGGTTGCCTCCAACCCGCCCACGGCCGCGTAGGTCGCCGCGGTGATGCCGAGCGAGGCCCCGGCGAAGTGGTGATGGTCGGCCTCGGGATCCTGGACCAGCACCTCCTCCATGCGCCGTGCGGCGTCCTGCGCCCGATGGTTCAGCACGGCGTCGGGCAGCTCGGCGGCATCGGCGGCGCGCAGCTGGATCAGCCCGGCGACGACCTGGGCGCCGTCCTCGATGTGCGCGAGCTGGCGCTCGAGCCAGTCGGGGGCGGGCCGGGTGTCGGCGTCGGTGGTGGCGATGAGACCGTTCTCGGTGCCCAGCTCGCGCAGGCGCTGCGCCGCGGCATCCATGCCCAGCCGCCGCGCCGGTCCGGTGCCCTCGCCGGGGCCGGTGAGGATCGACAACGTGATGCTGTGGCGTTCCGCGGCCGCACGGGCCCGCGCCTCGGTCGCGTCGACGCACGCGTCGGCGACGAGAATCACTTCGAAGGCATCGGGCCCGACGCTCTGGCCAGCGAGCGCCTCCAGGCAGGTGGCTATCCGGTCCTGCTCATCCCGCGCCGGAATGACGACGATGCTCATGTGACCCGGCGGCGGGGAAGTCCGTGAAGCTCTCATGCGGTCAGGGGCGCCCCTGCAGGGATTCTCTCACAGGGCCGCACCTCGCCCCCGCCCGGCCGCTCGAAGCGGTCAAGCCGGTAGGCCTCCGCCCCGTCCGATCCGCCCTCCCCGCCGCGCTCGAGCCAGGGCTGCGCGGCCAGCGCCTCGTGCACCGCGGCCGTCGACAGCGGCCGCTCGGACCCGGGTTCCCGCCAGTGGACGGCGACCAGCCGCCCCCCGGGCACGAGCCGTTCACCGAGCGCCGAGAGGGTCACCGCGAGCGCTGCGGGAGCGAGGTAGTAGAGCACCTCGGAGGCGACGATCAGGTCGAAACGGCCAACCGGCAGTGCGGCGGGGATCTCCCCCGTGAGGACCCGCACGTGTCCCAGCGGGGCGAGCGTCTCCCGGGCCCGGGCGGTGGCCACCGTCGAGAAGTCGATCGTCACCAGCTCCTCACAGCGCGGGGCCAGGAGCGCGGAGAAGACGCCGATGGAGGCGCCGAGTTCAAGCGCGCAGCGGAACGGTCCCGGCCCGCATGCGGCCAGGGTGGCCGCGTACTTGGCCTGCTCATACTCGCTGTGACGGTAGTCCCAGGGGTCCTCCGCCGCCCGGTAGCGCGCGTCGAAGTCGGCCGCGCTCAACACGGCGCCTCCGCGGGGCGCCGGGCCGCCAGCGCCGCCGCCCCGGCCCGGCGCACGCCCGGCTCGAGGCGGTGCTGGAGCAGGAACAGCTCGAGGTCCCGCCGGACGCGGTCCAGGTCCCCGCCGGTGGCGAAGGGGTGCGAACCGCAGGCGCGAGCGGCGATCTGGAGGATCGCGCGGGCCGCGGCGGCGATGGCCACCCGGCCCTGCAGGGCGGCGGCGGAGAGGTCCCGGGCGGGGTCGTCCATGGCCGGGGCGACCGCGTCGAGCCAGCTGGTGATGGTGGCCCGCGCGCTCAGCAGCTCCCCGGCGGCGAGCTCCTCCAGACCTCCGCGTCCGGGCCGGTCCGCGAGTTCGTCGAGGGCGGCCTCCACGGCGGCGTCGGCCATACCGGCCCAGCTCGCCGCGGTGCGCAGGGCGTCCCGCCCGAACCACGGCTGGGCGCTGATGCCCCCCGGCGGGCCGACCCGGGCGATGACGGGGGCACCGTGGAAGATGACCCGGTGCGAGGCCGAGGCGCGCAGACCGGAGGAGCGATACCAGCTGCGGTCGATCTCCACCCGGCGCGTGTCGTGCAGGTCGATCCACACGAGGATCGGGGGCCCGCCGGCTTCGACACGGGCGAGCACGAGGGCACGGTCCAGCAGGCCCGCGCCCGAGCAGAAGGTCTTCACGCCGCTGAGCCGCTCCCCAACGGGCCCCGGATGCACTGTGGCGGGCTCCCCCTCCCCCGGGCGCGGCTCACCGCCCCAGACCCCGGCACGGAGCTCGCCTCGCGCGGCCCGGGCCAGCTCGACCCCCGCGAGCTCCGGCGGGCCCTGGACGGCGAGACGTTCGATCGCGTTGAGGTGCCCGTCGAGGACCCGGCCAAGGGAGGAGTCGGCGGCGGCGACCGCGCGGACGAGAGCGAGCTCCGCCGCGGCGGGGGGGCGCCACGTCCCGGCGACGGCGTTGGCGGCGAGCACCCCGTGGCGGCGCAGGGTCTCCAGGGCGGCGTCCAGGCCGTTCGCGGCGCGGTCGCGCTCGCCCGCCCCGGCGGCAACGGTGGCGAGCACCGCCTCCAGCTCGGCCACCGGTGTGCCGGGCCCGCGCGGCGTGGTCAGCGGGGCCGTCACCGCCGCGCTCATGCCGGGGCTCCGAGCTCGAGCGCCTCGAGCGACAGCTCGCGCGCGGCGGCCACCTCGGCGACCAGCTCGACGTAGCGCAACGTCTCCTCCGGCGTGTCGCGGCGCGCGCCGGGACCGATCCCGTCGTGGGCGAGCACGATCGAGCCCGCACCGAGCAGGTGCCGCGTCGCCTCGAGCATCTCCTCGGCGCTGTCTCCGCGCCAGTCGTGGGTGTCGGCGGTCCAGCCGACCAGGTGCAGACCGAGCTCCCGGGCGACGGTCACCGTCCAGGGCGCCGTCTCACCCCACGGCGGACGCCAGTACACCGGGGCGACACCCAGACCCCAGAGCGCGGCCAGCGCGTTTTCGGTGTCGCGGCGCAGCCAGGCCTCGTCCCGGTCACCGTGGCGGACGTGCTCACAGCAGTGGATCCCCACCGAGTGGCCTTCGGCGAGCATCCGCTCGACGAGTTCGGGCCGGGCCGCGGCACGGCCCGAGATCGGGAAGAAGGTCGCGCGCGCGCCGAGGTCGGCGAGCAGGTCGAGCAGCCGGCCGGTCCAGACAGGGTCCGGTCCGTCGTCGAAGGTGAGGGCCAGTCCAGACACAGATACGGTGATACCCGAGGGCGGTCTCAGGCCAAACCACCGCCGGTCCAGGCCTCAACCGAGGTCGATGCCCGTGGCCTCCTCGGGTTCGAGATCGACGACCGCGAACCCGTAGCGGTCGGCGAGCCGCGCCGCGATGAGGGAACGGTGACAGGCCGGGGCGGTGGCCTCCACACACATGAGCGCGGCGATCCCGTGCACCGGCAGCCCGGCCACCAGCGGGTCGAGCGACACGAGGTCGAGGACCTCCCGGGTGTACTCGGTCACGTAGGCCTGCGAGAGCCGGCTGCGGGTGCGCTTGCCCTCGCCCCGGCGACCGTCCTCCGCATACTGGAGGTCGCGCATGGCGGTGTCCGGAGCCAGCTCGGGGTGGTGCACGTAGCCGATCCCCGCCGCGGCCAGCCGCGTCTGCAACCGCTGGGCGTTCGCCCAGGCGTACTGGCTGCCGCGCACCCCCCGCCGTTGGCGGACGTCGAGCACCTGGGTGACGCCGGCCCGGTCGAGCGTTGCCACGAAGCTGGCTCCGTCGAAGTCATACACGCCGATGGTGGCGATTGTCGGCATGCGTTGGACCCTAGCCGCCGAGGGCCTCCAGGGCGTCGAAGATCCTGCGCTCGGCGCGCTCATGTAGCGTCCCGGCCATGAGACTCGGGGTGCAGCTGGGCTACTGGGGACTGTTGATGGACCGCGACCAGCAGCTGGCCGCGACGCTGCTGGCCGAGGAGCTCGGCTACGACTCGGTGTGGACGGCTGAGGCCTATGGCTCCGACGCCGCAACGATCCTCGCCTGGCTCGCCGCGCAGACGTCCCGCATCCGGCTGGGTGCGGCGGTGCTGCAGATCCCCGGGCGCAGCGCGGCGATGACCGCGATGACCGCGGCGACGATCGACAACCTCTCGGACGGCCGCATGATCCTCGGCCTGGGCACCTCCGGTCCTCAGGTCTCCGAGGGCTGGCACGGGGTGCGCTTCGCCAGACAGCTGGCCCGGACACGGGACTACGTCGAGGTCGTCCGCCTGGCCCTGGCCCGCGAGCGGGTGAGCTACTCGGGCGAGACGCTCACCCTGCCGCTGCCCGACGGTCCCGGCAAGGCGCTGAAGCTCATCATCACCCCGGTCCAGGAGCGTATCCCGATCTACCTCGCCGCCCTGGGGCCGAAGAACACCCAGCTGGCCGGGGAGATCGCCGACGGCTGGATCCCCACCTTCATGTCCCCCGAGCACATGGGCGAGTTCCGGTCGTTGATCGCCCAGGGCGCGGCCCGAGTCGGCCGCGATCCGGCCGCCGTCGAGATCGCCCCCTCCGTGCAGGTGCACATCTCCGACGACGTCGCCACCGCCCGTGACCACATGCGGCCCGGGCTTGCGCTGTACATCGGCGGGATGGGCTCACGCCAGCAGAACTTCTACAAGACGCTGGCTGAGAGCTACGGCTTCGCCGACGCGGCGGCGACGGTCCAGGACCTCTACCTGGAGGGGCGCCGGGAGGAGGCCGCACGGGCTCTGCCCGCCGAGCTCATCGACCTCGTGTCCCTGTGCGGCCCGCCCTCCGCGGTGGCCGAGCGACTCGAGGCCTTCCGCGCTGCCGGCGTGGGCACCCTGCTGGCCACCCCGGTCGCTCTGGGCGCCGAGGCCCAGGCCGCTCAGCTGCGCGCCCTCGCCGAGCTCGCGCTCTGAACGGGAACAGAGGGGCCGGCCCCACAGGCCGGCCCCCCCATCAGCGTCCTAGAAGGCGCCCGTCCCGTTCGGGGTGCCCAGACCTGTGGGACCGTCCCAGCCGGGGCCCGCGGTGCACAGCACGGCGAGGCTGCAGGTCCCGTCCGAGCCCGACGTCACGTCGTTGAGCGCGGAGGTGTGGCTGTAGGGGTATGACCCGTAGGTGACCGACCCGGCGTTCCCGGCCCGTGCGTACACCGAGGCGATCGACGGTGAGCCCACCGACGTGCCACCGAAGACGAGCCAGCCCGAGTAGCCCTGGTAGGAGTAGGAGTCATAGACGGCCACGCCCGTGTTGGGATCGGCGTCGAAGCTCACATCGGCCACCGCTCGGTTGGCGCACGCCGCGGCGAGGTTCACCACGGCGCTCTGCCAGGCCGGCTGGGGGTCATCGGCGGAGCAGCCGGCGCCCGCCCCGCTCCACGCGGTCTCACTCCAGCCTCGGGTCGTGCCCGACGCGCGGGACAGCGAGGTGCCCCCCACGGCGGTGACGTCCGGTGAGGCCGCCGGGTATTCCACGCCGTAGCCGCTGTCCCCGCTGGACGCGGTGACGGCGATGCCCGGGTGGTTGTAGTACTGGCTGTCGTAGGTCGGGTCGTTCGTGGACTCGTTGCCACCGTAGGAGTTGGAGATCTCCGTGGCCCCGAGCGAGGCCGCGGTGTTCACCGCGGTGCCGAGGTCCGCCGTCGAGGGCTTGTTCGCCTCGACGAGGACGATGTTGCACTGCGGGCAGATCGCCGAGACCATGTCGACATCCAGGGATTCCTCCTCGGCCCAGCCGCCGTTCTTGCCCGGCAGGCTCGTCGGCGAGCCGGTTTCGCCGACCTTGGTGAAGCACGGCCCCCCGGGAGAGCTGACCGTGCCGCCGCTCACCGTGCAGGTGCTCAGGGCGGGCAGGCCGAATTCGTTTCGGTAGGTGGCCAGATCCGAGGCCGCGTTCGGGTCGTCGTAGGCGTCGACGAGCGCGACGGTCTGACCTGCCCCCGAGCTCGCGGAGGCGGCGAGACCGTAGGCGCTCTGCAGGTCGGCCGGGTAGTACCCGGCGATGGTGCTCGATGATGTCGGCTTGCCCCTGAACGGGTGGCCGTTCTGGGTGACCACCAGAGCGTCACAGGCGACCCCGCCCGGGGACGGGGCGGGACAGACGTGCTCACTGTGGAGGTTGGTGGCGTTGCTGTGCGGCAGCGCGGACGCCGCGGCGGGCAGGCCGAGCGCTCCGGCCAGCACGCAGGCGCTGGTGGACAGGACGCGGGAGAACTTCACGCTGGATACCCCCTTCAGGGTGTCGTGGTCCCGGCGCCTCCGTGCGTGGACCGTGGAAGGTGGGCGAACTCTAATGCAGAGTCGGGCGACGTGGCGCAGCTTGACGTTCGGCTCCTCACCGACGCAGAAGCGTTGCCTCTCGCCCGGCGATCTCGTCCCGGCGCCGGTAGGCCCAGCCGGGCCCGCGGAAGATGAAGCCCAGGCGGTCCGCCCAGGTGCGGGCGGCGCGCACGTCGCGGATCATCGCCACCCATTCATGGGTGGCCACCCGCACGGGGTGAAAGCTCTCCAGGTTGCGGGTGAGGCCGTAGCGCACGCGCTCGGTCTCCGGCTGGAAGGTGCCGAAGATGCGGTCCCAGATGATGAGGATCCCGCCGTAGTTCGTGTCCAGGTAGATCTCGTTGGCGCCGTGGTGGCCGCGGTGGTGGCTCGGGGTGTTGAAGATGAACTCCACGGGCTGGGGCAGACGCCGGACCCGCTCGGTGTGGATGAAGAACTGATACGTGAGTGAGATGGACTGTTCCAGCAGGATCATCCAGGGCCGGAAGCCGAGCAGCGCCAGGGGAATCCAGAAGAGGAAGTAGGTCATCGGCGTCCAGGGCTGGCGCAGCGCGGTGGAGAGGTTGTAGTGCTGGGAGGAGTGATGGACGACGTGGGAGGCCCAGAAGATCCGCACGGTATGGGAGAGGCGGTGGTACCAGTAGTAGGCCACCTCGTCCGCGAGGAACAGGGCGACCCAGGCCCACCAGGCGTTCGTGGGGATGCGCAGCGGAGTGAGCTCGTAGAGCGCCGCGTACACCGCGACGACGACGATCTTCCAGGCCGCGTTGGTGACGACGCTGCCGATGCCCATGGTGAGGCTCGTGAGCGTGTCGCGGCGCTCGTAGCCCACCGAGCCGACCTCGGCTCGTGCCTCCTCACCGTCGTGGCGGAACTGCAACCACTCCAGCCCGAGGGTGGCGACGAAGAACGGGATCGCGTAGAGGATGAGATTGAACATCGGATGGCGCGAGGGGCGAGGGGCGAGGGGCGGGGCGCGGGCGCGGGGCGCGGCTTCGCCCGCCGGTGACGCTAGGGCGCTGGCGCCATTCTGTCAAGACACCTGACCAGATGTTCGACCGCTACCGTGAGCCCGCCATGGGAACCCCGACAGGCGAGCGCCGCTATGGCGGCAAGAGCGCGGAGGAGCGCCGCGCCGAGCGGCGCGAGCGCCTGCTCGACACCGGTCTGGAGCTGTTCGGGACGCGCGGGTACGCGGGCACGTCGATCGAGCTGCTGTGCGCCGAGGCCGGGCTCAACGCCCGCTACTTCTACGAGGAGTTCGAAACCCGCGAGCGGCTCCTCCAGGCGGTCTATGACCGCCATATCGACCACGTCTTCGCCGCCGTGCTCGCAGCCGTGGACGCCGCCGCCCCCCACCCGGCCGAGCGTCTGCGTGCCGGGTTGACCACGTTCGTCGACCAGACCCTCGCGGACCCCCGGGCCGCACGCGTCAACTACTTCGAGATCGTCGGCGTGTCGAGCGCACTGGAGGCCCGCCGGCGTGAGGTCCTCGCCCGCTACGCCGAGATGGTCGGCTCCCAGTTCGCCCAACTGCTGGGGCCTGGGACACCCCCACCCGGCGGCGACCTGCACCTCGCCGCGGTGGCGCTCGTCTCCGCCACCGACGGACTCATCATCGACCGCCTCTCCGACGCCGGCGGGGCGGCGGCCGGGCCCGAGGACCGCCTGCGCATCGTCACCTCGCTGCTGGGGATCTTCGGGGCGGCACTCACCGCGCCGCCGGCACCGGGGCACTAGGCTCCCGGCCGCGATGTCAACGCCGCTGTCCCCGCCTCCCTCACGTCAGCTGGGGATCGTGCTGGCTGACGACCAGGAGCTCATGCGCATGGGCTTCCGCATGGTCATCGACTCCCAGGACGACCTCCGCGTGCTCGGCGAGGCCAGCACGGGTGAGGAGGCGCTGGCGCGCTGTGCCGAGCTGGCCCCGGACGTCGTGCTGATGGACGTGCGCATGCCCGTCCTGGACGGCGTCGAGGCAACCCGGCGGCTGGTGGCCGCCCACAGCCGCGCGCGGGTGATCATCCTCACCACCTTTGATCTCGACGAGTACGTGCTGGCCGCGCTCCGTGCCGGCGCCAGCGGTTTTCTGCTCAAGGACACCCCGCCGGGCCAGCTGCTCATGGCCATCCGGGCCGTGGCGGCCGGCGACGCGGTGATCGCGCCCAGTGTCACCCGACGGCTGCTGGAGCAGTTCGCTCACCGCCTGCCCAGCGCGGTGCCCTCCGCCACCGAGACCGCAGCCGCCGCGGCCCTGGCGACGCTCACCGCGCGGGAGCGTGAAGTGCTCGGGGCCATCGCCCGTGGGCACTCGAACGCCGAGATCGCCGAGGCGCTCGTGCTCTCGGAGGCGACCGTGAAGTCCCACGTCGGCCGCATCCTCGCCAAGCTCGATCTCCGTGACCGCGTCCAGATCGTCGTGTTCGCCTACGAGCACGGGCTCATCACCCCGGGCGACGCGAGCGCCTGAGGCCTCAAGGAACCCCGCGCGGGGGCCGATCATCTCAAAACGATGTCCGAGAATCGCCGCGATGCCTGGCGCCTGCCCCACGCCGGGATCGGCTGGCTCGCCGCCGAGGGCTTTCGCGCCATCTGCATCGTCGAGGACATCTCGGTCACCGGCGCTCGGGTGCGCCTCACCCGGGCCCGTCCGGGGTCCGGGGATCTGCCCGCCGAGCTCACGCTCACCGTCGTCGTCGGCGGGGAGCAGGTGACCCTGCATGGGACGGTGCGCCGCCTGGAGAGTGAGACCGAGGTGTTGAGCTTCGCCATGCGCTTCAGCGACGGCGAGACCGTCGGGCTCGGCTGGCTCATCAACCAGGCCCAGCGCGCGAACATGCGCAGGCGCTCAGACGGCGGGAGCGAGGAGCGCCGGGGCGCCTGAGGCCACGAGGGCCTCGGGGATCACGACCGAGCCGTCCTCCTGCTGGCCGTTCTCCAGCAGAGCGACGACGGTGCGCGACGAGGTCACCGCGGTCCCGTTGAGCGTGTGCAGGTACGCGGGCCTGCCGTCCTCGCCGCGGTAGCGGGCCTCGAGGCGACGCGCCTGGAAGTCGGTGGTGTTCGAGCAGGAGGTGAGCTCGCGGTACTCGCCCTGCCCGGGCAGCCAGACCTCGATGTCGTACTTCTTCGCCGCGGAGGCTCCGAGGTCGTTCACCGCGATGTTCACCACCCGGTAGGGCAGCTCCAGGTCGGTGCAGATCGACTCCTCGATGGCGAGGATCCGCTCGTGCTCCTCGGCCGAACGGTCCGGCTCGACGAAGGCGAACATCTCAACCTTGTCGAACTGGTGGACGCGGAAGATCCCGCGGGTGTCGCGTCCGGCCGCCCCGGCCTCCCGCCGGAAGCAGGAGGAGAAGCCGGCATAACGCAGCGGCAGCGCTCCGGGGTCGAGGATCTCGTCGCGGTGCATCGAGGCGAGAGCGACCTCGCTGGTGCCGACGAGGTAGAGCTCGTCCTCAGGGACCTTGTAGAGCTGCTGCTCGGTGTCGGGAAGCATGCCCGTGCCGTACAGGGCCTCCTCGCGCACGAGGACGGGCGGGAGCACGGGCTCGAAGCCCTCCCCCGCCAGCTTGGTGAACGCGTAGCGGACGAGCGCGAGCTCGAGCAGCACGAGCTCGCCGCGTCGCAGGGCGAAGCGCGATCCGGACAGGCGCGCCCCCCGCTCCATGTCAATGCGCCCACCCGCCAGCTCCAGGTGGTCACGGCCGCGAGCCCCGGCGGACCCGACCACCTTGACGACCGTGTCCTCGTCCGCCGCGTCGGCGGCGGGCAGGTTCTCCAGGGCGTACAGAGCGCTCTCGCGCTGCGCCCGGACCGTGGCCTCCTGTTCGGCCAGCTCCTTGGACCGCGCCGACAGTCGGGCCAGCTCCGCCCGCTGCTCGGGCGTGGGGGCACCGCGCAGCGCCTTGGAGGCACGGTTCTGCTCTGCCCGCAGGTTTTCCGCGGCGGCGGTGAGCTCACGCCAGCGGCCGTCGAGCTCGAGCACGCGGTCGACCTTCTCCGGCTCGCCCGGACCCCGTCGGGCCAGCGCGGCCTTGACCGTGTCGGGCTCAGCCCTGATGCGCCTGATGTCGAGCACGCTGACGGCGCCCGCCGGCTACTTCTTCGGCTTCGCGGTGTGCCCGGAGCGGTGGGTCGGGCTGGCCGTCGTGGCGGTGGCCGTCGTGGACGTCGTCTTCAGCGCCGACGTCGTGCTCGTCCCGGTGCTCGTCGCGCCGGCGGTCAGGCCGCCGGTGAGCGTCGGGGGCAACTGGCCCATCGGCTGCTGGGCGCAGGGGGTCGTGCCTGCCTGCACCGGCGCGTCGCGCCCGGCGAACCTGGCGACGAACATGGCGACTTCCCGGGCCTGCTGGCCGACGACGATGTTCGCCGGCATGTAGGCGCCGGAGAAGCCTCCGTTCTCGATCGCGTAGAGGACGCGCTCGACGGGGCGCTCGCAGCGCTGGTTGAAGTTGGGGCCGGAGATGGCCAGGTACGTGCGCGGGTTGTTGCCCGAGCCGTAGGAGGCCGCGTCGGACAGCGTGTGGCAACCGGCGCAGCGTTGGCGGAAGATCTGGGCGGCGGCATAGTCGCTGCGGTAGCTGGCGTCCGAGTGGGGCACCGTGATCTGGGACTGACCGCAGGCCGCCGTGGTCACGGCGACGGCGACGGCGGCGAGGAGAACGAGGAGCGGGCGGAGGGAGCGAGTCATGCGCTCCGCGATGATACGGGAGCTAGCATCGCGACGTGTTCCCCGCCCGAGCAGGCCGCGCCTTCCAGGGCTTTTGCGCGCTCACGGCGGGCCTGGCCGGGGCCCTGGCGGTCAGCGCCTGCGGCCGCACCGAGGCGCTCGGCGGCCGCCACCTCGAGGTCGCTCTCATGGAGTATCGCCTGCGCCCGGCACACGTCGTGGCCCGGCCGGGACGCCTGGTCATCACCGTCGCCAACGTCGGGGCACTCCCCCACGACCTGGTCGTCTCGCGGGCCACGGCGACGACCACGACGACGACCACACCCGCCGGCCCGGTCACCGCGACGAGCACCGTCGCGGCGCGGGTACCCAACCTCGCGCCCGGCACGGCGACGACGGTCACCGTCGACCTGGCGCCCGGCCGCTACGGCCTGGCCTCCTCCGTGGGGGCCGACGCCTCGCTGGGGGCCCAGGGCACGCTCACGGTCGCCAGGCGCTGACCCCGCCGGGCACCCCCCGGCGCCGCGCTCTATCGTGGCCCCGCGTGAGCGCGGTCCACATCGCCATCGGCTCCCTCGCCATCGCTCTCAACCTCGCGGCCGGCCTCTGGGGGGCCTTCTGCTGGTGGCGCCGACGCGCCTCGTCGGTGTTCTGGATCCTCATCCGCGCCGCCCAGGTCGCGGTCGTGCTCGAGGCCGTTCTCGGCGGCATCTGGATCCTCACCGGACGCAAGGCCACCGAGTTGCATCTCATCTATGGGCTCGTCCCCATCGGGGTCGCCTTCATGGGTGAGCAGCTGCGGATCTCCGCCGCCCAGATGGTCCTCGACAAGCGCGGCCACGCCTCCACCAAGGAGGTCGGCAAGCTGCCGGCGACCCAGCAGCGCGAGATCGTCATCGCCATCGTGCGCCAGGAGATCGGCGTGATGACCCTGGCCGCCCTGGTGAGCGTCGTGCTGCTGGCCCGCGCCGCAGCCGTGCACGGCTGACCCGCCGCGGCCGACGTTAGAGTCGCACGCCCGATGGACTATCCGGTCGAGAGCTTCACCGCCGAGGAGCGCGCCATCCTCGCGCCCTACTTCTCCAACCTCGACCGGCCGGTGTTCGCCCTGCTGAAGCTGCCCGAGACGGTGAAGGGGGCGCTGTTCGCCCGCTACTCCCGCTATCCGGGCACCCTGCGGCGTCTGTTCCTGGAGGAGTTCGCCGCCGACCTCAGCGCCCCGGACGCTGACGCCGGAACCTCCGGAGTCGCCGGAACCTCTGGAGCCGCCGCAAGCGCCACCCCTGAGCCCAGCGCTCGGGCCGCCGACCTCTATGACCGCATCTTCCTCGGTTACGGCGACGACTCCGTTGCCCAGCTCGGCGGCGCGCACGTGGCGACCGAATGGGTCTCCAACGTGCTCACCAAGGTCCTCCAGCGGCCGCGCCTGGGTGCGTATTTGGAACAGTCGACCCGCTACATCGCCTATGACCAGCCGATGGAGGGGAGCGACCGCTTCCGCTACTACCGCGACCCCGAGCTCGGACCCCAATACGCCGCGACGCTCGACGGGCTCTTTGCCGCGTACTCGGAGATGCTGCCCCGGGTGATGGCCTGGGCCGCGGAGATGTTCCCGCGCGCAGCCCAGGAGCCCGAGGCCGCCCACACCCGGGCCATCCGCGCCAAGGCGCTGGACCTGCTGCGGGGCCTCCTGCCCGCGGCGACCTTGTCCCACATGGGCATCTTCGCCAGCGGACAGAGCTACGAGCAGCTCATCCTCCACCTGCTTGCCCACCCGCTGCCCGAGGCCCGCACGGTCGGCGAAGCGATGCTCGCCGAACTCAAGCACGTCATCCCCAGCTTCCTCACGCGCGTGGAGCGACCCGAGCGCGGCGGCGAGTGGATCGCCTACCTGGAGAACCGGCGCGCAGCCGGTGAGCGCTGGGCCGCACGGCTGGCCATGCCGGCCGGCGCGGAGCCGGGCCCGTCGGTGCGGCTGCTGCACGTTGACGGGGACGAGGAGGCGTTGCTCTGCGCGCTGCTCTTCGAGCACGCCGGAAGCTCCGAGGACGAGCTGCGCGCATCCGTGGCCGGTCTCGACGCGACCCAGCGAGCGGCGATGCTGGGAGATCTGGTGGGCACGCGGGCCAACCGCCGCCATCGCCCCGGCCGCGGCTTTGAGGCGCTGCGCTACCGCTTTGAGATCGTCGCCGACTACGGCGCCTTTCGTGACCTCCAGCGCCACCGGATGCTCACTGTGCAGTGGCAGGCCCTCACGCCCGACCTGGGAGCCGGAGTGCCCGAGCAGCTCGAGGCGGCCGGCGTGGCGGACCGCTACCGGGGCGAGCTGGAGCGCTCCGCAGCCGAGTACGGCCGCCTCGTCGAGGCCGGCCACGTTCGGGCCGCCCCCTACGCGCTGTGTCTCGGCTATCGGATCCGTTTCATCCTCGACCTCAACGCACGTGAGGCGATGCAGCTGATCGAGCTGCGCTCAGGGCGCGAGGGTCACCCGAGCTACCGCGCGGTCGCCCATGAGATGCACCGGCAGATCAGCCACGTGCACCCGGGCGTGGCCGCGGCGATGTCCCACGTGGACTCCGACACGGAGCCGCGGCTGGAGCGGATCCTCGCCGAGATGCGCGAGGCGGCCCGGCGCTAGGAACGGCCGGGCGCCCGGCCGGGGCCGCTCTCAGCCGACCTGGCGCGTGAGGTCGCGCTCGGTGACGGGCACCGGCCGCTGACCGAGGGAGGCGATCTCCCGAGCGGTGAGCTCTGCGGCCCGGCCCGGATCGAGCTCCCAGAGGTCCCGGTACATCCTCACCCCGAGCGCTTTGCCGGCCCGGCGCAGGGTGCGTGCGGAGAAGCCCTGGCGTTCACCCTCGGCCAGCACGGACTGCTCGAGCACACGATGACCGCGGGCTCGGTAGAGGTAGCCCTCCACAAACCGCTCGGCTTTCTTGGTGAACATCGCCGCCTCCAACGTCCGCTCGCTGTGCCCGTAGGCACGTTCCCGGTAGTCGATATTACGGTAAATCGTGATGTCGATTCATCCGCCTGGCCGCGCCCGGCGACCTGATTCAACTAACGGTCGCCCTCACAGGCCCCTGGACCCTCCGCAGCAAGCCTCGACGGATGTACGAGCCGGCCCGGGGCGACCGGCGATCACTCCGAGGGCACCGGCATCGCTCCGGGGGACCGCGTCAGCCACGCAGGCGACGACGCAGGTCGGCGAGGTGTCGGCGGGCCACCGGGACCTGGGCGCCGTCCTCGAAGACGACGCTCGCCCCGCCCCCCAGCTCGGGTCGGATCTCGCGGGCCCGCCGCAGGTTGACCAGGTAGGAGCGGTGCACGCGCACGAAGCC
>DASSZV010000006.1:0-9432 GCA_035702765.1 Solirubrobacteraceae bacterium
CGACGAGGGCGACGGCGAGCACCCCGACGATGATCAGGAAGGGAGCGCCCTGGAGGAAGGCGAACATCGTGTGGTCGAAGTGGATCTCCACGCCCGCGAGCGCGAGCAGGCCGCCCGCGAGTCCGGGGAAGAACGGGCGGAGGCCCGCGGCAGCGGCGATGCCGATGCCCTGGAAGATGTCGAAGAGGAGATTCACGGTCCTGTACCGTCCAAGAGCGTGACGATATCCGAGGGCGGCAGCCGGGGTGCTTCTGGACGTTCCGATCCACGGCCCGCTCATACCCGATCCCGCTCGACCCAGCATGAGCTCGAGCGCTACAGCGGCCTGTTCGCCGAACGCACCAAGGTGATGCGCTCCTCGGCCATGCGCGACCTCATGGCCCTCACCGAGCGCGCTGACGTGATCTCGCTCGCCGGTGGCCTTCCGGACACCTCGACCTTCCCGCCCGACTCCCTCGCCGCACTGATGGGCACCGTCGCCGCGCAGTCCTGCGCCCGGGCGCTCCAGTACGGGCCGACCGAGGGGCTCGAGGCCGTCAAGCGCTGCATCGGCGAGGTGATGGCCGCCGAGGGCATGTCCGTCGTCCCTGAGGAGGTCCTCGTCACCACCGGGGGCCAGCAGGTCATTGACCTCGTCTGCAAGACGCTGCTCGACCCGGGGGACATCGTCATCGCCGAGGCCCCCACCTACCCGGGGGCTGTCCCGACCTTCTGCTCCTACCAGGCCGAGGTCATCCAGGTGGCCATGGACCGTGACGGGATGCGGATCGACGTGCTCGAGGAGACCCTGGCTCGGCTGGACCGAGAGGGCCGCCGGCCCAAGTTCATCTACACGATCCCCAACTTCCACAACCCAGCCGGGGTGACCCTGGCGCAGGAGCGCCGCGAGGCACTGGTGCGGATCGCCGCCGAGCGGGAGATCCTCATCCTCGAGGACAACCCCTATGGGCTGCTGCGCTACGAGGGCGATCCGCTGCCGCCGCTGTTCGCCCTCGACCGCGAGTTCGTGATCTACGCCTCCACCTTCTCCAAGATCCTCTCGCCGGGCGTGCGCCTTGGCTGGGCCGTCGCCCCGGCCCCGGTGATGGCGAAGATGAATATCGGCAAGGCGGCCTCGGATCTGTGCTCCTCGAGCATCTCCCAGTTCTTCGTCTCGGCCTACTTCGAGTCGGGGCCGTGGGAGGACTACGTCCGTTCGCTCACCGCGATCTACCGCCTGCGCCGCGACGTGATGCTCGACGCCCTGGCCGAGCACTTTCCGCGAGAGGCGAGCTGGACCCATCCCCAGGGGGGTCTGTTCATCTGGGCTCAGCTGCCCGATTACATCGACACGACCGACCTGCTCGCCCGCGCCCTCCAGGAGCAGGTCGCCTTCGTGCCCGGACGCGCCGCCTACCTCGATGGCCGCGGCGGGTCGGAGATGCGCCTGAACTTCTCCGGAGTCGACGAAGACGCCATCCGCGAGGGCGTCCGCCGCATCGGCGAGGTCGTCCGGGAGCAGGTGGCGATGTACGGGACCCTCACCGGGACCCTCGCGGCCACGGAAGCCCCGGCTCCGGAATCGACCCTCGGCGGCCGGTCTGTGGGACCGGCCGCCTCCCCGGCAGCGGGGGCGGGCGCCGGCGCGGACGGCGGCGCCGAGACGACCCCGCTCGCCCCGGTTCTGCGGTTGCGCCGCCACCGCGCGTGAGCCGCATCGCCGTCCTCAAAGGAGGCCGTTCACTCGAACGTCAGGTGTCCCTGAAGTCCGGGGCCCGAGTGGAGGAGGCGCTGCGGCGCCTGGGCCACGCGGTCACCGGCATCGACGTGGGGCCCGAGCTGGTCGACCAGCTCGACGATCTCGACCCGGAGGTCGCCTTCATCGCCCTGCACGGGCGCGACGGCGAGGACGGGACGGTCCAGGAGCTGCTCGAGGTGATCGGGGTCGCCTACACCGGGTCACGGGCAGCCGCGTGCGCCCTGGCGGCGGACAAGATCTCGGCCAAACGGATCCTCCGGACCGCGGGGATCCCCACCGCGGACTTCTTCGCCTTCTCCGACAGCGCCTTTCAGTCCCTCGGCGCCGGCCGGGCGCTCGGGCGCCTGGAAGCTCGCCTGGGCCTCCCGATCGTCGTCAAGCCGGCCGGGCAGGGCTCGGCCCTGGGGATCAAGTTCGCCGCCAGCGCGACGGAGCTGCCCGCCGCGCTGATCTCGGCCTTCTCCTATGACCGCCGCGTCCTGCTCGAGCGCTACATCCCGGGCCGGGACCTGGCCGTGAGCGTCGTGGAGGACGGCGCCGGCCAGGCCCGGGCGCTGCCCGTGGTCGAGGCGCTGCCCGAGCCGGCGGCGGTGGGCTCCGGGGCGGGCACCGGCTATGACTACGAGTCCCGGTACGAGATCGGCCGGACGCGCTTTGTCTGCCCGGCCGAACTGGAGGCTTCGGTCGCCGGCGAGGCCCAGCGGATCGCCCTGGAGGCCTACGCGAGCCTCGGCTGCCGCGGCTTCGGGCGGGTCGATCTCATGCTCGACGAGGCCAGCGGGGAGCTGATGGTCCTCGAGCTCAACCCGATCCCCGGGCTCACGGAGACGAGCCTGCTGCCGCTCGCCGCCGACGCCGCGGGCACGGGCTTTGACGCGCTCGTTGCCGAGATCCTCGCCAGCGCCTGGCGCTGAGGCCCGGCGGCGGATATCGCGCCAGCCCCGGCCCGCCCTCCGGAGCGGACAGTTCGCCAGCCCCGCCGGGGGCGCACGGCACGGCGCCTAGAGGTCGGCCACGAGGATCGGGATCCGGCGGGCGAGCCGGGCCATCAGCGGCGGGAGCGTCTCGGTCCGCGGGTCGGTGACCACGCGGGGGCCGGTGAAGCCGAAGCGTCGGCCCCGGCGGATCATCTCCCCGCCCCCGGCCGCCTCGAGGTTGCGCACCCACTGGGCCCGCGCGGAATACGGCAGCGCGATGGCGACCTTGCCCGCCCACAGCTGGGCGGTCACCGGGGTGCTGTAGACCCGCCCGGACCGGCGCCCCACGTGGATGACCACGGCGAGCGGCGGCAGGTACGGGGCGTAGACGCCCTGGATGCGGTTGGTGACTCGGCGGTTGAAGGCCGGCAGCCATGGCGGCATCACCGAGTGCGAGGGATCGACGGGCACCGCTGTCCTTCTCACGCGGGCCCGGGCCCGCGTCACTCCCCGAGGAAATCGTCGGGCTTAACGTTGTCGAGGAAGTCCTTGAACTTCTCGACGACCTCCTCGGTGTCCTCGACGTCGTGCTCGAACTCGATCGCCGACTCGGCGATCACCTCGTCGGCGGCGAAAATCGGCGCGCCCGAGCGGACGGCCAGGGCGAGGGCGTCCGACGGCCGGGAGTCGATCTCGACCTCACGCCCGCTCGCGCGGAGGGAGATGGAGGCGTAGAAGGTGTTCTCGCGCAGTTCGGTGACCGACACCTTCGTGCACTCAACCTCCAGCTCACCGAGCATGTCCGAGAGCAGGTCGTGGGTCATCGGTCGGGGGGTGGAGGCGCCCTGGAGCTTCATGAGGATCGCCGCCGCCTCGGGATGGCCGATCCAGATGGGCAGGAACTTGTTGGAGTCGACCGTCTTGAGCAGCACGATCGGCTGCTTGCCGACCATGTCGAAACTGACTCCGTAGATGACCATCTCCTGCAACGCGGGCTCCTGACCTTGGTCGCTGGAGTATATGTGTGTGAGTGATCGGCTCGGAGTCCTCTCGCGCGCTGGATGCCGGGCTGCTCGCCACCCGCGAGACCCTCGCGCGATGGTCGACGCGACCCGGGCCGGTGGTCATCCGGTGGCTCGCCGGCGCGGCGCTGGCCGCCGCCCTGCTGCTGGTGGGCACTCTGTTGGTGGCCGAGCTCGGCCCTGTGGACCGGAGCATCGCCCTGGACGTCCCGCCGGTGAGTCAGGGCGACCCGGCCTACGTCCTCACGATCCTCGGGCACAACCTGCTCGTCCTCGCCCTGCACGTGATGGCGTGCGTGGCCGGCTTCATCGCCGGCTCGAGTGTCCCGGCGGCCGCCGCTGACCTCGGCCGCGTCGCCCGCGCCGTGCATCGGGGCGGCGCGCGCCTGGCCATCGGCTTCGTGATGCTCGCCACGACCTTCTCGCTGGCCAACCAGATCTGGGATCTCGGTACCGCGGCCGCGAGCGTCGCCACCCAGCTGCACGCCAGCCCGGCGCTCCTGCTGCTCGTGCTGCTGCCCCATGCGGCTCCAGAGCTCGTGGCCCTGTTCCTCCCGCTCGCCGCCTGGGTGCTCGCCAGCCGCCGCGGCGCCTGGAGCGAACTGCTCGCCGCGGCGGCCGTGACCACGGTCATCGCGGTACCGATCCTCGTCGTCGCGGCGAGCTGGGAGACCTATGGGGCGCCCCGCCTCATCGCCCTCGTCACCGGCGGGTAGGCCGCCCGCGGCACCGGGCCCGCTGTGAGGAGGCGCACAGCGCCTGTCACCCGAGTTGTCACGCCGGTGTAGGTAGGGGTATGACAGCGGCCTTTCTCCCCATCATCATCGTCGTGGCCATCATCAGCTTGGCCCTGGTGGTGTCAGGCGCGGTCACCCCCTTCCGGCTCATGGAGAGCATCGGCCGGACCGGTCTGTGGTTCCACCACCAGGACATGGACCCACCCGAGCAGCAGCCTGATCCCGGGCTCAACGATCCGGCCATCCCGCTGCGGCGCCTGCGCGGTCGGGGGTAGACCCCCGGCGGCCCGCATGTCCCGGGCGTCGCCTAGTCTCGCGGCGATGCCCTCCGGCACCGCCGACTATCCACCCCCCGGTCGGGGCGAGCCCCACTGGCCTCCGCTCGCCTGCCTGGCGACGGCTATCGCCCTCCAGTTCGTGCTGCCCAACGAGCTCATCCCGGGTCCGCGCTGGCTGCTGCCCGGTCTTGAGACGCTGCTGATGGTCGGGCTCATCAGTGTCTCGCCCTACCGCATCAGCGGGCGTAACCGGACCCGGCGGCGGGTCTCGCTCAGCGCCATCGCGATCGTGTCAGCGACCAACGGGGTCTCCCTCGCCCTGCTCTGCCGGCTGCTGCTCCGACACAACGTCGCCAACGGCCATCAGCTGATCGTCGCCGGTGCCCTCATCTGGCTCACCAACGTGCTGCTCTTCGCCCTCTGGTACTGGGAACAGGACCGGGGCGGACCGGGCGTGCGGGCCGCCGGGGAGGACGGCCCGCCGGATCTGCTCTTCCCCCAGATTTCCGCGGACGGCCCGTGGGGTGATTGGCGACCCCAGTTCCTCGACTACCTCTACGTGTCGCTCACCAACGCCACCGCCTTCTCGCCCACGGACACCATGCCGCTCACCGTGGAGGCGAAGATGGTCATGGGCCTGCAGTCGGTCATCTCACTCGTCACCATCGGCCTCATCATCTCGCGCGCGGTGAACATCCTCTGACGACCACTGCTGTGACACCTGCTCTCCTGAGGCCCGCCTGACCGCCCTCGACGACCCGCAAAACCCCGATCCCGGCGGTCGCTGACCCCCCACCGGGGGGACCGGAACGCCAGAGGGCATGGGATACAGTCTCGCCCATGAGCGCTGTCGGATCCCCCGAACGGCCCCTGCGCGTCGCCGTCATCGGCTCCGGTCCGGCCGGCTTCTACGCCGCCGGACAACTGCTGGGCCAGGACGAGTTCACCGCCGCGGTCGATCTCTATGACCGGCTCGCCACACCCTGGGGTCTGGTCCGCTTCGGAGTCGCGCCCGACCATCCGAAGATCAAGTCGGTCACCCGCATCTTCGAACGCACGGCGCTGAAGCCGGGCTTCCGCTTCCTCGGGAACGTCGAGATCGGGAGCGACCTCTCCCACCAGCAGCTCGTGGATGCCTATGACGCGGTCATCTACGCCGTCGGGACGCCGTCGGACCGCAAGCTCGGGATCCCCGGTGAAGACCTGCCCGGCAGTGTGCCCGCCACGGAGTTCGTCGCCTGGTACAACGGTCACCCCGACTACGCCGAGCTCGACTTCGACCTCTCCGGAGAGCGCGCCGTGGTCATCGGCAACGGCAACGTCGCCCTCGACGTCGCGCGGATGCTCGCGCTCTCCCCCGACGAGCTGAAGGTCACCGACACCGCCGACCACGCCATCGCGGCGCTCGCGCGCTCGGAGATCCGTGAGATCGTCGTGCTCGGACGGCGCGGACCCGCCCAGGCCGCCTTCACCAATCCGGAGCTGCGCGAACTCGGCGAGCTCGAGCTCGCCGACGTGATTGTCGATCCGACCGAGGCTGCGCTCGACGCGGCGTCAGCGGCCAGCCTCGAGAGCGCCGACGGGACGGTGAAGCGCAACGTCGAGACGCTCACCGAGTACGCCTCCCGGACCCCGGGGGGGAAGCCCCGCCGGGTTGTCCTGCGCTTCCTCATGTCGCCGGTCGAGCTCGAGGGGACCCACCGTGTGGACGCGGTCGTCGCCGTGCGCAACGAGCTCGTGGCCACCCCCGACGGTGGTCTCCGCGCCCAGCCCACCGACGAGCTCGAGCGGATCCCCGCCGGGCTCGTCCTGCGCTCGGTCGGCTATGTCGGCACGCCGCTGCCCGGGGTCCCCTTCGACCATGAGGGCCTGCGCATCCTCAACGACGGCGGCCGGGTCCTGGACCCCGATTCGCGTGCCCCGCTGCCCGGCGTCTACACGGCGGGCTGGATCAAACGAGGCCCCTCCGGGGTCATCGGCACGAACAAGAAGTGCGCCACCGAAACGGTCGAACGGCTGCTCGAGGACGTCCGCGCGGGCGCGCTCGCCTCACCCCGGATGAGCCCGGACGAGCTCATCGAGAGCCTCCGCGGCGCCGGCACCCAGATCGTCGAGTACAGCGGCTGGGAGGCTATCGACGCCCACGAGCGCAGCCTCGGTGAGCGCCACGGGCGCCCGCGCGTCAAGCTCGTCCGCCGGATGGAACTGCTGGCCATCGCGGCCGGTGAGCGTATCCGCGACGCGGTCTGAGCCGCGCAGGCAGGCGGCTCTCCACCGTGGGTGGAGGGCCAGCACCAACCCCGGGCCAACCACGTGTTCGCCAAGATCGGCGCGTGTGACCTTGCCCAGGCGATCCTCTCCGCCTACACCCGCGGACCCGCGGGCTGAGGCGCCTCCGCACCCGGAGCGGTTCGGCCCGCCTGGGCGCGCAGGACCACCGCGGCGCTGACCAGACACAGGCCCCCGACGATCACCGTTGGCAGCGTGTCGTCCGTCGCCTGGGCCAGCCCGCCGCTGCCCGCCGAGCCGATGATCTGCCCCCCCGCCCAGGCAATGTTCATCAACCCGGCGCCAAAGGCCTGGTCGAGTCCGACGAGATCGGAGAGATCCGACAGCAGCGCCATGGCCGGGGTCCACGCCGCGCCGGTGCCGACGGCGGTGACACCGATGACGAGCACGAGCGTCTCCGCCGTGGAGGCGAGGCCGAAGCAGGCGAGTGCGACCCCCGTCACCAAGAACGAGCCGGCGAGCGGGACCAGGCGGCCGTGACGGTCCGAGACCCCACCGATCCAGGCGGACACGAGGCTTTCCAGAACTGCTGCGACGATGAACACCCCGCCGATGACCCCGGCGCCGGCGCCCTGGGGATGGAGGGCGAGCGGCCCGAGCACGGTGAGCGTGCCCGAGACGATGGCGGGCAGGGTCATCAGCCAGATGCCGCCGCGGCCCAGGGGGCGGCGCAGCAGATCGAGCGTGGCGGTGATCGCCGGAACGTCGGCGTCGTCGTCGCCGACCGGGTCGCTGATCGTCACCTGCAGGCGCCAGGTGACGACGACGAGTCCGAGGGCGAGGCTGGCCAGGGCGATGAACAGGGCCGCCCGCCCGGTGGCGGCGGCGATCGCGCCCACGGCTGGCCCGGCGATCGACCCGCCGATGGCCGCCGACACCGCCTGGCCGATGACCACCCCTCGACGCGACACGGGCGCGACGGCGACGAGCCAGGCCAGGCCACCGTCCCAGGAGCACGCGCCACCGACGCCCTCGAGGAAGCGTGCCCCGTCAAGACCGGCGGCGGAACGCAGCAGCGCGAAGGTGACGGTGGAGAGGAACAGCAGGACGAGCCCGACGCAGACCGCGAACCGCGGGCCCATGCGGACGACGAGGATCCCGCCCGGCAGCGAGGCCAGGAGCATTCCGGCTGGGTACGCCGCGGTGAGCACCCCGGCGCCGAACTTGCTGAGGTGCAGGCTGTCACTGAGACCGGGGAGCAGCGGCGCGACAACCGCGTAGAAGGTCGTGTCGAGGAGGACCGCCGCGCCGACGAGCAGGGTGAGGCGCCCCAGGGCGACAGCGTCCCCGGTCACGTCAGCGGTTGGCGATCGCGAACTCGCGGGCCCGGGTGGCGCTGGCCAGGAGCAGGCCCAGACAACGGTCCAGCGTCTCTGTGCGGAGCTGCTCGAGCGGCAGCTCGCCGGCGAGATGGACCTCGCCCTGCGCTGTCTCGGCGAAGGCCACCAGCGGAGCCTGCTGATTCCAGAAGAGCAGCTGGTGCGGGTCGATAAGCCCGCCGGGGAGGACCGCGGCCTGGACGCGCAGCAGCGGACCGCGGATGACCACCTCGACGAGCAGCGGGTAGCCGGCGGCGTCCAGGCGGATGGTCCACCCGCCCGCCGCGCCCTCCTGCACGGGAACCTCCAGCGAGCCGATGTAGGCACCGACCCGGGCGCTGGCGGCCTGCTGCTCGGGCGAGGACATCGCGCTGACCGTCCGACGGCTAGACGATGACCGCAGCGCCGCCGGCGCGGGCCGGGCGCTGCTTGGGCAGGAACAGGCTCGCGATGAACGCCACCCCGATGAGCGCGAGCGCCCACCAGAAGGTCTGGCCGAAGGCCTGGGCCATCGGCTCGGCGACCCGGGCCCGGGCCGCGGGCGAGAGCGTCGCACCGGCTCCGGCACCGCCGGCGTGGGCGCCGAACGTCCCGGTGATGGCCGAGGCGAGCAGCACCGAGAGCACGGCGGTGCCCACCGACGCTCCGGCCTGCTGGATGATGTTCAGCAGGGCGGAGGCCCGCGCGGCGGCGGCCTCGGTGATCGTCTGGATCGCGCCGGTGAAGATCGGCATCATCGTGAGGCCCATCCCGATGCCGTTCACGAACAGGTCCAGCTCGAGCTGCCAGTAGGGGGTGTGCGCGCCCACGCCCGTGAGCCAGAGCACCGAGGCGCCGATGATGATCAGGCCGAAGGGAGCGATGCGGCCAGACCCGACCTTGTCCGAGAGGATGCCGGCCACCGGCATCATCAGCATCGAGCCGACGCCCTGGGGGATGAGCAGCAGGCCGCTGCCCAGGGCGCTCTCCCCGCGCACCTCCTGCAGATAGAGGGGCAGCAGGAGGAAGGAGCCGAAGACGCTGATGACCATGAGCACGAGGGCGATGCTCGAGACGGTGAAGACGCGGTCCGAGAACAGGCGCAGGTCGATGAGCGGGCTGCGCGCGCGCAGGGCGTGCCAGACGAAGGCGG
>DASSZV010000016.1:0-12983 GCA_035702765.1 Solirubrobacteraceae bacterium
CCGAGCACCTCCAGACGGCCGCTGGGTCCGACGCGCTCCTCCAGGGTCGGGTCCAGGCGCCGGTCGTTGAGGTGGGCGCCGGCGCCACTGGCCGCCCACCACTCCTCCGCCGGACCGAAGTCGTACACGTAGCCGAAGCGCACATCCGCCATCGTGTCCCCGTCGGCCACAGCGATCGACAGGGCGTGATGGGGCAGGCCGCGCTTGGCGTTGAGCGACCCGTCAATGGGGTCCACGACGACCCGCAGCGGTCCGCCCCCGAAGGACACCTCGCCGCGCTCCTCCGAGACGGCGACGAAGTCCAGGCCGGTGCGGTGCAGGCCCTCGAGCTGGGCGAAGATGACGTCCTCGGCGGCGGCGTCAATGATCAGGGTGCGGTCTCCGCCCTCCCCCCGGGTGCCCGTCTCCCGCGCCCGCTCGGCGATCGACGTCGTGCTTTCCAGCAAGGAGCGGACTTCCTGCACCGCGGTGCGACAGGCCACGAGCCACTGGCTGGAATTGATGGCGGCCACCGACCTATGCTGACACGAACGTGGGAACAGCCGCCGCCGCCACGGCCGCCCAGGCGGTCGAGCCGCTCCGCCAGCGCGGGGTGCCGCTGCTGATTCAGGGGCCGGCCGGCTCCGGGAAGAGCACGGCGCTGCTGGACCGCGTCCTGTGGCTCACCGGCCAGGGCCTGTCCACCGAGCGCATCGTCGTGGTCGCTCCCAGCGGGGCCCGAGCCCGGCATCTGCGCCACCGGCTCGAGGCGCGCCTTCCGGGCGGTTTCGGCCCGCTTGAGGTACACGCCCCCGACGCGCTCGCCGCCGTCGTGCTGGCGCGCACCACGGGCCGCTCTGACCTGGGTGAGTCCGTGCTGTCGGCGGGGGAGCGCCTGGCCCTGCTGGCCCAGCGCATGGACGAGCTCTCCCTCACCCACCACGACTTCGGTGGCAACGCCAGCGCGCTGCTGGCCGGGATCGTCACGCGCATCGACACGCTCAAGGCCCACCGCATCAGCGTCGCGCGGTTCGTCGCCTGGGCCGAGCGCCTGGACGACGACGCGAGCCTGCGCAGCGCCGCCCGCGCCCGGCGCCGGCCCCCGGACGGCGCGCGTGAGCGCGAGTTCGCCGCGCTCTACCAGGCCCATGACCGGATCCTGCGCGAGCTCGGGATGCTCGACCGCGGTGACCTGCTGCTGCTCGCCGGCCGGGAGCTCGCCGCCCCGGACCGTCGGCGGTTCCCGGTGGAGGCGGTGCTCGTGGACGACGTCGCCGAACTGTCCCCCGCCGCCCTGCATCTCATCCGCGGCCTGGCCGCTCCCGACGGGGTTGACCTGTGTGTGGCCCACAACCCGCGGGGTCCGCGCTTCCCCGCTCCGCCGGTGGCCATTCCCGCCGCCCCCATTCCCGTCGCCGCCCCCGCTGACCCCGTCGACCGCGCGGACCCCGCCGACCGCGCTGACCCCGCGGACCCCGACCCCGCGGACCGGCTGGACGCCCTCCTCGGCCCGGCCGCCCAGCGGGTCAGCCTCACCGCGCGCCGGCGCACCCCCGCCCGGCGCTTCTGGCGCGCGGCCAGCGAGCGCGCCCAGGCCCAGCGCGTGGCGGCGGAGATCGAGCGCCTCATCCACGGCGACGCTCACGCCCACGCCGACGCCGACGCCGACGGGCAGCCCGGGGGGGTGGACCCGGGGACCGTCGCCGTGCTCGTCCCGTCGGTCACCCGTGACGGCCCGGCGCTCGCCGTCGCCCTGGAGGAGCGGGCCATCCCCCACCGTCTGGTGAGCGAGGCGGCGTTCTTCTCCCGGCCGGAGATCCGTGACCTGCTTGCCTGGCTGCGCGTCCTGGCCGACCCCGCCGACGCCCCCGCGGCGGTTCGCGCGCTCGCCCGGCCGCCCGTAGAGCTGCGCTCGGTCGACATCGCCCGGGTCACCCAGATCGCCCGCCGGCGCAAGCTCGACATGGTCGGCGCGCTCGCCGCGGCGACCGAGTCCCCGCAGGTCTCGCCCGAGGGCCGTGAGCGCATCCGCGCGTTCCTGCGCCTCCACCGCGCCGCGGTGGCCCAGATTGACACGGCCCGCCCCGACCTCTACGTCTTGCGTCTCATCGAACGCCTCGAGCTGCGCCGGCGCAACCTGTTCATCGCCCAGCCCGAGGTCGTCGAGCAGCTGCGCGCCCTCGCCCGCTTCGGTGAGCTCGCCGCCGCCCACGCCAGGCGCGCCCCCCAGGCCAGCGCGCGGGACTTCGCTCGCTTCATCGCCGCCGTGGCCGACCAGAGCGCCCTGTCGGTGGCCAGCCCGCAGGAGCCGAGCCTGGAGGGGACCGGTGAGGTGCAGATCCTCGCCCTCGACGCGGCCGGCGGCCTGGCCGTCGCGCACGTCTTCGTCCTCGGGGCCGGTCCCGGGCTCGTCCCCGCCGGCGCCGGCGTCGAGGCCGAGGCGGCCGTCGCCCGCAGACTCGAGGACGCCCTCTCCCGCGCCGCCCACGGCGCGGTCCTCTCCCACGTCCAGGGTGCCGAGCTCGGCGTCGGCCCGAGCGCCCACCCCGCGGCCGAGCGGCTCCGCGCCGAGGCGGGCGCCGCCTGGGAGGACGTCTCCGAGGAGCTGTATGCCCCGGGGGAGACCCTCGCCGAGCTCTACCGGCTCCTGCGCGATGAGCTGCTCAGCTCCACCACCCGCACCGCCGGGCGCCTGGCCGAGCTGCGGCTCGACACCGACCTGGACATCTCCCACGCCGTGGTCCGCTACCTCGAGCTGTTGAAGGTCGCCGCGCTCATGGCCCGGCCCGAGGGCCAGCCGCTCAGCGACGCGCTCTTCGACGTGAACGCCCGCCTGGCCGGGGCGGTCACCGCCGAGCAGCGCGAGATCCTCACCTCCACCCCGCTGGACGAGCTGCTCCTGGCCGGCGAGCGCGACGCCCGCCGCCGCGCCCAGCTCCTGGCCACCCGCGATGAGCCGTCCCTGGCCCGCTTTTTGCCCCTGCGCGGGGACGGGGTGCTGCTGTCGGCCTCGGACATCGACACCTACCGGGCCTGCCCGCTGAAGTACAAGTTCGCTCGCGTCTTTCGCCTGCCCCAGGAGCCGACGCTGCACCAGCGCTTCGGGATTGCCATCCATCAGGTGCTCGAGCGCTACCACCACGCCGCCGAGAGCAGCGGCAGCCTGGGCAGCGCCACTGACCTGCTGGGACTGCTGGACACCGCCTGGCGCCGCCAGGGCTTCGGCGACTCAGACGAGGAGCGCCAGCTGCGACGCAAGGCCGAGCGCGCGCTGGGGCGCTACCGCGACACCGCGGCGGGGGCGGCGAGCGAACCGGTGTGGTTCGAGCGCTCCTTCTCCTTCCGCATCGGCCCCCACCTCGTGCGCGGACGCGTCGACCGCGTGGACCGCCTGCCCGGCGGCGAGTACGAGCTCATCGACTACAAGACCGGACGCCCCCGGCCCGCCGAGGCGCTCGCCCAGGACGTGCAGCTGTCCCTCTACACCGTGGCCGCCCGCGAGGCCTGGGGACTGGAGACCAGCCGCGGGGCCTATCTCTACCTGCTCGACGACGCGAAGGTGGCGATCTCCGGGGACGCTCAGCGGGAGGCGTGGATCCGCGCGCTGGCCCACGAGGTGGCCGAGGGGATCCAGGCCCAGGAGTTCGAGCCGACCCCGTCAGTGTCGGCCTGCGGGTTCTGTGACTACCGCCTGGCCTGTCCGGCGGCGGAACGCTGATGGCGGTCCTGTTGGCTGTGGGCTCAACAGGACCGACGGGCGCCGCGGGGGCGCCCTACTGACCGCGGGGCGGGTCCTCGCCGCGCTGGCGCAGAAAGCGCTGGAGCTCGCGCTCGAGCGCGTCACCGGAGGGCAGCTGGAAGGGCTCCTCCTGGGGCTCCTCACTCGCCACGGCCTCCAGGCGCTCGACGAAGGCCTGCACGTCGGGGTCAGCCTGGACGGCGAGGTTCACCTGACGTTCGTAGTCGACCACGGCGCTCTCCAGCTCGCCGGCGTCGACGGCGACACCGACGAGGCCCTCGAGTTTGCGCACCAGGGCCAGCGCCGCCTTGGGATTCGGTGCGGCGGCGATGTAGTGGGGGACCGCCGCCCACAGGCTCGCCGAGGGCAGCCCGGCGTGGTGGCAGGCGTTGTGGAGCACCCCGACGATCCCGGTGGGGCCCTCATAGGAGGAGCGCTGCAGGGACAGGCGTTCGGTGAGCTCGGGGTCGGTGGCAAAGCCGGTCACGTGCACCGCGTGGGTGTGGGGCACGTCGGCGAGCAGCGCGCCGAGGGTGACGATCAGCTGGACGCCCATCGCCTCGGCGAGGTCGGTGACCACGCGGGTGAAGGTGCGCCAGCGGAAGGACGGCTCGGGCCCGGTGAGCAGGATCAGGTCACGCGGGGCGCGTGGGACCTTCACCTCGTAGAGCTCGACCTGGGGCCAGTCGATCGTGCGCGAGTCGCCGTCGACGATCTTCACCTTCGGCCGGGTGGCCTGGAAGTCGTAGAACTCCTCCGGGTCGACGTGGGCAAAGCGCCGGGCGCCCAGCGCGTCACCGACGAAGGTGACCGCCGAGGACGCGGCGTCGGCGGCGTCGTTCCAGCCCTTGAAGGCGCAGACCAGCGCGGGGGCGCGCAGGCCGATCGGGCGGTAGTCCCATTGCAGCGGGGGCATAGAGTCACCATAGAGGACGCACCGACGCCATCTGGGCGGCCCCACAGGCCGCCCACAGCGACGCCGTCGGAGGGTGCGCGATCATGCAGCCCGTGCCCGATCCGGTGACCATCTCCTCCCTGCGCGCCGGTGACGAGGTCCGCGGCGTGTTCGCCTGCGTGCGCAAGGACCGGCTGATGACCCGCACCGGCACCCCGTACCTCGCCCTCGAGCTGCGCGACCGCACCGGCACCGTCCCCGCCCGCGCGTTCCGCGACGCCGACGTGCTCGGGGCCCGCTTTGACCGCGGGGATCTCGTCACGGTGATCGGCCGGGTCGAGCGCTTCCGGGACGAGCTGGTCGTCGAGGTCGCTGACGTGCGCCGTCCCGCCGCCGAGGCGCCCGAGGCCGCCCCGGAGTCGTTCCTGCCCACCGCCTACCGGGACATGGAGGAGCTCGACGGCTTCTTCGAGCACCTCGTCTCAGAGGTGTACGACCCCGGCTACCGCGCCCTGCTCGACGGGATCCTCGCCGACACCGCCCTGCGCGCGCAGCTGCGCCGGGCGCCGTGCTCGCGCGCGGGTCACCACGCCTACCTCGGTGGCCTGCTCGAGCACACCGTCGCGGTGGCCACGCTCGCGCGGGAGACCTGTGAGCTGCACCGCAAGCTCAACTCGGACCTGCTCATCACCGCCGCGCTCATCCACGACATCGGCCGCAGCGCCGAGTTCACCTACGGGGCGGAGATCGGGCTCACCGAGGCCGGCCGCGTGCTCGGCCACCTCGTCCTCGGCCAGCAGCTGCTGGAGGCGCGCGAGGACTTCGGTGCGCTGTCGCAGGACCGTCGCCTGGCCCTGCTGCACTGCCTGCTCACCCACCACGGCTCCGCCCAGGCCCCGGGCGGACGCTTCGCCTCCGCCGAGGCGGTCGCCCTCTACCGGCTCAACGCCGTTGACGCCGCGGTGAAGAACACGCTCGAGCACGGCCTCACCTGAGGCGGGCCACCGCGGTCCCGTCCCGGGGTGCGTGGCGGCGGTGCTGTGGCCCGGGGCCCGTGGCGGGGGTGCCGTCGCCCGGGTCTGCCGGGTCCCGCGCGCGGGCGCTGTGGCCCGGGTCCGCCGCCGGGTCCCCCGCGCGGGCGCGGCTATGATCCGCGCGCCATGAGCCCCGAGACCGCGCCGTCCTACCCGCACCTCGCCGCCCCCCTCGACCTCGGCTTCACGACCCTGGCCAACCGCGTGGTCATGGGGTCGATGCACACCGGCCTGGAGGACCGCGCCAAGGACTTCCCGCGGCTGGCCGCCTACTTCGCCGAACGGGCCGCCGGCGGTGTGGCCCTGGCCATCACCGGCGGTTTCGCCCCCAACCGGGAGGGCTGGCTCGCCCCCTTCGGCTCGCGGCTCTCCAGCCACGGCGCCGCCCGCCAGCACCGCCAGATCACCGACGCCGTCCACGCCCATCAGGGCAAGATCGCCCTGCAGATCCTCCACGCGGGCCGCTACGGATACCACCCCCTGGTCGTCTCCGCCTCGTCGGTGAAGTCGCCCATCTCCCCGTTCCGGCCCCGAGCCCTGACGGGCAACGGGATCGAGCGCACGATCGACGCCTACGCCCGCACCGCCCAGCTCGCCCGTGAGGCCGGCTACGACGGCGTCGAGATCATGGGCTCGGAGGGCTACCTCATCAACCAGTTCCTCGCCCCGCACGTCAACCGCCGCTCCGACGAGTGGGGCGGTGCGGTGGAGAACCGTCAGCGGCTGGCCATCGAGATCGCCGGCCGCGTCCGGGAGGCGGTCGGCCCCGACTTCATCGTCATCTTCCGCATGTCCATGCTCGACCTCATCCCCGACGGCCAGAGCTGGGATGAGACCGTCTCCCTGGCCCAGGCGCTCGCGGCCAGCGGCGTGTCGATCCTCAACACGGGCATTGGCTGGCACGAGGCGCGCGTGCCGACGATCGTCACCTCGGTCCCCCGGGCGGCCTTCGCCTGGGTGACCGGCAAGCTGCGCGAGGCGGTGACCATCCCGGTGATCGCCTCCAACCGCATCAACACCCCCGAGGTGGCCGAGGACCTGCTGGCCCGCGGGGAGGCCGACCTCGTCTCCATGGCCCGGCCGTTCCTCGCCGACCCCGAGTTCGTCGCCAAGGCCCTGTCGGGGCGCGCGGCGGCCATCAACACCTGCATCGCCTGCAACCAGGCCTGTCTCGATCACACCTTCGCGAACCAGAAAGCCTCCTGTCTCGTCAACCCGCGGGCGGTGCGTGAGACCGAACTCAACCCCGCCCCGGTGGACGAATCGGCGGCCAGGCTGATCGCGGTCGTCGGGGCCGGACCGGCGGGCCTCGCCGCGGCGACGGTGCTCGCCCGCCGCGGTCACGCCGTCACCCTGTATGAGGCCGAGGACCGGCTCGGCGGGCAGTTCAACCTCGCCGCGGCGGTGCCCGGCAAGGAGGAGTACGCCGAGACGATCCGCTACTACGCGCACGAGCTGCGTCAGCTGGGGGTGCGCGTCCACCTCGGCCACGAGGCCGACGTCACCGAGCTCTCCGGCGGCTATGACGCGGTCATCCTCGCCACCGGCGTCACCCCGCGGATCCCCGAGATCGAGGGCATCGACCACCCCTCCGTGCTCTCCTACCACGCGGTGCTCGACGGGAGTGCCTCCGTCGGCGAGCGGGTCGCGGTGATCGGTGCGGGCGGGATCGGCTTCGACGTCTCCGAGTACCTCACCCACGCCGCCTCCCCGTCGCTCGACGCCGCCGCCTGGATGGCCGAGTGGGGTGTGGGGGACCCCGTCGTCCACCCCGGCGGCCTGGTGCCCCGGGCGGGTGGCGCCCCGGCGCGCCAGGTCTGGCTGCTGCAGCGCAAGACCTCCCGGCTCGGCGCCGGGCTGGGGAAGACGACCGGCTGGGTCCACCGCGCCTCCCTGGCCCACAAGCAGGTGACCCTGGTGCCGGGGGCCCGCTATCAGCGCATCGACGACGCCGGCCTGCACTATGAGCTCGAGGGCGAGGGCCCCCAGGTGCTCGCCGTCGACAACGTCGTCGTCTGCGCCGGGCAGGAGTCCCGGCGCGAGCTGCTCGAGCCGCTGCAGGCCGCGGGCGTCGCCGTCCACGTCATCGGCGGGGCCGACGTCGCCGCCGAGCTCGACGCCAAGCGGGCGATCGCCCAGGCCTGGCAGCTCGCCGCGAGCCTCTAACGTCGCCCGGTCGCGGTCGCGGTCGCGGTCGCGGTCGCGGTCGCGGTCGCGGTCGCGGTCGCCGGCCTGGACCTGGCCCCGTCTGTCCGCGACCGGCCGCGCCCCCTGGCGCGGACGCCGGTCGGACAAAGCGGCGGGGCAGGAGCCGCTTTGCCCGAAACGTGCCCCTGCAGGACGCCGGTCGGACAAAGCGGCGGCGCAGGAGCCGCTATGTCGGAAACGTGACCCTGTAGGACGCCGGCCGGACAAAGCGGCGGCGCAGGGGCCGCTATGTCCGAAACGTGACCCTGGGGACCGCGCCGCGCGACGGGAAGTGCCGCGCGGATCCGGCCTGCGTGACCCGGCTCAGGCGGTCGGGCCGATGAGCTCGCGTGACTCGGGGATCTCCGGGCCGATGCCGAGCTCCTGCACGCTCACTGCGCCCTCGGCACGGCGCCGCGCGAGCAGGGCGCGGAAGCGGGCGTACTCCTCGCGCGGGTGGAGGATCTCCAGCCGCTGGCGGGCCTGGGCCGGGGTGTAGGTGCGCGGATCCCGCGGCGCCAGCCCGAAGAACATCGGCGCGACCACCGCCAGGGTGGAGGGGGAGGCCCAGCGCACGAAGGTCGGCAGCAGCGGCCGAGCCGCCCGCCAGAAGAACGGCTTGTACAGAACGCGCGTCACCGGCACGATGATCGCGTCGACCCAGCCCGGCTGGCGCACCCCGGCCAGACGCCGTTGGTACTGGGGCAGGGTGGCGAGGATCGCCCAGCGGTGCCAGCGAACGATCGCCCGGCGCAGCCAGCCCAGCCAGGCGGGCATCGGCCCCATCGCGTACTCGGTGGTGTCAAAGAGATAGCCCATCATCTCCTGGGCCTGCTGGGAGCCGGCCAGGCGCGGGCGCCAGGCCTCGAAGTAGGCCCGCACCTCCTCACGGGAGCGCGGCACCTCCTCGACCCGGATGGTCTGCAGCTCCGCGGCCACCGCACACTCGGCCCAGTACCCGTCCTCCTCCGCCGCGCTCAAGCGGCCCGGACCGTAGAGCTCGTAGCACTTGAGAATCGAGTGCCAGGCGGTCATGTGGATCCACAGCTGGGAGTCCGGGTCGTTGGCGTCATAGCGCCCGCCGGTCACCGGGTCGTCCCCGACGGCCTTGGCGTGGACCTTCACGAGCACGTTGGCCGCCCGGGTCGCGGCGACCGAGTCACCGAAGAGCACGAGGGCGAAGTAGTGCAGGGTGCGGTCATAGCGGGTCCGGGTGCGCCGGTAGACGTCCCCGGTGTCGATCACCGCCGCGTTGAGGTTGGGGTCGAGTTGCTCGATGGAGACGGCGCGCATGAAGCCGAGGGCGAAGGAGGTCGCCGAGGACCACACCTTCCAGCTCACTGACTCAGGACCGAAGAAGCCGTAGTCGGCGAGCGGCTCGACATCGCGGGGCAGGACGAACGGGACTCTCATGTCACAGGAGTGTATCTACGGATCTGTGACAACGCTAGCCGGGGTGAGGGTGACGGTCTGTGGGACCGTCACCGGCCCGTCCGCGGACCCGGCGAGCCGCTCCCGAGCCCGGACCCGGGGAGCCGCTCCCAAGCCTGGACTCGGCGAGCCGCTCCCCAGCCCGAACCCGGCGAGCCGCTCCCGAGCCTGGACCCGGCGAACCATTAGCATCCGCGCCCATGGCCAGCGCCTCCCCGCTCATGCGTCTGCACCGGCGCCTCAGTCCCCTGCCCCTGGGCGGAACGCTGTTCTCGTTGGCCTACCAGGCGGCGGCCCCCTACTTCCTCACCATCCCCGCGCGGGTGCAGGAGGTGGCCCCCGGCCGGGCCCGGGCGCGCATGGCCCAGCGGCCCTGGGTGCGCAACCACCTCGGCACCGTGCACGCCATCGCCCTGTGCAACCTCGCCGAGTTCGTCATGGGCGCCTGCGCGGAGGCGACGGTCCCCGACTCCCACCGCTGGATCCCCAAGGGCATGACCGTCGCCTACCTCGCCAAGGCTCGCGGGACGATGCACGCGACGGCCGTGCTCGACCTGCCCCCCGCGCTGTCCGATCGCCAGGAGGCGACCGTCGAGATCTCCGTCGACGACGACGCCGGCACCACCGTCTTCACCGCCCAGATCCGCATCTGGATCACCGCGACGTCCCCCAAGGAGGCCCCGTGAGCACCCCGACCGATCCGCCGATGCCCGCCGACCCCGAAGTGCCGGGGGCTCCGGACCGGGCTGGTGAACCCACAGTCACCAGCCCGGCCACCGCCGTCGACGGGCTCCTCGAGCACGCCGCGGCCTGGGCCCAGGCGTCTGAGACGACCGAGCTCGGCGCCGCGCCGGCGCTGGCGGTGGCGATCGTCACCTGCATGGACTGCCGCATCGACCCGGTGGGCCTGCTCGGGCTGCGCCCCGGGGACGCCCACGTGATGCGCAATGCCGGCGGCGTGGTGAGCGACGACATGTTGCGCTCGCTGTCCATCTCCCAGCACAAGCTGGGCACCCGGGAGATCATGCTCATCCACCACACCCGCTGTGGGATGCAGACGATCACCGACGACGGCTTCCGGGCCGAGCTGCAGGAGCACACGGGGATGACCCCGCCCTTTGCCATCGAGTCGTTCATCGACCTCGACGCCGACGTCGCCCAGTCCGTGCGGCGGGTGCGCGCCTGCCCCTTCATCCCCCACCGTGACGCGGTGCGCGGGTTCGTCTACGACATCGACGCCCACACCCTGCGCGAGGTCGCCGTCTAGGGCCGCCGACCCCGGGCGGGGTTAGGGGGAGCCCGGCTCGCGCTCGTCGCGGGCGGCCCGCTCTGCGTCGAAGCCCTCGGCGTCGGCGTCGACGCCGAGGTGCAGGGAGCGCAGGACCTCCCCGCCCGAGGGGAGGCTGGCGGGGTCGACGAAGGTCTCGGGGTCCCACAGGCCGGCGCGCTCGAACGCCTTGGGGCGCTGGGTGAAGACCTCCTCGACGCAGATGAGGATCCCCAGGGTGGGCGGCCGGCCGTGAACGGCGCAGGGGGCGAGCAGCTCGGCGTCGTCGGTGAGCATGGCGCGGCCGTTCACGCGCAGGGTGCCGCCGACACCCGCGGTGACGAAGAGCAGACCGATGCGGGGATCCTTGAGCAGGTTGGTGAGCGTGTCGGCGATGCGGCTGCCAGGACGCTCGGGGAGCAGCAGGGTGTGCTCGTCGAGGACACGCACGAAGCCGGCCGGGTCGCCGCGTGGGGACACGTCCAGTCCGCCCTCAGGGTCCGCGGTGGCCACGAGCACGAGCGAGGAGGCCGCGATGAAGCGCGCCAGGGTCGCATTTACGTGGTCGGTGAGCTTGAGCAGCGCCTCGGGTCGGGGCTCGCCGATGAGCGCGCGCAGGGCGGCCAGGTCGGGGATCAGGTGGGGGTGCTGGTCCACGTCAGCTGAGCTCGCGCACGGAGGCGGGGGACGGGTCCCGGGCCAGCGCGGGTCCCAGGCGCGTGAGGTCGACGGCGGCGCCGTCCTCGGCGCCGGGGCGGTCGGCACCGAGGACGGTGTTGTGCGAGCGTCCGCTGATGGCCCAGACCCGGGCGTAGGCCTCGCCGAGGCCGGCGGCCACGCGGGCGAGCTCGTGCCCGCCGCGGTCATCGACGACGTTGACGAGACACAGCGGGGCGATCGCCGCGGCGTGGACGAGGGCGCCCGGCGTCGTCGGACCCGGGGCGACGCGGGCACCGAGGAAGGCGTCGATGACCACGGCATCGCGGGTCGCCCCCGCCCCGGCGAGGGCGGCCAGGGCAGTCGCCCCGTCCCCGACGCGGACGCGCAGGCCCGGGGCGCGGCGCAGGCCCAGGTGAGTGCGGGCGAAGGCGACCACGTCGGGATCGAGCTCCCACACCTCCTGGCGGCTCGTGGGGTCGGCGGCGGCGAGCGCCCGGGGCAGGGCACAGCCCGCGCCCCCGATGTGCAGCACGGTGTGGGCCCGCGCGCTGGTGAGCGCGCTGCGCATCCAGCGCAGGTAGTCAAAGCCGAGATGGCGCTCGTCGGCGAGGTCGATGTAGGAGGCCTCCATCCCGGCCTGGCGCAGCAGGCGCCCCGAGGGCCGGTCCGGGTCGGCCTCGACCGACAGCGGTCCCCGCTGGGCGATGAGGGTGAGGGCGCGCGAGCGCCGCCGCGAGCCCACCGTCAGCCCCGGTCCGGGTCCCCGTCGGCGCCCAGTCGCTCGGGGCTCATCGTGCGGTGATGACCTCGAGGAAGCGCCAGGTCGAGCGCAGCAGACGCTCGGGGGTGAAGGAGTCAGGCTCGACCAGGGCCAGGCGCCCGAGCTCCTCGCCGACGGTGAGCAGCATGCGGGCGATGGCCTCCACCTGGTGGGCAGGGGGTTCGCGGCCCTGCTCATAGACCACGTAGGTGACGAGCGGCTCGATGCGCTTGGCCAGCGCCGCGCGGCGCCGGTTGACGATGCGCTGGAGCATGCGCGGGGCGTTCTCGGGACGCAGCAGGGCCAGGCGCCAGGTGAGGGGACGCTCGCACACGGCCGCGAGCAGGTGGTGGACGGCGTCGTAGAGGACCTCGGCCGGCTCGATACCCGAGGGGTTCTGGGGGATGAGCCCGGCCAGGGTCGTCCGCACCCGTGTGTCCTCGCGGTGCATGAGTGCGGTGACGAGAATGCCGAGGTTGGCGAAGGAGCGATAGATGACCACGCGGTTCACCCCGGCCCGGCGGGCGATGGCCTCCATCGACAGGGCTCCGAAGCCGTCCTCGGCGACGAGCGCGAGGGCGACGTCGAGCAGCTGCTCGCGCCGTTCGGTCTGGGGGACCCGCCGGCGCGTATCGCTGGCCGGCACCTGGGCGCTGAGCGTCTCGAGCCGCGGCGGCGGGGTGAGGGCGGGGCGCTGGGGAGGCTCGATCGGGCCGCTGGGACCGGGCCCGGGCGGCAGCAGGCCGAGCACGTCCACCGTCGCCGCGGTGAGCCGGTCGGGATTGAAGCGGCGCGGGTGGGCGAGCATCAGCCGGGCGGCATCCTCGCCGATGGCCACCATCAGCCGCGCGGCCAGCTCGTGGTCCAGTCCGCGCGGTCCGCCGCGCACGCCGATGCCCCAGTCGAGTAGGGCACGCAGGCGGCCGGCCAGTTCGCCGCGCGCCCGGTGCAGGCGGAAGTTCAGTTCGCGGGAGTTACCCGGCGGCGGCATGAGCACCAGGCGCCAGGAGCTCGGGTCCTCGCGCACGGCG
>DASSZV010000020.1:0-5842 GCA_035702765.1 Solirubrobacteraceae bacterium
CGCGGCCGCCTCCAGCGACATCATCGTCATGATCGACGCCGACGGCTCCACCGACCCGCGGGAGATGGGACGCTTTGTCGACGCGCTGATCGCCGGCGCGGACTTCGTCAAAGGCTCCCGGAACCTCACCGGCGGCGGATCAGTCGACTTCACGCTGGCACGCCACCTCGGGAACCTGTTCTTCGTCCACGCCGCCAACCTGCTCTTCGGCACCCGCTTCTCAGACCTCTGCTACGGCTACTGCGCGTTCTGGCGCACCGACCTGGAACAGCTCAAACTCACCGCGGACGGGTTCGAGATCGAAATGGAACTGATCTGCTCAGCGATCAAAGCCGGGCTGTGCATCAGCGAGGTGCCCTCCATGGAACTGCAACGCCGTGCCGGGGAATCGAACCTGAACGCTTGGAAGGACGGCAAACGCGTCCTCAAGACCCTGCTCAAAGAACGCATCCGGCCGCTGCAGCGCCGTGACCACGCCGCCGCCGCGATCAAGCTCACTGGCGCCCTGGTCCCCGCGCACTCCAGCCCCGAATGGCTCCCTGCCGGCTCAGATCAGCGCCGCTGGGCGGAACGCGCCCTGGCCGACGAGGTCATGGAGGTGCTCATCGCCCACAACGGACCCACCGTCCGCGAGCTCAACACCGCCCCCCAGAGCATCACCATCGAGCACTAACCCCCTTCAACGTCCCCCAACGAAGATGGACAGTGGCGGGCCCCACAGGCCCGCCACCGCCATTTAAGCGGCGACTCAGCGGCGGGGCAGCCGCCAGATGAACATCTCCCCGCTGGTGGCGTGATCGTTGTCGTTGCCGACCGGAAGGAAGATCCGCCCGCCGATCACCGTCGGTGAGTTCCAGTGCCCCGGGGCGGCCGGCAGGGCGGCGAGCCGGCGACCGCTGGAGGGCGCATAGACGTCCAGGGCGCCAGCGTTCTCGTCATAGACGTAGAGCAGGCCCCCGGCGATGACCGGACTCGTCCCCGAGGTGCCGTTCTCCCAGAGCCGGTGGAGGCGGTCGTCGGAGCCGTAGCGGTAGGCCGCGGTGCCGGCACCGTCGGCGACGAACACGCTCGAATGCCACACGGCGGGCTGGCTGAAGATGTCGGTCGGACCGGGTGCGTCGATGCTCTGGAGCTCACCACCGGTGCGCGGGCCGGCGGCCCCATGGCCGCCGGCCAGGGCGTTGAGATCGAGCAGGCGCAGGATGCCGTCCTTGCCTCCCTGGACCGCGTAGCGGCGCCCACCGCGCACCGGCAGCAGAACGGGCTCGGTGCTGCCCAGATCACGGTCGGAGGCATACAGCTGGGCCTGGTTGGCGGGCGTCCAGTTGTGGAGCAGGCGCAGGCTCGGGGAGAGCTCCAGGACGCTGTCACCCCAATCCGTGCGACCGTTGAAGTTCCCGTTGCCGGTGCTGACGAGGATGTCGTGGTTGGGCTCGATGACCGCACCGGGACGGCCCCAGATCGCTGAGTCGGACTGACCGCACTCCCCCGGGCGGGCGATGATCGCGTGGATGTTCGAGCACAGCGTGTTGAACACGTGGGTGATGCGTCCGTTGGCAAGGTCGATGGTCACCACATGCCCGACATAGGGCGGGTAGTCGCCGTCATAGCCGCCGGTCTCGGCGACCAGCTCGGCGCCGTCGAGGTTGAGCGCGCCGGCGAGCTTCTCGTGATGGGCGTCGTGGGTGACCGCCGTGGCCCACAGGGCACGACCGTCGGCCAGCACGAGCTTGTGGATGTACCCATCCGGGCTGGCCGCGTAGACGTAGCGCCCGGAGGGGTCGAGCACCGGGGTCGCCGTGGTGATCTGGGGCCCGCCCTCCAGCCGGGCCACGGACCGGGGCGTGAACTCCCACAGCCGCTGTCCGGTGGCCGCGTCGAGAGCCTCGGTGCGCCCGTAGTCGGTGGTGAGGACGACCACGTCACGGCGGCGCCCGCCCACCCGCACGCCGGCCGCCTCGATCACCGAGGCGTCAACGACCCCGTCCAGGGCGACGGTGCGGCGCCGCAGGGCGCCGAGGTCACGGGCGGTGATACCGGTGTCGGCGGGACCGGCCCCGCTGCGGGCGGCGTTGGCGTCAAAGGTCCGCCAGTCACCGGAGGGGATCCGGGCGGGGACGGCGCGGTGGTCGGCGATCCGGGCCAGCGTCGGAGTCGCTGCGCTCGCCCCGGCCCGCGCTGCACCGTGGCTGGCACCGCAGGCGGCCAGAGCCAGCGCGAGGATGACGGAGCCGATGAAGGTGAGGGCAGAACGCGGCGACATACGGGGGAAGCTACCCCCCGGGGCGTCGCGGCGGACATCGGGGCGGGCCGGCCCGCCCCGATACCGCGGGGGGGATTCGAACCCCCACTCCCTTGCGGGAAGCGGATTTTGAGTCCGCCATGTCTACCGTTCCATCACCGCGGCGAGCGATCCGGAGTGTAGGCGGGGGCGGGGCTCAGCGGGACGGGCCCGAGACGAGTCCGTGCAGCTCGTCGACGAACGCCGCCGGGGCGACGATGACCCCGGCCGGCAGGGCGGGTGCCCCCGGTGCCCAGGCGCCCGCGGGCACGGCCTCCAGAGGGCGCACGACGAGCCCCGCCCGTTCACAGAAGAGCACGCCGGCGGCGATGTCCCAGGGCTTGACCCCACGCTCGTAGTAGGCGTCGACATGACCGCTGGCCACGGCACAGAGGTCGAGGGCGGCGGCGCCGGCCCGGCGGATGTCCCGGACCCGGGGCAGCAGCGTGGCCACGACCTGTCCCTGCACCGCGCGGACGCCGGCGTCATAGCCGAACCCGGTGGCCACCAGCGCGTGGTGGAGACGACTCTCCCCCCGCGGGGTCATGTCCGTCGCGGCACCGCCTGCGGACACGGCGCGCACCGGACCTGAGCGGGTGCCCCAGTAGCGCTCGGCGCTCACCGGGTTGACCACGACGCCGGCGATCGCGCCGAGCTCGTCTCCGACGGCCACGCTCACCGCGAACTGCGGGATCCCGTAGAGATAGTTCACCGTGCCGTCGAGCGGGTCGACGATCCAGCGCAGGCCGGTCGGCTCAGACCCCTCTGCGGCGGGGGTGAGGCCGCCCTCCTCCCCCAGGATCGCGTCACCGGGACGCTCCGCGGCGAGGAGCCGGCGCACCGCCTGTTCGGCGGCCAGGTCCGCGGCGGAGACCGGATCGGTCTCGGTCGACTTGGTCTGCACCTCGAGCGGGCCGTGCCAGTGGGCGAGCAGCTGCGCGGCGGCAGCGTCGGCGGCCCGCACGGCGACGGCGAGCAGCTCGGTTTCGGCGACCGGGACGGACACGGACCCTGTTGTAGCGGCTGGGCGCGACCGCCGCCCGGCCCGCCTGCTTTCATCCGCCGCCATGCCGCGCGCGAGCGAGCTCACCGAGGAGCTGCACCGGCGCGGACCCCGTCCGGCCGGCAGCGACGCCGAGCGCCGCGCCGCGGCGTGGGCGGCGCGACAGGTGGACGCCGACCCGCGACGGCAGGTGCGCACCGACACGCTCTGGCTGCGCCCGGGCTGGCGCGGCGCCCAGTTCGCCCACATCGTCCTGGCCGTCCTGGCCAGCCTGCTATCCACCACCCATGCCCTGGTCGGGCTCATCCTGCTCGCCACGGCGCTTCTGGCGATGCTCGCGGACTGGCGCTGGTGCCGCTCTCCCGGCCGGCTGCTCACCCGTGAGCGTGCCACCCAGAACGTCGTCTCGGTGTCCACGCGCACCCCACGCGTGCGCCTCATCCTCACCGCCAACCTCGACACCACCGAACATGACCCACGCCTGGACACGACGCTGCCGGGCTGGCTCTTCTGGGTCGTCCTGGCCACCGCATGGCTGCTGCTCACCGCGCTGGCTCGGCTCGAGGGCTCCCACACCCTCGCGGTGGCCGTGCTCCAGCTGATCCCGACCGTCGCGCTCATCCTCGCCGCGGCCGGCCTGGCCCTCGGCGGGCGCCCGGCCGACAACGCCGGCGGAGTCGCGGCCGCGCTCACCCTTCTGCGCCTGCTCGACGCCGCACCGCCCGCCCACCTCGGCGTCGACCTCGTCCTCAGCGGCGCCGGGGTCGGAGACGGTCAGGGGCTGCGCCGCCTCCTCCGCGCCGAGCGACGCGCGCGCACAGCCCCGACCACCGTCGTGCTGGGCTTCAGCGCCGGTCCCACCGCCCCCACCGCCCCCCCTGGCCCCCACGACCCCACGCAGTTTCTCGCCTCTGAGGGGCCGCTGCTGCCGCTGGGCTGCTTTTCGCCCCTGCGCCGTCTGGCCGGCGACACCGGACTGCTGCGCCCCGGGATCTCACGCGGGGTCGGCCCGGCCCTGCCCGCGCGCCTACGTCGCCTGCCCGCCCTCGACCTGCGTGGTGATCCCGACGCGCTCGTCCAGGCCGGCCTCGAGCTCGTGGACCGAATCGACGCCTACGTCGGTGAGATCGCAGCCCGCGGCCGGCAAACCGGCTAGCGTTGGGGCGGCTGCGATGACGGTGACGGACCTTCAGACAGACGGGCCGGTCGTCGTGCTCGCCGGTGGCACGGGCGGCGCCAAGCTCGCGCGCGGCATGCTCGACGTCGTCGGGCCCGAACGTCTGGTGGTGATCGCCAACACCGGGGACGACATCGAGATCCACGGCGGCTACGTCTCCCCGGACCCCGACCTGATCGCCTTCTGGCTCGCCGACCGCATCGACTCCCGCGGCTGGGGTCTGGCCGGGGACACCTTCGCGGTCATGGACGGCCTGCGAGAGCTCGGGGAGACGGTGTGGTTCAACCTCGGCGACGCCGACCTCGCCCTCGCGCTGCTGCGGGCTCGCGCGCTGGGCGACGGCGAGCGCCTCAGCGACTTCCATCTGCGCATGAGCGCCCGCCTGGGGGCCCGTGGGCGTGTGCTGGTGATGAGCGACGCCCCGGTCCGCACCCGGATCCAGGCCGAGGGCCGGATGTGGTCGCTGCAGGAGTACCTCATCCAGGGCCGTGGTGAGGACGGCGTCTGGCCCACGGTGGAGGATGTCCAGTTCCACGGGGCCGCGGCGGCCACCCCGACCCCGGAGGTGCTCGAGGCCATCGCCGGGGCGGCGGCGATTGTCATCGGACCTTCCAACCCGATCATCTCGATCGGCCCGATCCTCGCCCTCCCCGGCTTGGCGGACGCCCTGCGCACAAGCCCCGCCCCGACGGTGGCGGTGAGCCCGTTCGTGCAGGGGCAGGTGCTCAAGGGCCCGACCGCCCAGTTCATGGCCTGGCGCGGCCTCCCGGCGGATTCCGCCGGCCTGGCCGACCTGTACGCGGACCTCGTCGACGGCCTCATCCTCGACGCGGCGCTGCCCGCCACGCTCGCGCTGGTCACCAACCTGCTCATGGCTGACCCGGAGTCCCGCGCGCGCCTGGCGCGAGAGACCCTGACCTTCGCGGCCGGGATCGGTCCCAGCCCGCCCAACGGCTAGTCTGGCTGCCCCGTGTCGACCGCCGCGATCCTGCCCCTGAAGGGCTTTGATGACTCCGCCAAGACCCGCCTGGCCGGCGAGCTCGCTCTCGGCCCGCGCCGCGCGCTGGTCGAGGCGATGTTCATCGACGTGATCATCGCGCTGCGCCGGACCCCGTCGATCGAGCGCGTCATCGTGGTGAGCACCGACCACACGGTTCAGCAGATCGCCGGCGGCCATGGGGCCGCCGTCGTCGAGGACGCGGTCTCGGGCCACTCCGACGCCGCCGCGCGGGGCATCGCTGACGCGGTCGAGCAGGGGGCCGACCGCGTGCTGCTCGTCCCCGGCGACTGTCCGCTGCTCGACCCGACCGAGCTCGAGGAGCTGCTGGCGCTCGAGGTGAGCGCGCCGGCGGCGATCGTCATCCCCGACCATGAGGGCTCG
>DASSZV010000073.1:0-28360 GCA_035702765.1 Solirubrobacteraceae bacterium
AGCAGCACCGGCGGGCGCCGCGGCGGCCCGCAGGAGCGGCAGCAGCGCCTCGGTGAGACGGACGTGGGCGTCGAAGTTGATCGCCATCGTCTGAGCGACGTTCGCGTAGCCGCCCGCGGAGAAGGGCTGGGACCAGCGGGCACCCGCGTTGTTCACCAGCAGCGTGAGGCGGCCGTAGCGCTCCTGCAGGTGGGCGGCGATCCGCGCCGGGGCCTCGGGGTCGGTGAGGTCTGCGGCCAGCGTGTGGACGTGATGGTGGCCGTGGGCGTCCGCGCCGTTGAGTTCGGCGGCCAATGCGTCGATGCGCTCCCGCCGACGGGCGACGAGTACGACCTCGGTGTGAGGGCGCTGGCGCTTGAGCAGGCGGGCGGTGGCCTCCCCGATCCCGCTGGAGGCACCCGTGATGAGGGCCACGTCCTTCATCGCACTGGGGACTCTAAAGGGTGGACGGGATTGGGGGGGTGTGCCCGGCCTCGCTGGCCCGCTGGCGTCCGACGGGGCCGACGGGCGCGCTGGCCGCCGTGGGGCCGGTCCCCGTCCACCCCGCGGGTTCAGCCCGCGTCCACCGCGGCCCGGGCGCGCGGCCCGCGCCAGGCCAGGAGCGGCATCCGGGCCAGCGCAAGTCCGCCGGCGCCGGCGAGAAGCAGGGCGATGAGCGCCGCATATCCCAGCTCCGTCGTGTCGAGACCAACGTACTTGAGGCCCGACATGAGGATGACGAAGACGATCATCGGACGGACGTAGCGGTCCGGCACTCGCGACGAGAGCAGCGAGCCGACGATGACCGCGGGGATCGCCCCGATGATGAGGGACGCGGTGACGCTGAGGACGACATGGCCCCAGATGAGGCTGCCGGTGGCCGCGGCGAGGGTGAGCGGTACGGCCTGGGCGAGGTCCGTGCCGACGAGCTGGTTGGCGCGCAGGCGCGGGTAGATGAACAGCAGCGCGACGACCATCAGCGAGCCCGAGCCGACGGAGGTGAGGCCGACGACCACGCCGCCGACGATCCCCACCGCGAGCAGGAGCGCCCGCCGGGGCGCGACCTCGGTGACCATGGCCGTCCGCTCACCGTGGGAAAAGCGGTCGACCAGGACGCGCAGCACCATCGCGGCGGCTCCCACGAGCAGGGCCACGCCGAGGACCGCCTCGACCGTGGCGGTCGGTGCGACGCCGTGTCCCAGCCCGTGCAGCGCGTAGGTGCCGACGAATGCCGCAGGCACCGACCCGGCGGCGAGCCAGCCGACCAGACGCCAGTTGATCGTTCCGGCCCGGCCGTGCACCGCGGCTCCCACCGGCCGCATCACGACCGAGGCGACGAGATCGGAGGAGATCGCTGCCCCGGGGCTGACGTGGAAGAGCAGGATCAGCATCGGCGTCATCAGCGCCCCGCCGCCGGCGCCGGTGAGACCGACGAGCAGGCCGACCACCGCCGAGCCCAGGATGAGATAGCCGTCCAGGTGCACTCGCCGAGCCTAGCGAATGTCAACTAAAAAGATGCGATTGATCTATAGACTCGATTTAGTGAACGGGTCGCCGGCCCCCGTGACGTCGCCGGCGAGACTGCCGAGCAGGCGGTCGAGGCCGGCGTCAAGCCGGTCATGGGTGAGCTGCTGGAGCCACAGCGCCCGAGCCATGTGGTCGGCGGTGGGCAACTCCTCCACCCGCAGATGCGGCCAACGCGCCATCCAGTCCGCGCCTGTCCCCTCGGGCATCAGCGGCAGCAGCTCGGCGTCGCGGACCAGCAGGAGCAGGCCGTGGACCCCGCGCGCCTCCAAGGCGTCGAACATCTCCGCCGGGCTGGGTCCGCCCTGTTCACCCCCCGCACGACGTCCGTGTCGCAGGCGGTAGCTCACGGCCTGACGGACCTGGGCCATTTCGTGGGACGTGACGCCGCGCTCCCGCAGGCGCCTGACGAGGCCGTCCTTGACCGCGTCGGTGATGAGATCGAGCGTGTGCTCGAAGTAGGCGGCCTCGGTGAACTGGAAGACCTGCTGGTCGACGCTGAGGTACGCCACAACGTCCGCATCGTCGAGCGCGACATGAAAGCCCAGGTAGGCCCCTGAGCAGTGCCCCACGGTCACGAACCGTGGGCCGAGGTTGTGCTCGCGCAGCTGCCTCACCACCGAGCGCACCGCGGCGACGGAGCGGGCCGACATCAGGGCCCCGTTGGTGACCAGCGGGACCTCATCCTCGCCCGCGTCGCCGGGCCCGGCCGTGTCCCCGACGTTCGGCAGGTCGATCCGCACACAGGTGACCCCGCGCAGGGCCCAGCGGCGGGCCAGTTCGACCCACATCCGGTGCTGACCGATCTTGCGGATGGCTCCCGGGCTCATGAGCAGCGCGGCCACCGGCGCACGTTCCTCGCCAACGGCGGCGGTGACGATCGCGTACCCACGCTCACCGTTGAGGTCGATGCCGACGATCGTCTCCTGCACCTCTCCGTCGACGACCGCGATCGTGACGCTGTTCTTTTCGCGCCGCGGCGTCTGGACTTGCGTCGGCGGGCTCGCCGGCTGGATCCCCAGAGAGCCGCCGGCGTCGAGACCTGCCGACAGCCACTCGATGCTCCGGGCGATCGTGACCTCGGGGCGACGCAGGACAAGCGACTGGGGATGCTCCATGAGACGGTGGAAATCCGAGGTGTCCAGCGCGCTCACCGCAACGGAACTTGATGCGAAGGCCGGCACCAATCCGGGGTCGATCCCGAGGTTGTCGCGTCCCAGGAGCAGGACGCGCTTCAGGGGACCGCCGCTGAAGTCCATCTGGCCCACGTCACATGCGGACAGCGCGTCCTGGGTCTCGGTGGACATGTAGAAGCCGGTCACCTCGGTTCCGTCGCTGACGGGGTGATCCTCGTGATCCTCAGGGTGGCTCGCCGCGACGGCTCCGGCGTAAGCGCGCATCTCCCGCACCGCCCGGTGCCCCTGGGTGCGCACGGCCCAGAGCACGAGATCATCGGCCGCAGCCCCCTCATGGACCGCCTGACAGGCGATCAGGCCTCCCGATCCGATGCCGATGACGGCGACCCGCGGGACCCGCGCCTGCGCCCGCAGCCAGTCGACGGCCGCGGCCACTGACACGGTCCAGCGGGTGAACAGCTGCGGGAGCCGGGGCGAGCCTTCACTGTCGCCCGTGCCGGGCAGGTCGTAGCGCAACACGGAGAAGCCGGCTGCGGCCATCCGCACTGCCCAGTAGCGACGTGCCCGGTGGGACTCGACCTCATCCCAGCCGAACGGCGGCACGATGACGATCCCCAACCGGACCGGTGCCGGTACCGGTGGCCCGTGGTGCACCGCGTAGAGGGCTCCGGCGGCGCTTGATAGCCAGAAGGCACTGCCCGCGACGGAGTTCGACACTCCGCGGCGGGGAGCATCGATAGACCCCGACCCCATGATGAGGGCGTCAGCATACCGTGACGGAGATGCTTCGCAGCTTGCCTGTGCTTCTGTGCTTCTGTGCTTCTGTGCGAGGAGCGCTTGTCAGCGCCCGGCCCACCCGGTCCCGGACACGTCGCCCCCGGGCGGCTCAGCCCATCAGGCGGTCGACGAGCCGACGCAGGCGGTAGGTCCCCTGACGTGGGAGCACCAGCAGCCCAGCGGCCATCAACAGAGCCTGGGGGCCCGGCCGGCCTCGGCGCAGCGCGCGCAGAAGCATCGCCAGAGCGCCCGCGCGGTCGCCGGCATCGATCGCCAGCGTCACCGTGACACTGGCCAGGAAGTCTCCGTACTCACGCGGCGTCAGCACCGACCGGTAGCTCTCGACCCACTCCGCGCTGCGACGCCAGAGATGGCTGCGGGACATGGCCACTCCGGGCGCGGGCAGCTGGTAGACGAATAACGGTCGAGGTACCGCTGCGAAGGCGACCCGCGGCAGGCGTTCGGCCCGCAGCACCCAGTCCCAGTCCTCATGGATGTCCCACCCATGGAGGGGCTCCTCGAACAGCAGCTCGCGGTCGATGAGCAGCGCCGAGGTGTGCAGGCTCGCCCCGCCGTCACGGACCTGGCGCCGCTTGAAGAGGTAGTCGGCGACGCGCTGCTCCGGGAGGATGAAGCGACGGGGACCGGTGTAGGCAACTTCACCCTCCCGGACGAAGTCGAGGCCGCATCCGACGATCCCCCGCGAGCCGCGACGATGCAGCTGCTCGAGCAGATCGACCTGCTCGGCGAGCTTGGCCGGGTACCAGTAGTCATCGTCATCGAGCAGGGCGATCGCGGTCCCGGAGGCCGCGGTGATCCCCATCATGCGGGCGCCGTTGCCGCCACGCCACCCGCCGGTGCAGAGGACCTGAACGCCCGCGGGCAATGCTGGGCCGGGTGGGACCACCTCGAGGTCGAAGACGACGATGACCTCCAGCGGCGCACGGGTCTGCTCCAGCGCCGACGCCACCGCCCGGGTGACGGTCGCGCGTCCCGTGGTCGGGATGACGACCGACACTGTTACCGGCGGGTCGCCGTGTCGGTCATCCACTCCGGTCGTTGTCGGCGAAGCGGAGCCGGACCCTGGCGCATTGGTATCCGAAGTCATCCTGGAGCCCTTGGGCGTCGGGCGCCACAGCCAGCGGACCGTCCGTCCACAGGCGCCGTACCCCCGTGGTGATCAATGTGTCACACAGATGTGCATGGAGGACCCAACGTACATCGTCGGCCAGATCGTGCCGGCTGGCCACGAGCCTGGCGAGGTACGCCTCGCGGCCGTCGTGGAAAGCGAGCGCGACGGCCAGGATGACGCCGCGTCGGTCGGTCACCGCAACGGCGATGAGCCCCTCGCCCAGCGTGAGATCGTGGATGCGCGGATCCTCAGCTTGGGCCTGACTCGGAGAGCGGCCGCGCGCCAGCGCGTAACTGGCGAAGCCCGCCGCTGGGTTGTGCAGATGGACCAGGCGAACCCCCGCGTCAGCCGCCCGGTCCAGGCGCGCGCGGAGCCCGCGCTGGGAGGGGGCGGCGAGCAGAGCCTCGAGCGAGTCCGGCAGGTCGAGCACGCAGAGCAGCGGCCGCGGAGCGCGGAATGGACCCATGGGAACGGTCATGAGCTCCTCGAGGACCGCGCCGGCTGCGGTCGGAGAGAGCCGAAGGTCCTCACGGCGGATCTGACGTGCCCGGCGGAGGATCGAAACGAGGGCTCCGGCGAGGCGCAGCAGGGCCCGCAGCCGCCGCTCACCCATGGCCAGAGACGCCCGGGCGGTCCAGACGCGCAGGTACGCCGCGTCTCCCGGGTGAGCCAGCCCCGAGCGCGCCGCTTCGGCCTCTGCGCGGAGTGGTCCGAGGACGGTCTCCGGGGGCGCCGACCGCCACAGCCAGCGCAGCCCCAGGATCGGCACGCCGGCGGCTCGCGCGACGATCGGCCAGAGCACGATCGCTTCGGCGGTGAGGGCGATATCGAGCCCGAGGCTGACGCCGGCCAGACCGCCGAGCTTGACTCCGGCGATACAGCACAGCGCCTCGACCACGCCGCCCGCCGTCGACACGGTCGCGCACCGACTCAGACGGCCCCGCACACGTTCCACCGCCGCGTAGAGGGTCTTCACCGTATAGGGCACGGTGGAGAGCCCGAGCAGGGCCATCGAGGTGGCGGCGATGAGATAGTGGTGTCCGAAGACGAGCAGGATCGGGTGGGCCAACAGGGCGAATCCCACGGCGCTGGCGGCGGCCACGCCGAAGCCCACGCGCAGAGCCGCCCGGAGTTCGACCGCGAGCCGGCCGTCATCGCCATGAGGGAGAGCGAACAGAGCCGTCGAGAGGTGGGACGGGATGATTCCCACGAAGGAGACGATCAGGTTCGCTTCGTAGAAGGCCGCCGTCGCGGCGGGGGACAGCGCCGCGGCGACGATGACGGGGAGGATCAGCCGCGGCGCCTGGAAGGCGAGGTTGAGCCAGTGGTGCCCGAAGGCCGCCGCACGGACCCGGTAGAGCGAGCGGAAGGCCGGGACGAGCATCGGCTCCAGGCCGGAGCGTCGAGCATGCAGCCAGTAGGTGAGGAGGCTGACGACATTGCCGACCGTCCACGTCAGGTAGATCGCCAAGGCCATCGGTCCGGTCGCCGCCAGCGCGGCCACCGGCAGCAGCACGAGCTTGACCAGGGAGAAGACCGCATTGCGTCCCAGCTGCAGCCCCCCTCGGTTGAGGCCGATCGATGCCTGGTCGATGACGAGCGTGACGGCCGAGATACCGGTCCCCGCCGCGAAGAGCAGCGGGCCGACGACCCCGTGACCGAGCGGTCCCAGTTTGGTGTTGAGCACGCCCTGGAGGGCGACGAAGGCGTAGCCGAGACCAAAGGAGAACACGCCCGCAAGGAGCGTGGCCGCGCTGACCAGGCCGACCGGGAAGACATCGCCTCCAGCGAGCTCGGCGATCATCAGCGTGCCCATGCCGAGCAGACCGAACTGGGCCAGAAGCATCATCGCCGACACCGCAGCCGAGGCGAAGCCGACACTCCCGATGGGGAAGAGCCGGGCCGCGGCGATCCAGAACCCGAAGCCGAGGACGGACGTGATGATCGTCGAGCCCCACAGCATCGCGGCGTTCAGGAAGACGGGCCGGCGGACGACACTCAGCGCCGGGGCCAGGGCACGGGCTAGAGCCATAGCCCGTCCTGGGCACGCAGCCACACCTCGCGGTAGGGGGTCGGCCGCCCGGGACGGTCGAGGACAACCGAGAGCCGCTCGCGCCGCCGACTCGGCGTGACGCCGGTGAGCGCGAGCGTCTCACTCGCGCCCGAGTTCACCGTCAGCCGGACCGTGCGCAGCTGCCGAGAACCGAGCCGCGCGACGAGCGTGTAGGTGACGGGCTGGCCCTCGTGGTTGGAGATACGGAGGATGGGCGTGCGACCCCCTGCGACCGTGACGCTCAGCGCCGTGAAGTGCTGGCGGTCGTTCAGCGCGGCCTGGCTCGACACGCTGACGAGCACGATCGCCAGGAGCGCGGTGACGAGTCCCAGTGCGCCCAGGCTGCCCAGTCCCAGCACGAGGATGCGCGACGGGCCCGGAACGGCCGCCGCCTCGGCATCCGTCTCCGGGCGGGTCCCCAGCTCATCGTTGCCCAGCATCCGTCGGTCAGCCTCTCCCGCGGGGGCCTCCCGCTGACCGAGTGTCGTCGCCTCGGCGGAGGTCACACCTAGGAGCATCCGCAACACGGTGACGAGGACGCCGAGGAGGACCATGACCTCGAGGCCGAGCGCCCAATGGGCGCGGGTGATGCCCCCGGGCAGGGTGTCGATGACGAGTCCGACGACCATGGTGAGGCCCAGGGACGTGGCGAGGATGAGTCCGGTCCGGATGAGCGGCCCGACCCCGCGGACCCCCACCGCGCCGACCCACACCACACCGGGCAGTACCACGACGAGCGCCAGCCCGGCCGGCACCCGCAGTCCCGCGCTCACGGAGGGGCTCGTGAGGCTCACGGCCGCGATCGTGAGCGCAAGCGCAACGATGCCGACGGTCACGCTCCCGCGTCGGGGCGCCGCGATGTATCTGGACCAGGAGCTCATCCGTTCCACACCGAGCTCACCCGGTAGACGTGGATGTCGCCGTCGTCGTAGACCCGGTCGATCAGCGGGTCCCGGTCGAACTTCGTCAGCCAGGACAGGGGCAGGGGATGGGTGTGAGCGTTGGCGCGGCTGTCGTTGGGGAAGTACGAGCCGGTCCGAGGCACCTGGGTCGTCCACCGCTGGTCGGTCTCGACCCAATCCAGGGCCAGCGCTTTGACCACCGCGTTGAGTCGGGCCACACTGGCGGTGTAGAACAGCGGTGACGCGGTGGTGGAGGCGACCGCCCCCGCGCGCCCGCTCCACTCGCTGCACACCGAGACATCACAGGCCACCCGCTGGTCGTTGGCCGTCCAGGTGCGTGCCGCCCAGCCCCCCACGGCGGTGACGCGGGCGTCGACCCCGCTCTCGAAGGAGGCGACGTAGAAGTGCCCGGGCAGCCGCTCATACGCCGGCGGCAGGCCTTCGACGATCGCCCCCAGCGCCAGCAGTGCGACGGCCAGAAATGCGACGCCGAAGCCGAGCCGACGGCCACCCAGACGCAGCGGCGTGAGGGAGACGAGCAGGATCGCGGCCGGGAAGGCGATGACCAGCATCGCGTAGGTGAGTCCCCGGGTCGCCAGTTCGGGACCGTCGGCGGCGGTGAGACGGACGCCGAGGATGACCGGATAGGCGAGTCCGAGCAGCGCGAAGAGCTGGACCCACCGACGGGCCCGCGCCCACCAGGTGGCAGCCACGCCGACGTAGGAGAGGACCAGCAGCAGCAGCGCGGACGCCAGCGCGGCCAGGGACTCCCACGCCGGCGCCACGGCAGCGGCGGCCGGGTGAGCTCCACCGCCACCGCTGTGACTGAAGAGCCCGCCAAGGGCGGACTGGAGGGGAGCGGCAAGATAGGACCAGGTCGACGGTGCAGCCAGCGCGATGTAGCTCACGGACGCGAGGACGATCGCCAGGACCGCCCCCGCGAAGCGCACCGCGAGGACTCGGGGGCGGGTCCGCAGCGCGATCGCCGCCATGACCAGGAGCAGCCCCAGTCCGACGAGCGTGGTGAGGTGGTGGCTGAGCAGCATCGGCACGTAGGCGAGCGGAATCCACACCAGCCCGCGCCCGCGCCGCAGGGCCCGTGCCGCCGCTGCGAGGGTGAAGGCGAGATAGGTGAGCGCCGGGGTGCTGTAGATGAACAGCGTCTCGAAGTAGGAGTAGTGGGGTGCCATCGAGTAGACGAGCGTCGCAACGGCGGCCGAGCGCTCATCTCCGGCTGCGATCTCCCGATAAGCGAGGAACAGCGCCACCGGGAGCAGGACGTGACTGAGCGAGGCGACGATCACCCCCGAGGCGAACAGGCGCAGGCCGGTGAGGGACCGGATCGCCGTGGTCACCTCCTCGAGGCCGGGGAACCCCGGACTCACCGGGAGGTAGAGATTCGGGGTGAACAGCCGGTGGCTGGTCAGGATGTCCTGGGCGGTCCGGAGGTGCTGGAGCTCGTCGGGAAAGCGGAACTGGTCGGGGCTGTAGGCCCAGGTAAGCACGGACTGCATCGCGGCCACGCCGACGAGCACGCGCAGACGTGACGCCGTACCCGCCTCCGGTGAGAGCACTCGCCAGATGGACGGGAGCATCATCGTCGCCTCACCGAGCCAGTAGAAGAGTTCACCCAGGGGCGAGTGAGCCCGCCCGAGGGCGTATGCGGTGGCGACGAGCAGCCCGCCGACGGCGATGGGGGCGAGGTCGAGCCACCATCTCAGGCTCTGGACGAGCCCACGGGAGATGCCGCCGGAGCGGACCCGCGGGGGAAACACCGGCCCCGGAGGCCGGAGCACAGGCACGAGATCACCGTCTCGATGCCACTCGACCTGTGGACGCCTGACGTCGAGGGCCAACTCAGCTCCGCTGACTCAGCTCGTCCCGAGCCCGATGACCGCGTCGCCCCTTCAGGGCTCGGATGAACCGGAGCCGTGCATAGCGGAGCGCTCCGCGGACGATGTCGGGCACCGGGAGACCCGGTGGCCCCCCGGGCGCGTTGCCCGAGGATGCATTGCGCACGCTCTGAGGGTCCCGGATGTCGTGCACGGCGCGCGGGAGCAGGGCGATGAGCGCGAAGATGCGGCCCGGGGCCCGCCACAGCAGAGCGACGTAATACGCCCCCAGCCCGAGGCCGTACCCCGAGAGCTGAGACGTGAGCGCCTCCGCTTCGCGACGGTGGTAGTGCCAGGTCACCGCTCCGGGGCTGTAGGCCATGCGCCAGCCAGCCAGCAGGAGCTCGGAGAACGCGTAGGTATCCTCGCCTCCCCGCAGGGGCGTGCCGGCGCCGAGCAGCGGGTCAAAGCCCCCGATGGCGGAGATCGCGGTCCGACGGAAGGCCATGTTCGCGCCGACCCCGAAGGGCGGTAGCGGATAGAGCGCGGACTGAACGGTACGTAGATACTCGGCGTCGAAGATCGCCGGGCAGAAGCCGCGCCCCTTGCTGTGGCCGCCGAACTGCTCGAATTGCGCCTGGGCCCGAGTCTCCAGTTCAGCGGGAAGCACGAGCCCGGACACCGCCCCGAGCTGTGGATCGCGCGTGAAGGCCTCCGCGAGTCCACTGAGCCAGCCCGCGTCAGCCCGCTCGTCATCGTCGATGAAGGCGACGATCTCGTGCCGGGCTTGGGCGAGGGCACGGTTGCGCGCGTGGGACAAGCCGGGGCGGGGCTCGATCAGGTAGTGCAGAGCACGGCCACCGCTCCGCGCCGGAGATGACAACTCCTCGCAGACGTCCTTGGTGCGAGCGGTCTTCGGCGCGTTGTCGACCACGATCACCTCGTAGTCGCCGTACTCGAGGAGGAGCAGGCTCTCCAGGCAGCGACGCAGGTCATCGGGGCGCTCGCGTGTGCAGAGCAGCACCGAGATGGGTGGCCCACTGCCTGCCGCCCGGGCCCGCGCGGCCCGCACCGGGCAGTCTGCGTGGCCGAGACCGGCCTGGGTGATGGTGATTGTCTTCGGCAGGCCGTGAGCCTCGTGCTGGGCGATCACGAGTTCACGCAGCTCGTGATCGAGCGCTTGAGCGAGCGCGTCGGCGTCAGCTGCCGTCGCGGCGTCGACGAGCACCATGCCCACGGGCTGGCCGCACAGCCGGGCGACCACGAGCGCATACGCGTGACCGAGGTCGGTCCGAGCCGAGATCGGGAGCTCGAGCGCGATCTCGATGATGTCCGCCGGTTCGATGCGGTCGGGCACCCCGGGGAGGCGGCCCGGCGGCTGACCAGCCGAGGGCGAGACGGGCCGGAGGAGAGATGACTCGGACATGGGGAGGATCCCGGCGAGGGGATGCATGGAGTGTGTCAAGGCCCGCCGCCGGCCGGAGCTCCCGCCGCCGTACGGCTGCCCGTGACACCTGCGCGCAGGGACCATCTGCTATCACCTGCGGCGGGTGTCGGGGTACGTCACGCATGTCGTCTAGGGCGCGATCCGCGACCTCGAACGGGCGAGGATTTATGTTATTCGGTCAATCGCGCCGGATGCGCATGTCTGCGTGTCTGCTCGTTGTGGGCGCGCTCATGGCTCTGTCATCTGCGCCGTCTGCGCGCTCAGCGACGCTCTCGGGGGCGTACGCCGGCCCCGCCAACGTGATCGGGCTCGCCCGCTTCGCCCACTGGCGGGGGGCGCGCACCACGGTCGCGCTCGATTACCTCAACGACAGCCGCTGGCAGGACATCGCTCGGCCATCGTGGTACCTCAGAGCCTGGCGCGGGTACACGCGCCGGGGTGGGCAGCTCGTCCTCAGCGTGCCGTTGCTCGTGAACGCGTCCCGGGGCTCATTCGCCGCCGGTGCCCGAGGAACGTATGACCGCTATTACCGCTCGCTCGGTCGCCGCCTCGTCACCGACGGATACGGCAACGCCATCTTGCGCATGGGCTGGGAGTTCAACGGGACGTGGTTCCGCTGGAGCCTCAGCCGCACCGACCCGGCGATGGGCCCACATGCTTTCGTCCTGTACTGGCGCCACCTCGTGGACCTCTTCCGGGGCGTGCACGGCAGCCACTTCAGCTTTGACTGGACCGTCAATCCAGGTCCCGGGCCGGTGCCGGCGGCCGGCGCCTACCCGGGCAACGCCTACGTCGACTACGTGGGCGTGGACGTCTATGACCGGAGCTGGAACCGCTGGGGTGGGCGGATTCTCAGTGCCCGTGGTCGCTGGCACCAGATTGCTGACCAGCCCCACGGGCTCAACTGGTGGCTGGGCTTCGCCCGCGCACACGGCAAGCGCATCTCCATCCCCGAGTGGGGGCTCTACAGCAACGAATGGGCCAACGGAGCCGGTGATGACCCGTCCTTCATCATTCACATGCACCGTTGGTTCACCCAGCATCACCCGGCCTATCAGATGTATTTCAACTGGGACGACAGCGAGCTCGACACGCCCGGCGACCCGCGCGCATCCCAGGTCTACCGGCGCCTCTTCGGCACTTTCTGACCCCCACGGGCCCCACGCCGTCAAGCCCACGTCACCGGGGCTGGCCGCGCGACGCCGGCTCGGACGGCGCCCTCGAGCTGCGACGCTGACGCCAGCCCGTCAGCGACCTCGCCACCCACGGGAATAAGATCGCCCCCCCAGCCCGACGGCCTCGATGCACCCGTCGGCACACTGTCATCCGCGGCTTAGCTCACCGCCGCGTGCGTCATCACCCCCGCCCCGTGCGGCGCACCTGCGGTCAGTTCTGCCCGCGTCCGTCGCGCTGAGCCCAGCGGCCTGAACCGCCTCCCGGCCTCCGTCGCCACAGGAGCCCGGCTCCCCGGCCTCCCTCGGGCTCACGCCACGCGACGAATCGCGCCATCGGTCGAGGTCTGGCGGTCAGCCATCCGTCCAGGTCCGCTGGTCAGTCATCCGTCCACGGACCGTCCGAGCAGTCGCCCTGATGCTCATCCGTATCGATCTACCTGCCATGGGCGATACTGCGGATCTCAGACGACAAACCGGAAACAGGTCTTTCGTGATGAGCACGACTTTTTATGTTGACTCTCTCGCCACCAACGGCGTCCACACCAATCTGGACGGACCGACCGCGAGCGTCCACGCGGTCTCGACGCGCTCGGCCCCCGGCCGCTCCGGTCGCCCGTGCCAGATCTCCCGCACCCGCCTCCGCCTCCTGCTCGCCGTCCTCTGCGTGCTCACGGCCACCGTCGCGTCGCTGCTGTCGCCGGCCCGCTCCTGGGCATCGCCTCCGGTGGCCCTCTCGGGCGCCTATGTCGGTGCGGGGAACCCGGCCGCGCTGAACACCTTTGCCCAGTGGAGCAACACCCAGCCGAACGTCGTCCTGGACTACCTCGGCAACAGCTCCTGGAACGACATCAGCTCCCCCTCCTGGCTGCTCGATGCCTGGCAGTCCTGGCATCAGGCCGGCGGCACGCTCATCCTCAGCGTCCCGATGCTCGTCAACTCCCCCCAGGGCACGTTCGCCGCCGGCGCTTCCGGCGCCTATGACCAGTACTACCGGACCCTGGGCCAGGACCTCGTCGCCGACGGCTACGCCAACACCGTCCTGCGTATGGGCTGGGAATTCAACGGCACCTGGTTCCCTTGGAGCCTCTCGCCCACCGACACGAACATGAGCGCCACCAACTTCATCGCCTACTGGCGCCACCTGGTTGACCTGTTCCGCTCCATCCCCGGCGCGAACTTCAGCTTTGACTGGACCGTCAACCCCGGCCCCAGCGACGTCCCCGCGGCCGATGCCTACCCCGGCGACAGCTACGTCAACTACGTCGGCGTCGACGTCTATGACTCCAGCTGGGACGCCAACTCCGACCCCATCAGCGACCCCACCACCCGCTGGAACCAGATCGCCAACCAGACCTACGGCCTCAACTGGTGGCTGAACTTCGCCAAGTCCCACAACAAGCCGATCGCCATCCCCGAATGGGGACTGAACACCAACACGAGCTCACCCAGCAACGGCGCGGGTGACGATCCCAGCTTCATCCAGAACATGTACACCTGGATGCAGACCAACCAGCCCGCCTACGAGATGTACTTCAACGCTGACGCCAGCGTCCTGAACACCTCCGCAGACCCCAACGCCACCGCCACCTACATCAAGCTGTGGGGTCAGGCGCCCGCGACCACTCCGACGTCCACCACCACGACGTCGACCACGACGTCGACCTCGCCGACCACCACCACGTCGACCTCGCCGACCACCACCACGTCGACCTCGCCGACCACCACCACGTCGACCTCGCCGACCACCACGACGTCGACCTCGCCGACCACCACGACGTCGACCTCGCCGACCACCACGACCACCACGACGTCGACGACCACCAAGAAGAAGAAGTCGCCAAAGGCGATCGTGTCGTCAGCCCGTCGGCTGCGCCACACCACCTCGACCGCAGGCCGCCACCGGCGTGTGCGCCATCACCGGCGCCTGCCCCGTCGGGGCTCGGCGCACCGCCGCCCCGTGCATCGGCACCCGGCCCACCGGCACGCTCACTGACACCGGACTCAGGTTCCGCGAGGGGCGGGAACGTAGGCGCTCACCCACGCCACGCGGATGATCCCGCTGCCCGGGCGGGCGGCAGACCGAGGGACCCCGTCGACCTCCAGCACCCAGTTCATCGGTCGTGCGGGCACGCCCGAGGTGACAAGCCCGACCTGCCGACCGTCGAGGAAGAAGCGCGCCGAGCCCTGCGTCCACTCCGTGAGCGCGGTGTGCCAGCCCCGGAACCGCTGAGCTGAACCCCCAACCTCCTCTCCGAGACCGGGCCGGGTGATCACAAAGTGGATCGGACCATCCAGGCGGCCGGCGGGAAACTGGATGCTGCTCCCACTGTCCCCACGGCCGTCGATCGGCCACAGCTGGAAGCTGATCTCGTATCCGGGAATCTGCTGAGCCTGGAACCGCACGGCCAGCGCCGCCGATCGCACGGCACCAGTTCTCGTCGGCAGCTTGACGACTGCGGCCGCGAGCAGCGGGACACCGCTGCCCGGCTCCGGATGCAGGTGAAAGAGCAGCTCGTGGCCTGAGATGCTGAGCACCTTCGACGGCTCGAAGACCCCCGGCCCGTGGTCGGGCCGAGCACCGTCGGGATAGGCGAACCACCGGCGAGCCGCCGGGGCCGGCAAGCCGATACAGACCGAGCTGTGGATGGTCACACCCCAGCGGCAGCCGGCGAACGCCGATGGCGCCGCGGATTCCGACGCCGGAAACGAGTCGACGAAGATCTGGCGCCAGCCTCTGGGAGCGCCCTGGGGTGCCGGTATCCCGCTGGGATCGGATGCGCTCACGGACGCAGGTCCCGTCCCGAGGGACGCCAGACTCGACGGCTGACCCAGTTGGTGGGCGATGCGCGCGCCCAGCCGGTTGAGGCCCGATTCGGAGTGCCGGTGCGCACGGGGGACGGGCGCTGTCGGCGCCGCCCCCGCCCCCAACTGCAGGACCACCCCCAGCCCGACGAGCAGGAGAACGGGGACGAGGACGAGCCAGCGCCGTCGCGACGAGGTACGCGATGTCGGCCTCATCCTGACCTCCGCCCCTCCGTGCCCCCGGCACAGCCGTCGGTTTCGAGCAGCGTGCCGGTCATTCTCCAGACGGTACCGGGACACCGCCTGCGAGGATCGTCCACAGGCTCAGGACCGCCTCGTGCGGCACTCCAGGATCGCCCGCCACCTCAGGATGATGCCCGCGTGGGGTCCATCCGTGCGATGAGCTCGTCGTACTTCTCGGCCGTGGCTGCCCAGGAACTGGGATCGTCAAAGCGCCGCCCGACCATCCCGGGCAGGTCGCGCAGGGCGGTCCGTATGGCGGCAGGATCTGCCGGAGGCACCCAGATCGCTCCCGCATAGCCGGCCGCTGCCTCCGGCAGCCCGCCGGTCTCCGTGACGATCACCGGCAGCCCGGCGCTCATCGCCACGTGCAGCGGTCCCGAGGCCGAGGACCGGCGGTAGGGCAGCACCACGGCATCGGCTCCCGCGAGGAAGCCGCCGACCTCCTCGTCGGTGAGGTAGCGATTGACAAGGGTGATCCGGTCACGGTGGGGACTGCGCTCGATCAGCTCGATCGGGCCGGTCCAGCCTTCCCAGGTCTCGCCGACGACCGTGAGCCAGAACCCGTCCACCTCGGCGCTGTCGAGGTCGTTGAACGCCTCCACCAGGTCCTCGAGTCCCTTGTACGGGCGGATGGTGCCGAAGAACAGCAGGTTCACGACATTGGGCGGGGCGTCACGCAGCGCCTCTGAGGCACCGTAGTTGTCAAACGGTCCGTGCGTGATGATCGCGCACGGGACGTGTCCGATGCCGAAGCGGTCGTTGATGGGCTGGCGGTCCGACTCTGAGTGCAGGACGGCCCCGGAAATCGTGGACATCAACAGACGACTGGCGAGGTCGACGTACCTGGCCACCCCAAACACCATCGCCTCGCCGGTGTCCTGAACCTCGTGGAACTCGACGATGATTGCCGCGCGGAACAGGCGCGCCCAGAGGGCCAGGAGAATGTACGAGTGCAGGACCGCCCCGGTCCACCACTGCAGGATCACCGTCCGCGGCCGCATCCGCGCGATGAGGAGCATGGCGCGCAGCAGACCGAACCCGCCGTACCAGTCGATCCCGTCCACCACGGGGATGCCCTCCGGGTAGCTGAGGTCGGTGATGTCGGCGCCGACGCGATCCCGTCCCGGATACAGGAACCGCGGAATGAGCTTGCGCATGAGCACGACACCGACCCGATGCCGCTCGGCGAGGGCGAGCGCCAGCCGGTGGGTGTAGTAGCTCACGCCGCTCAGGAAGTGGGTGCTCGAACCGACGACGATGATGGAGTCGCTGTCCGTCTCGGCCTCGCGCATGGGCTGATCAAGCTACCAGTGCGCCGCCGAGGATCCCGGCCCGTGACGGCACGCGCGTCAGCGGCGGCGACCGCGAACGACATCCGGTTCTCAGCGCACCACCAGCGCCGGGCGCGCCGGCCGGTAGCGTGCTCAGGGCATGCACAACGGCACCCTGGCCCTGATCTCCATCCCGATCGTGACCGGCGTGATCGGGTACGTCACCAACTGGACCGGAGTGCTCATGCTGTTCTATCCGGTGCACTTCCGCGGAGTCCGGGCGCGTTGGCTCAGCGTCGTCGCGTGGCGCCTGCCCCACCGCCTCCAGCAGATTCCCGGGATCATGGTGGGCGGGATCGGCTGGCAGGGGATCATCCCGTCGCGGGCGGCCAAGATGGGCAGCCTGGCCGTGGATGTCGGCCTGGCGAAGCTCGGCACCCCACGGGAGTTCTTCGACCAGCTCGACCAGGACCAGATCTCGGCGCAGATCCTGCATGCCCTCCAGCCCGAGGTGCGGGAGATCGTCGACCGGGTGATGGGCCGCAACCATCCGCGTCTGTGGAACGAGATGCCCCTGCGACTGCGCGAGATGCTCCAGCAGCGCATCCAGGATCAGCTGCCGCGGATCGTCAGGGACCTCACCTCCGAGATCAGCGCCCACATCGACCAGCTCGTCGACGTGAAGATGATGGTCATTCGTCGCTTCGACCCGGAGCTGGCCAACCGGGTCTTCCTCGACATCGGGCGCCGCGAGCTGCGCTTCATCCAGAACTTCGGCTTCGTCTTCGGCTTCCTGCTCGGCGTGCCGGTGGCCGCGCTGACTCACTTCGTCAGCGTGTGGTGGCTGCTCCCGGTGATCGGCGTGCTGGTGGGGTACGTCACCAACTGGGTCGCGTTGTGGATGATCTACGAACCGGCCGAACCGACCTGCGTGGGACCCCTGCGGTTCCAGGGGCTGTTCATCCGACGCCAGCCCGAGGTCGCCGAGGTGTACGCGAAGATCGTCTCCGAGGACATCGTGACCGTGGCGAACTTCGCCGGCGAGCTGCTGCATGGCCCCCAGTCGGATCGGACCCGGGCGTTGGTCGAGACCGCGCTCGAGCCGGCGGTCGACCGTGCTGTCGGCCTCGCCCGACCGGCGGTCCGGGCTGCGTTAGGCGCGCGCGAGTACGAGGCCCTGCGCCGCTCGATCATCGCTGAGAGCCCGGTGGCGTCGATCGTCGAGCCGCTCGCCGACCCCGAATTCAGTCGCTCCCAAGCGTTGGCAATGCGTAAGCTGATCACGCAGCGGATGCGCGAGATGAACGCCATCGACTTCGCCGAGATGCTGCACACGGCAACCCGGGAGGACGAGTGGCTGTTGCTGCTGCACGGCGCCGTGCTCGGTTTCGCCGGGGGCCTGATACACCTCGCCATCTTCGGATGACCTCGATGACCCGCGCCGACGAAATCGCCAGCGAATTCCAGACCCCGACGACACCGTCAGGCGACATCTCCGCGCGGGCACTCCGGGCCGACCCGGGACCGCCCGAGACCGGTCACGGTCCCGGCGCTCGGGGCCTGCACCCCATGAGCGGGCCAGGGAACTCCGGGCGTCGGCTGGGTCCCCCCGCCGAACTGGGCGACCCGACTCCGGAGCCGTCCCACGACGTGCCCGCGCGGCGTCGTGGGACCGTGCCGGCCTCACCCGGCCACTCCGATGAGCCTCACGACGGGCTTCCTCAGATGGCCCGCGCCGCCGCCGGCGCCTGGCTCAAGGCGGCAGGCTGGACCGCGGGCACCTCGCTGCGCGTCTCCCACCAGCTGCGCAAGCTCGCGGTGGACCCCAACGCGGCACAAGACGTGATCGACGAGGTGACCCGCGAGGTGCGCGAGGTCGCCAGAGACTTCCTCGGCATCAGCGAGCTCGAAAGCGAGGTGCGAGAGATGGCGCCGCTGCTCTCCACGGGCCTGCTCAAGGCGGGCAGCTCCAGCCCCGCAGCCCTTCGCGCCCAAGGTGAACAACTGTTGCGCGAGGCCGCAGACGTCGGGTTCAACGAGAGCGCGCATCCGGCCTTTGCCCGGATCCTCACCGAACTGTCCCCGGACGAGGCCCGGATCCTCCGGCTGCTGGCCATCGAGGGCGCCCAGCCGATGGTCGACGTCCGGGCGGCCAACCTCATCGGGAGCGGCTCCCAGCTCGTCGCCCAGTCCCTGAACATGCTCGGCCCCAAGGCCGGTCTGCGCCAGCGTGACCGCGTGCCCGTGTATCTGGCCAACCTCGTCCGCGTCAACCTCATCGTCCTGTCAGAGGATTCACTCGACTCCCCCATCGAGTACCAGGTCCTCGAGGCCCAGCCAGAGATCCTCGGCGTGCTTCACGACACGGCTCGAGCCAAGGTGGTCCGGCGCAGCGTCCTGCTCACCCCCCTGGGTCGGGAGTTCTGCGAGATCTGCCTGCCGATCACCCTTCCGGCGCTCCCTCCGCCTGCGGCGAGCTGAGGACGGCCGGCGCCGCGGAGCCCGGGCACCGCGAGCCTAGTTCGCGCCCTGCTCGAGCAGCTGGTTGGACTCGTGCCCGTCAAAGGCGACGCCGGAGCCGAAGGGCTTGCTGGTGTCCACGACGACGCAGTAGGAGTGGGTGAAGGTGACGTCCGGGACGCAGGCGCGGTAGAGCCGCGGGGCCTGGATGTCGACGATGTCGATGACGCGCAGGTGGGCCATGTAGGCCGGCGGGGCGTGGTCGCCGATCCACGCCTCGGCGCGCTGGGTCGCGTCGAGGATGGCGTGGCGGTCCTGGGTGATCGTCTGGCGGTGCATCACCCCCGCGATCACCAGCCACACGCTCACCCCCAGCACGCCGATGGTGCCCGCGTAGTTGCGCGCCACCGGACGGGGCAGGTCGCGGCGCACGCGGCGCAGCAGGAACGACAGCGGCGGGGCGAGGATGGCCATGGCGAGGACCATCAGCACAGTCGCCTCGAGCCAGGCGAAGACGAGGGACTCGCCGTTGCCGACCGAGGGGAGCCAGTGCCCGACCGCGGCGTCGACGACCGTGAGGACCAGCAGCGTGGGCCACATCCAGGCCCCGGAGAGCCGCCAGCGCAGACGCAGAAAGCTGGTGCGATCCATGCACCACAGGGTAGGGCGGCGCCCGCCGAGGGGCCGGTCCCACAGACCGGCCCCCACCCGCAGCCCAGCGGGGGGGTGCCCTGTCCGCGGCGCCGCGGCATCGCTAGCCTCTGGGCATGGATGAGCTCTGGGTCTGCCAGGCCGGGCTGATCGAGTACCGGGAGGCACTCGCGCTGCAGGAACGCCTGCGCGACGCCCGCCAGGCGGGCGCGATCCCTGACACGATGCTCCTGCTCGAGCATCCCCCCGTCATCACCCGCGGCCGACGCGCGGGCGCGGACGACCTGCCCCTGCCCGAGGCGTGGTACCGCCAGCGCGGTCTCGACATCGTCGAGGTGAACCGCGGAGGCAAGCTCACCCTGCACAACCCCGGCCAGCTCGTGGGATACCCGATCGTCGCGGTGACCGATGTCGTCGACTACGTGCGCCGGCTCGAGCAGGCGCTCATCTCCGGCCTGTTCGAGCAGGGCGTGCTCGCCCGCGCCCGGCCACAGGACGGACCCGACTTCACCGGGGTGTGGGTGGATGAGCGCAAGATCGCCTCCATCGGCGTCCACGTCGCCCGCGGCGTGACCACCCATGGCTTTGCCCTCAACGTGGTCAACGACATGGAGCCGTGGACCTGGTTCACCGCCTGCGGGCTGGCGAGTGTCCAGATGACGCGGGTCGCCGCCGAACTGGACCCGGCCCCGGACCTCGCCGGCGCCGGCGCCACTCGGCTCATGGCCTGCATGCGCAAGCGGGTCGCCTTCGCGGTCGCCCAGTCCCTGGGTCGGCGCCAGCGGGCGGTGACCCGAGCGGCGTTGGAGCGGGCGCTGAAGAGTTCCATCAGTGTCACACCCGCGGGGCCCGGAGCGGACCCCGCCCCGCAGTACGCTTGATCGAGCCCTGATGAGCGCCACTCGATCCCGTTCCAACCCCGGCGGCATCCGCGACGTCCTGTCGGTGATGCAGGTCGAGGAGGTGCAGCCCTACAAGGGCCGCAAGCCCCCGTGGTTCAAGGTTCCCGCGCCCGGCGGCCCCAAGTACCGCGAGCTCCAGGGGCTGATCCGCGAGGAGAACCTTCACACCGTCTGCGCCGAGGCGGCCTGCCCGAACATCGGCGAGTGCTGGCAGCGCGGGACGGCCACGTTCATGATCCTCGGCGACACGTGCACGCGGCGCTGCGGCTTCTGCCACGTCAAGACGGGTAAGCCGACCTGGGACGACCCGCTCGAGCCCGCGCGCGTCGCCCGCTCGGTGGCCCGGATGGGGCTGCGTCACGCGGTCATCACCTCGGTCGACCGCGATGACATGTACGACTACGGAGCCCACGCCTTCGTCGGGGTCATCCGCCAGATCCGTCGCCAGGCCCCGCAGACGAAGATCGAGGTGCTCACGCCTGACTTCCGCGGTCAGGAGATGCCGCTGGCCAAGGTCATCGACGCCCGCCCGGACGTGTTCAACCACAACGTCGAGGTCGTTCCCCGGCTCTATCCGGTCGCCCGTCGCGGCTCGACCTGGGAGCGCTCCAACCGCGTGCTGGCCACGGCCAAGGAGATGGGCGGCGACGAGGTCGTGACCAAGTCCGGTCTCATGGTCGGCCTGGGCGAATCCTTCGAGGAGATGGTCGACGCGCTGGGCACCCTGCGTGAGAACCACGTCCAAGTCCTCACCGTCGGCCAGTACCTGCGCCCGACCGAGAACCATCTGCCGATTGCCCGCTACTGGCATCCCGACGAGTTCTCGGCGCTCGAGGCCGCGGCCTACGCGCTCGGCTTCGAGCACGTCGCCGCTGGGCCGCTGGTGCGCTCGAGCTATCACGCCGACGAGCACGTGAAGCAGTCCGCGCCCGGGGTCGGGCCGCTGCGCCTGGACTCCGAGGCGGCAGCCGTCGCCGGAGCGGAGCGCTAGGCATGCGCCGGCGCCGCATCCTTGTGCTCGCCGGGGCGCTGGTGCTGCTCGGCGCTCTGCTGCTCCCCGCGGCCGCCTTTGCCCGGGCCGGCGGGGGCACGGGCTCCTTCGGCAGCGGCGGCGGCTTCGGCGGCGGCTTCTCCGGGGGCGGGTCGGGCAAGGGCTTTGCCCTCTACGTCGCCTTCCGGCTGGTCCTCGACCTGATCCTCTTCGGCCACGGCGCCGGACTGCTCGTCGTCATCGTCCTGGCGATCGGCGCCTACGTGTACTTCTTCGGCGCCCGCCGGGTCGCCGAGTGGTGGCATGCTCAGCGCCAGCGCGGCACCGCCGCACGCCGGGCCACCCGGCGGCGGGAGCGGACCGTCGAGCTGGCCGCCGCCGAGGCTGCCGAGGAGGATGAGGCCTTCACCCCCGAGCGCGTGCGGGCCTCCGCGGAGAAGCTCTTCATCGACATCCAGGCCGCCTGGTCCCGCGGGGACAGCCGACGTCTGCACGAGCTCGTCGCCACACGGCTGATGGGTGAGTGGGAGCGTCGCCTGGATGACCTCGCCCGCCGCGGACTCACCAACCACATCGAGCTCGTTCGGCCGCCCAAGGTCGAGTACGTCGGGATCGGCCGCGGTGCCCGCGCCACCGGCCCAGCCGGCGGCCCCGACCGCGTTGTGGTGCGGATCGAGGCACGCATCCGTGACTGGGTGAGCGATGCCCACGGCCGGGAGATGAATGAGCGCGGCGCGGCGACCAAGACCGTGCGCATGCGCGAGTATTGGACGCTCGTGCGCAACCCCGCGGCGGCGGCCACCCCAGCCGGTGATGGCCTCGACGCGAGCCTGGCCGCCGAGTTCGACCTCGGCGTGCGCACGGCGACCTCGGCGGCGAACGAGTGGATGCTCGACTCCATCGAACAGGGTGCAGAGGGCTCCCACCAGCTCGAGGCCCGGATCGTGCAGACCGATTGGGCCGACACCCAGGCCCTCCAAGACGCATCGCTGCTCGAGCAGGCCCAGGCCGACGCGGCCGCGCTCCCAGCCGGCACCCAACCGGGCGAGCTCACCACCGCGGGGATCGCCTTCGACCAGGATGCCCGGGCGCGCGCGCTCGATCTCAGCCTGGCCGACGGCCGCTTTTCCCCCGACATCTTGGAGATCGCCGCCCGACGGGCTGTCGCGGCCTGGGCCCAGGCCATCGACGGGGACCAGCGGGCCCTGCTGGCCCTCGCCGGCAGCGATGCGGTCGCGCAGATGCTCCACCCCGCCGGCCCCGCCAGCCGCCTGGTCATCCGCGGTCCGCAAATCGAGCGGATCGCCGTGGTCGGCCTCGACGCGCTGGCCATCCCCGCGACGATGGCGGTGGACGTGAAGATCCACGGACGCCGCTACCTCCAGGATCGCGCGAGCACGGCGATCCTCGCCGGCTCGGACGTCCACGCGGTCACCTTCACCGAACGCTGGACCTTCACGCTCTCCGGCGACGCGACCAACCCCTGGCAGGTCAGTTCCGTGGCCAGCCCGTCGCTCTCGCGCTGAGTCCTCACGGTCTGTCGCTGTCGCGCGCAGTGCCCCCGAGCCAGCGGCTGCGCCGGAGTGTGCGGACCCCGCCGCGAGCCTGCGCGAGCCGTCCGGGCATGAACCGGGGCGCATCCGACTGACGCCCGGCGCCGCGGCTGCCGATACAACGAGATCATGCGTCTTGCGCTTCTGGCCGTTGTGCTCCTGTTCCTGGCGGGTCTCACCTTTCTCACCGCCTACGACGTCGCGCACAACGGTGTCACCCCGCTCGACGTCGTCTCCCTGGTGATCATCGCCTTCTTCGGGGTAGCACTCGTCGGAGCTTTGACCAGTCGGCCCCCTGAGGATGGGTCGACTCAACTCTGACCCGCCCAGCCCTGAACCGGCGCGACCCCGAAAGACAGCCTTTATGGTGCCCAAACATGTGACGGACCTCCGCGCTCGGACGCTCTACCACTCCGTCGTGTTGGGTGACTACGTCATCCGCACGGCGTTGGCCACAGCAGTCACCGCTGCCATGATCCCCTCCAGCGTGCTCCTCGACCCCAAGGCGGAACGCCGTCGGCTCGAGTACTACGCCGCCCTGGCCTCCGCGCATGACCCCGCCAAGGTCTTCACCCCCCCACCCTCGCCCATTCCGGTGCACTCGCGCCCGGGGGTCGGCCTGGAGGACCTCGGGGGACGGGTGGAGCTGCTGCGCTTCCAGAGCCCGTTTGAGCCCCTGCACCCGGATCTTGCCCCTCGCTTCCGTGCGGCCACCCAGAACGCGGTGGCCAAGGCCCAGTACTGGCGCCATGACGACGGTCCGCGCGCGACGCTCATCGTCACCCACGGCTTCGGGGCTTCCAAGGCAGCCTTCAACACCTCCTTCTTCAGCCTGCGCCGGTTCTTCGCCGAGGGCTGGGACATCGTCATGTTCACCCTGCCCTTTCACGGCAGCCGCCAGAGCGGGCGCTCACCCTTCAACGGCGCGGAGCTGTTCATGGCCGGGTTCTCCCACCTCGCCGAGGCGATGGTCCAGGCCATCTGCGACCTGCGGGTCCTGCTCGACTACCTCGAGCGCAAGGGCGTCCCCCGGGTCGGCGCGACGGGACTCAGCCTGGGCGGCTACACCACAGCGCTGCTGGCCGAAGTCGACGACCGGCTCGACTTCGCCATCCCCAACGCGGCCGTGTCGGACCTGACCGAGCTGGTCCAGCACTGGTTCCCCACCAACCGGGGCACCCAGCTGCTGCGCCTGCTCAAGCAGCTCCCCGAGGATCTGCTCGCCCACTCCGCCGCACTGCACTCCCCGCTCAACTACCCGGTGCTGCTGCCCAAGGACCGTCTGCTGGTCATCGGCGGCGCGGGTGACCGCGTCTCACCGCCGCAGCAGACCTCCGCGCTGTGGCGCCACTGGGGTGAGCCGGAGCTGCACTGGTTCCCCGGCAGCCACATCATCCACCTGGACCGTGCCCGCTATCAGGAGCTCATGCGCCTGGTCATGGGGTCGCCACAGACGGCCGCTGAGCCGGGGAGGACACCGCTGAGCCCAGTTGCGGAACTGCCCGCACCGCCGCCAGGCCAGCTGCGGCGACTACGAAGCATGTGAGCGCGCCGAGGCCGAGCCCCGCGCGGGGTCCGAATCCGGCCATGACCGCGCCGACGACCGGACCGCCGATGGGCGTCGAGCCCTGAAAGGCCACGAACCACAGCGACATCACCCGGCCCCGCATCTGAGGCTCGGCGCGCAGCTGCAGGGTCGCGTTGCCGGCGGACATGAAGACGACCGAGCTCGCCCCCACGAAGGCCAGGGCGACGAGCTCCACGGCCAGGTCGGGCGCCAGCGCGGCGAGGCTCATGGCGACGCCGAAGGCGCTCGCCCCGGCAATGAGAATCGGGATCCCCGTCCGCCCGCGACTGGCCAGGGCGAGACCGCCGACGACGGCGCCGACGCCCATCGACGCGGTCATGAAGCCGAAACCCGACGAGCCGGCATTCAGGCCGCGCGAGGCCATGTAGGGCAGCGAGACCTGGAACTCGTAGGTGAGACAGCCGACGAGGGCCATCATCAGCAGCGGGATGAACAGGCCGGGGGTGCGCCGCACATAGGCGATGCCCTCACGCAGCTGGCCGCGCGCCCGCGTGGTCGGCGTCGCCGGCGCCAGCGCGCTGGCATCCAGGCGCAGCAGAGAGGCGACGACGGCAACGAAGGAGAGCGCGTTGAGGGCGAAGCAGATCCCGCTGCCCGCCGTGGCGATCAGGACGCCACCGATCCCCGGACCCACCACGCGGGCGACGTTCACCAGGGTCGAGTTCAGTGACACCGCGTTGCGCAGGTGCTCGGGGCCGACCATCTCGAGCATGAAGGACTGCCGCGCCGGGTTCTCAAAGGCGTTGTTGAGTCCCAGCAGCACGGCGAGCATCCCGATCTCGGCGACCGTCACAACACCGGCGAGCGTGAGCCCGGCGAGAATCAGCGCCTGCACGCCCATGGCGCTCTGGAGGGCGATCATCAGCCGCCGCTTGTCGACGCGATCGGCGATCACCCCTCCATAGGGACCGAGGACGAGCACGGGCACGGTCTGCAGCGCCACGATGATCCCCAGCGTCGTCGCCGAGTGAGTGAGTGACAGCACGAGCCAGGACTGGGCGGTCATCTGCATCCAGGTCCCGATCAGCGAGACCGACTGTCCGGCGATATAGCGCCGATAGTTGGGGACGCCGAGGGCGGCGAAGGTACTCGCACGGGCCCGGCGCACTCCCTGGCGCAGCTCGGACCCGCTCACCGGTTGAGCTCCTCGGCGAGCGACTCCAGCGCGGGCAGGGCAGCCTCGAGCGCATCCCGGTCCGCGGCACCGAGCGTGGCCAGGGCGAGCTCCATCGCATGGGCGCGCTCAGCCCGGATCCGCTGGGCCAGGCGCTGGCCCGCCGCGGTCGCCTCCAGCCAGGCCGAACGCCGATCCTCGGCGTCGGTGCTGCGCGTCACCAGACCAGCCTCGGCGAGCTGGGCGACGGTGCGCGAAAGCAGCGTCGGGTTCAGCCCTTCGTCCTCGGCCACCTGCGAGAACCGAACCGGGCCGTTACGGACCGCGTTGAGCAGCACGGCGACGCGGGTCGGGCTGAGATCGGCGGCGGCGCCGGCCTCGGTTGGGCGCAGGAGCCGCGCCAGCCGCATGACCGCGATGCGCAAGCGGGTCGCACTCTCAGGGTCGCTCGACAGGGCCGGCCGCCGGCCGGCGTGAGCGGCGCGCCGGCCGGCGGCAGTGAGCGTCGCTGCAGTGGGTGGCGAGGACGTGGGGAAACCTCCTGGGAAAACCTTGCTTGCCGGCAAGCATCCTAGCAGGGGCCCTCCGACGTCGGTCAGACCGAGGCCACCGCGACCGGCTCGCCATCGGCCGGCCCGGGCTCCGGGGCCGGTGCGGCCCCCGGATCGTGGAAGTCCTTCTGGCGGATGAGCACGAGCGTGGCGACCACGGCGACCCCCGCGACGATCGCGCCGATGAGCAGCACCGAGTTGAGCGCGTCGACATAGCCCGCCCGCGCAGCGCCGAAGAGGACGCCCTGGAGCTTCGTCGGCACCGCCGCCGCCGCCTGGGGCAGGGAGCCGCCCGCCACCGCCACGGCGAGCTGATGTCCGTGAGCGGCCAGCGGCGTGTGGGCGAGGCGCGAGCTCACCTGACTGGTCACCACCGAGGCGAGGATCGACCCGAGGCCCGCGACCCCCGTGGCGATCCCGACCTGCCGGAACGTCGAGTTGATGCCGGAGGCCATCCCCGCCCGCTCGGGCGCCACGACGCCGACGGCGGTCGAGGCCAGCGGCGGATTGATCATCCCGGCGCCGATCCCGGCGACGATGAACCCGGGCAGGAAGTGGGTCCAGTTCTCGGTCGGGGTGAGCCCGCGCATGAGCAGCATGCCGATGGTGAGCAGGACGAAGCCGCCCGAGATGAGGTAGCGCGTGGGCACGCGGTCCGACAGGCGCCCCGCGCCGGCGGCGGCGAAGAACGTGACGCCGGTGAAGGGCAGAAAGCGGATGCCCGCCTGCACCGCCGAGTACCCCAGGATGTTCTGGATGAAGATCGTGAGGTAGGTGAGCAGGCTGAAGATCGACGCCGAGATGCCGAAGGCGGCGATCAGCCCGCCGTTGAAGGTCGGCACCCGCAGCAGGCGCAGGTCGAGCATTGGCTCCGGGCTGCGCAGCTCGATCACCAGGAAGGCGCCCATGAGCAGGACGGCAACCGCCAGCGGGACGACGACGTGGAGGGACCCCCAGCCGTCGGGCTGGCTACGGATGAGGCCGTAGACGAGGCCGGCCAGGGCGAGGGAGAAGGTGACCACTCCGGGCAGGTCCGGGCGGCGCGCCCCCGGCAGCTTGGACTCCTCCACCTCACGCAGGGTGACGAGCAGGGCGAAGATCCCGATGGGAACGTTGACGAAGAAGATCCAGCGCCAGGAGAGGCCGGAGGTGAGCACCCCGCCGAGGACCGGGCCAACGGCGACCGAGACCCCGGTGACGGCCCCGAAGATGGCAAAGGCGACCCCGCGCTCCCGCGGCGGGAAGGCCTGGGCGAGCAGGGCCAGGGCAGTGGAGAACATGATCGCGCCGCCGATGCCCTGGAAGCCACGGGAGATCGACAGCATCGTGGCGCTCTGAGCGAGCCCGCAGAGAATCGACCCCAGCGTGAAGATGACGATGCCGACGGCAAAGACGATCCGTCGCCCCCGCAGATCAGCGATGGAGCCCGCGGTGAGCAGCAGCGCCGCGAGCGTGAGTGCGTAGGCGTCGATGACCCACTGGAGGTCTGAGAGGCTCGCCCGGAAGGCCTTCTCGATGGCCGGGAGCGCGACGTTCACGATCGTGATGTCGAGCAACAACATGAACACGCCGGTACATACGGCGACGAGCGTCCACCACTTCCGTTCCACCACGGCCTCCCAGGGATGTGCTTTCTTGAGTGCTGGCTCAGAATAACAGACACGCTGAGCCCTGACTCAGGAAATTCCTCTACCCTTCGACGTGACGTGAAAAGCACCCCCGACAGCGACACCGCCGCGCCGCGGCGCCGTGGACGTCCCTCCTCGGGAGGGCGCGAGGCGATCCTCGACGCGGCCTTGGAGCTCCTGCGCGAGGAGGGAGTGGCCAAGCTGACGAGCCGCGAGGTCGCCGCCCGCGCGGGCGTGTCGGACGCGAGCGTCTACTACCACTTCGGGGACCGACCCGGGCTTCTGCTGGCGGTCTTCGCCCATGGCGTCCCGCCGCTGGACTTCTTGGTCGGTGAACCGGACCCTGAGGACCTGCTCGAGCTGCCCGAGCTGGTGGATGTCGCCCTGGCCTCTCTCGGGCGGTTCTTCGCCGACCTGCTGCCGATGATGACGGCGGCCCAGTCCGACGCCGACCTCGGCCGAGCCATGGCCCGGCACATCGAGGTGACCGATGCGGGCCCACACAAGGGAGTGCAGGCCCTCGCCGGCTACCTGCGCCGTGAGCAGGCGGCTGGCCGGGTCGGCGCCGACGTCGATCCCGAGGCCGCGGCGCTGCTCATCATCGATACCGCGTTCTCCCGCGCCGCGCGACGGCTGATGCTCTCCCTCC
>DASSZV010000012.1:0-20013 GCA_035702765.1 Solirubrobacteraceae bacterium
GGTCGTGATGTGCTCGGCCCTGGGACAGGAGGGCAAGGTGCTCGAGGCGGTCAAGCTCGGCGCTCGCGACTTCGTCGTCAAGCCCTTCCAGGCCGACCGGGTGCTCGAGGCGGTCGGCAAGGCACTCAACTAGCGAAGGGGTTGCGGGGGTTTCCGGGGCCCCGAGCGCCACGGAGGCGGAGACGGATGGCACCCCGCGCGGAGGCCAGGTCGACGACCTGCCCGCGCTGGGTCACCTCCACCCGCCCCTAGGCAACGAGGCTCGCGGCCGCCTCACGCGTCGGCACCATCAGCGCCCGGAAGTCCCCGCCGCCGGTCCGGGCGGCCACGCTGCGGGCGGCCTCGGAGGGGCAGATGGTCGCGGAGCGCGCTGGCTGAGCAGGTCGAGGATCGCCACGCGCAGGTGCTCCTGCATCGTCATCTCAGGACCAAGCCTACAGCCGTCGTTCCAGGCACCGACGGCTGTCCGTGCCCGCGCTCAAGTCCCCCGGCCCCGCGCCGATGACCGGGTCGACTCCCCCCTCGAAGGAGCCGACCGCGATGACGCACGCCCATATCCACCACGTCGTTCCCCGGCCGAACACGGCCTTTGAAGCCACCCGGCTGCCCAACCTGAAGCTCGCCGGCACCGCGCACGCTTCCTCCGGCACCGGCGGGTCGATCCTCCACACGATCGTCGGCCTGGTGATCGTCATCGCCGTCATCTACGGCCTGACCCTGATCGTCCGCCGGCTCAAGGCCAAGGACCTGCCGGCGGCCGGCGACAGCCTCGAGCGCATCGCCTCCCTGCCGCTGGGCACGAACCGCTCCGTCGCCCTGGTGCGCGTGGGCTCGGAGCTGCACCTGCTCGGCGTCGGCGAGCAGTCGGTGACGCCGATCCGCTCCTTCACCGAGGACGAGGCGATCGAGCTGGGCCTGCCGGTGACACCACCCGGCGCGGTCATCGGCGCTCGCAACGGCGTGAACCTCGGCGCCCGCGCCTCGGCCCTGCTGGGCCGCAGCGAGAGCACGAGCTTCGGTGAGCGCCTGGATTCCCTCAAGCGGATGACCCAGCGATGAACGTCGGGGCCATCGCCCTGGGCGCCTCCAACGCCGTCCAGATCCTCGTCCTCGTCGGTGGGCTGTCGCTCATCCCGGCGCTGCTCTTCACGGTCACCGGCTTTGCCCGCATCCTCATCGTCCTGGGCTTCATCCGCTCGGCGCTGGGCACCCAGTCGGCCCCACCCAACCAGGTGCTCGTGGGCATCGCGCTGTTCCTGACGATCTTCGTGATGATGCCGACCTTCTCGGCGATCAAGCACGTCGCCTGGGATCCGCTCCAGCATCACCAGATCACCACCGCCCAGGCGATCTCCGCCGCCGAGCAGCCGCTGCGCGAGTTCATGTTCAAGCAGACGGGCGAGAACGAGCTCTCGCTGTTCGTCGGGATGTCCCACATCAAGGCCCCTCAGACCGACGGCCAGGTGCCGACCTATGTGCTCATCCCCGCCTTCATCATGAGCGAGCTCAAGCAGGCCTTCCAGATCGGCTTCATGATCTTCCTGCCGTTCCTCATCATCGACCTGATCGTCTCGTCGACGCTGATGAGCATGGGGATGATGATGCTGCCACCGACGTTCATCTCCATGCCCTTCAAGATCCTGCTGTTCGTCCTCGTCGACGGCTGGGACCTCATCGCGCGCGCGCTCGTCGCGAGCTTCCACTAGGCGGAGGGGATCGAGGTGAATCAGGACACCGTCGTCAACCTCGCCAATCAGGCGATGACCCTCGCGCTGGAGGTCGGGGGGCCGATCCTGCTCGTCGGGCTCGTCGTCGGGCTGGCCGTCTCACTGTTCCAGGCCGTGACCTCCCTCCAGGAACAGACGCTCTCCTTCATCCCCAAGATCGTCGCGCTGGTGCTGCTCATCTCGATGCTCGGCCCGTGGATGCTCGGACAGCTGGTCCATTACGCCACCTCGCTGTGGACCTCGATCCCCCAGATGGTCAGCCCGTGAACCTCGCCCAGGTCGCTCACGCCCTCGGGCTCATCTCCGGCGCCCACGTCACCGGGTTCTTCCTCGTGCTCGCGCGCATCACCCCGCTGTTCCTGCTCGCGCCGGTATTCTCCTCCAAGCTGCTCATCCCCCAGGCGCGCGGGGCGCTCGCCGTCGCCCTCGCCCTCGGTCTCTCCTCGGTGGTCGAGCACGGCCAGACCGTCCCCACCGACATCCTCGCGGTGGCCGGCCTGATGATCGTCAACGCTCTGGTCGGGCTCGCGCTTGCCTTCGCCGTTGGCTGCGTGTTCGCCGCGGTCACCGGGGCCGGCGTCCTCGCCGACGGGCTCTCGGGCTTCTCCTTCGGTTCCCAGGTCGACCCGATCTACGGCAACCCGGGGGGCACGCTCACCACCCTGTACTCGATGATCGGGATGGCCCTGTTCCTGGCCATCGGCGGGGATGCCTGGATCCTGCGCGGGCTCAACGCGACCTTCATCGCTGTCCCGCTCACTCATCCCCTGAGCCCCGCGGCCATCCGCGGCATGGTCTCGGGGGCGGTGTCCGACGTCGCGGTGGTGTTCCTCGGGGCGGTCGAGGTCGTCGCCCCGGTGATGCTCGCGGTGATCATCGGCGACGTCGCCTTCGGTCTCGTCTCCCGTGTCGCCCCCCAACTCAACGTGTTCTCCGTGGGCTTCCCGGTGAAGGTCGGCATCGCGCTGCTCGTCGTCGGGATCTCTCTGCCCTTCCTGGCCAACTGGATGTCCGGCCAGCTTCAGGACACCGTCACCAGCGTCCTCACGACGATCTGAGCTCCGTGGCCGCCGACGACAAGACAGAGAAGCCGACCGCCAAGCGTCGCCGGGAGGCGCGTGACAAGGGCCGGGTCGCCAAGTCCACCGATCTCAACGGCGCCGTCGTGATGATCGCCGGCCTGGTCGGCGTGCTCATCCTCGGCGGCTCGATCGTCAACGGGGCGGGGTCGGCGATGGCGCAGATCTTCACCGACATCGCCCGTCCCGCCAACGTCACCTCGGGGGCCGGCCTGCACGGGCTGCTCTCGCTCGTGGAGTCGACGGTGCTCGGGGCGGTCGCCCCCATCGCCGGGCTCTGTCTCGTGGCCGCCGTCGTCATCAACGTCGCCACCGCCGGGCTGCGCTACAGCCCCCAGAGCCTCAAGCCGAGCTTCGAGAAGCTCAACCCGATGGCCGGAGCCAAGCGCATCTTCGGTCCCCGGGCGGGCTTTGAGACCCTGAAGGCGCTGGTGAAGGTCGGCCTGGTGGGCGGCCTCGTGGCCCTTGCCCTGATCCCCATGTTCGCCCATCTCCAGGCGTCGGTGGGCACGGCCCCCGGGGCGCTGGGTGCGCTGCTGCGCTCCAGCACCGAGGGGCTCGCCCTGCGCGCCGCGGCCGGCTATCTGCTCATCGGCCTGGTCGACTACGCCTGGCAGCGCCGCCAGCTCGAGAAGTCCTTGAAGATGACCAAACAGGAGGTCCGGGACGAGATGAAGCAGGCCGACCTTCCCGCCGAGGTGCGCGGCGCCATCCGCCGGCGCCAGCTCCAGGCCGCCCGCGCGCGGATGATGGCCGCCGTCCCCCGGGCCGACGTCGTGGTCACCAACCCGACCCACTTTGCCGTCGCGCTCGAATACTCCGGCGACGTGCCCGCCCCGGTGGTCATCGCCAAGGGCCAGGACAACGTCGCGCTGGCCATCCGCCAGCTTGCCGCCGAGCACGACATCCCGATTGTCGAGAACAAGCCGCTGGCCCGGGAGCTCTTCGCCACCGTGGAGATCGACCAGATGATCCCGGCGACCCTCTACCAGGCGGTCGCCGAGGTGCTCGCCTTCGTCTACCGCCTGGCGGCGCGCCGGAGGGTCGGGGTATGAGCACGACAGCGGCGCCCGCGCCGACCGCCCCGACCGCCCCGACGGGCCTCCAGCGCCTGCTCGCCCACACCGATCTGGTGGCCGCCATCGGCGTGGTGACGATCGTCACCATGCTCGTCGTCCCGCTGCCGCCGATGCTGTTGGACCTGCTGATCACGATGAACGTCTCCGGCGGCCTGGTCATCGTCGTGGTGACCATGTACGTGAACAAGCCGCTGGAGTTCAGCGTCTTCCCGTCCCTGCTGCTGCTCACGACGATGTTCCGCCTGGCCATCAACGTGTCGGTGACGCGGCGGATCCTCTCCACGGGGGATGCCGGCTCAGTCGTGCACGCCTTCGGCCAGTTCGTCGTCGGCGGCAACGTCCTGATCGGCCTGATCATCTTCCTCATCCTGGTGGTCATCCAGTTCGTCGTCATCACCAACGGGGCCGGACGCGTCGCCGAGGTCTCCGCACGCTTCACGCTCGACGCGATGCCGGGCAAGCAGATGGCCATCGACGCGGATATGAACGCTGGGCTGATCACCGACCAGCAGGCCCGGGCGCGTCGGCTGGAGATCACCCGCGAGGCCGACTTCTACGGGTCCATGGACGGCGCCTCCAAGTTCGTCCGCGGCGACGCGATGGCGGCGGTGCTGATCACGCTGATCAATCTGATCGGCGGGATCGTCATGGGCGTGCTCGTCCACCACCAGGGGTTCAGCCAGGCGATCCACACCTACTCGATGCTCACCGTCGGGGACGGCCTGGCCGCCCAGATCCCCGCCCTGCTCATCTCCGTGGCCACGGGCATCCTCGTCACCCGCTCAGGCGACCAGCGCGACCTGGGCTCCGAGATCGCCGGCCAGATCCTCGCCCAGCAGCGCGCGCCGCTGGTGGCCGGCTCGGCCATCTGCGCCTTCGCGCTCATCCCTGGACTGCCGAAGCTGCCCTTCATCATCATCGGCGGGCTGCTCGTCTACGTCGGCCGCCACGTGCGCCGTCACGGTCTGCCCGAGAGTCTGGCGGCGCCGCAGCCGGCTGGGGGCTCGGCTGCGGCGAGTCCGGCCCCGGTGGCCGGACAGCTCGGAGACGGGGCCGCCCGGGATGCAGTGCTCAAGGAGATGGCCATCGACGCGCTCGAGCTCGGGGTCGGCTTCGGCCTCGTCCCGCTCGTGGACCGCGCCGCCGGGGGCACGCTCGCCTCGCGGGTCTCGCTCATCCGCCGTCAGATCGCCACTGAGATGGGGATGGTCATCCCGCGCGTGCGCATCCACGACGAGATCGACCTGGAGTCCCACGAGTACGAGTTCAAGGTCCGCGGCACCGAGGTCGCCCGCGGCCGGGTGCTCGCCGGACACCTGCTGGCGATGGATCCCGGGGAGGTCATCGCGCCGATCGAGGGCATCCCCACCGTCGAGCCCGCCTTCGGCATGGCGGCGCTGTGGATCCACGAGAGCCAGCGGGGCCCGGCCGAGGCCGCCGGCTACACCGTGGTCGACGGTGAGTCGGTGATCGTCACCCACCTCACCGAGACGATCCGCGCCCACGCCGCCGAGCTGCTCACCCGTCAGGACGTGCGCGGCCTGCTCGACCAGCTCAAGTCGACGAACGAGGCGGTCGTTAATGAAGTCGTGCCGGACGTGCTCAGCCTCGGGGAGATCCAACGCGTGCTCCAGGCCCTCCTGGCCGAGGGGGTCTCGATCCGTGACCTCTCCACGATCGTCGAGGCCGTCGGGGACAAGGCACGTCTCACCCGGGACCCGGTCCTGCTCGCCGAGTACGCCCGTCAGGCCCTGGGACGGTCGATCACCGCGCCGTACCTCGACGCCGAGCACACCCTGCACGCCATCACCCTCGACCCGGCGGTCGAGGCCGAGCTCGCCGCGGCGATCACCCAGACCGCCGAGGGCGAACTGCTGGCCATGGAGCCCGCCCGGGCCCAGGCCGTGCTCGGCGCCCTGCGCGATCAGACCGAGCACGCCAGCGCCCGCGGCGGCCTGCGTCCGGTGCTGCTGTGCTCGGCGCGCGTGCGGCGCCACGTGCGGCGCCTGGCCGAACAGGCCCTCCCCCACCTGGCCATCTGCTCCTACAACGAGATCGCGGCCGGCATCTCGGTGCACACGATCGGAGTCGTCCACACATGAGCATCCTCGCCCCCAAGAAGGCCACCGACGATCCCGCTCCTGCGGTGTGGCTGCCCAACAGCCGTCACGCGAAGGTGCGCACCTACCGGGGCAAGTCCCTGGAGGCGCTGCTGCCCCGTATCCGCAAGGACCTGGGTGAGGACGCGGTCATCCTGCGTGAGCGCGAGGGTCTCATGGGCGGCGTGGGCGGTTTCTTCGCCACCCGCTTCATCGAGATCGAGGCGCGCGCCGGAGGTCCGTCGATCGACGTCTACGACGAGGAGGGCGCCGAGTCCGCCCCTGAGGACGCCGTCCTCACCTCCGATGGTTTTGCCGCCGAGGAGCTCCCAGACCACGAGCTGGTCATCTCCGGCCCTGCCTCGCCGCTCTCGGGGGCGGGGTTCTCCGCAAGCCTCGACGAGGCCCTGCAGGCCGGCGCCGTGGAGGGGGCCGCCCCAGCACCCGCCGCCACGGTGGCGGTCACCTTCCCCGTGGCCGACGGGCCCGGCGCGGACGGGCCCGCGGCGGCTCCGGCCGGCGGGGACCGTCCCGTCCGCGGCCGCGGTACAGCCGGCCGGCGGGCCAAGCACCGTCCGGCGGCCACTCCCACCGCGGCCGCCACGCCGGCGACGACCGGCGCCGCACCGAGTCCCGCCCCCAAGCGGGCCGGCACCGCGGGGACGAAGACCCGCTCATCCCGACCGGCCGCTGCCGCGTCCGTCGCCGACGCCGTGCCCGCCCGCGCCGAGGACCCCATCCCCGAGATCGAGTTCATCGCCACGGCACCCCGGTCCACCGCGGCCCCTGGCCCGGCGGCCGCGGTGGCGCCAACCCGGGATTCGGCCGCGGCGGAGGATCCAGCGCCCGCCCCCCACGCAGCTGCCGCTGCGGCACCAACCCCCCGGGCGATCGACCGGGCCGCGGCGGCGCGGATCAGCGCCCGGCTCGTGGACGTCGGCATGTCCGCGGCCGCGGTGGAGGAGCTCGTGGCGAGCGCCGCCGCTCACGGGGCCGCCGTCGCCGGGGGCCTGCGCGCCGCCGTGCGCGCGGAGATCGCGCGGCGCCTGCTGCCCGCTCCTTTGCTCTCCCTCGAGGATCCCGCCCTCGCCTTCGTCGGCGCCGGCGGCTCGGGCAAGAGCGTTGCCGCCGCCGCTCTGGCGGCCACGTACCGGTACGGGTCGACACTGCCCGTCCAGGTGCTCAGTCTCAGCGACGCGCACGGCCACCGGAGTCTGGTCGAGCGCCTGCTTGCCGACGAGGTGCCGGTGACCGCTGCGCCCACCGAGCGCCGGGAGCCCGGGCTGCTGATCGTCGACACGCCGGCGGCCTCCCCCGGCGACCCGGCTGAGGTTGGCGTGCTCGGCACGCGCCTGGATCGCCTCGGCCTCGACGCCGTGCTGCTGGTCCTGCCCGCGACCATCGGCATGCGCGCGGCCCGCCGCGCCCTGTCGGCGTTCTCGCCGCTGGGGCTCACCGGACTGGTCATCTCCCACCGTGACGAGAGTGACGCGATCGGCGCGATCGTCGAGCTGGCCATCGCCGCCGGCCTACCCGTGGTGTATGCGACCTCCTCCGGAGACCACCGCCGCTCGCTCATCGCCGTCTCGCCCGCCGAGCTCGCCCAGGATCTGCTCCCGTGAGCGCCAGGACGGGCAAAGCCGCCGCCAAGGCGGAGGCGAAGAAGGGCAAGAAGAACGCCAAGGGCGGTCCCGAGGCGGGGAGTCCCTCCGGCGTCAGCCTCAGCATCGCTGCGCATCCGCAGGCCGCCAACTCGGTGCGTCAGATCAAGGGCGCGGTTTCCCTGGCCGCCTTCACCATCGCGCTGGCGCTCTCGCTCCAGGCCGCTGTCCCCCTAGCCACCGCGACGGAGCGCGCGCTCGTCGCGGGGGTCGCCGGCTGGCTCGTCGCCTGGGCCTGCGCGGTCGCCGTCTGGCGGGCCCTGCTGCTCGCCGAGCTGCGCGCGCGGGTCGAGGATCTCCACCGTCAGCACGAGCAGGCGGCGGGCGGCGCGGCCACGCGCTGAGCCGCCCGGAAAAATTTCCTCTCAACCCCCTCAAGGCCCTGGGGGGGGTGTCGATGACACAGGACAAGAGGCTGACACGGAGTTGGCCTCGGGACTCACATAGACCACGCGATCAAGGAGATCCGCATGTCCCTCTTCATCAACACGAACTCTGAGGCGATGATCGCCCAGAACAACCTGGCTCAGACCGAGCAGGCTCTGTCCACGGCGACCACCGACCTGTCCTCGGGTCTGCGCATCAACACCGCGGCTGACGACGCCGCCGGTTACTCGATCGTCGCGGACCTCACCGGCCAGGTGAACGGCCTCAACCAGGCCTCCTCCAACGCCCAGGACGCGGTCTCCCTCGTCCAGACCGCCGACGGTGGCCTGAACGACGTCCAGCAGGTCCTCCAGCGCGTGCGTGAGCTCGCCGTCGAGTTCAACGGCGGCACCCTGAACACCCAGGATCAGAACGCGATCATCTCCGAGATCGGGCAGCTGGGCAGCGAGATCGGCGACATCCAAACCCAGAGCCAGTTCAACGGCATCAGCCTGTTCAACCAGAGCGCCGGGGCGACCCTCACCTTCCAGGTCGGCGCCAACGACGGTGACACCATCTCGGTGGGCCTCACCAACCTCAGCTCGATCACCACCGGCGTGAACGCGCTCACCACCACTACCGCCCTCGGCTCGTCCACCGTGCTGTCGACCATCGACACCCTCATCAACAGCGTGTCGTCTTCCGCCTCCCAGCTTGGTGCGGTGCAGAACCGCCTCTCCTACACGCTCAACAACCTGTCGACCTACTCAGAGAACCTCTCCTCTGCCCAGTCGACGATCCAGGATGTCGACATGGCCTCGGAGACCGCCGAGTTCACCAAGCAGAACATCCTCGAGCAGTCGGGTATCTCGATGCTCTCCCAGGCCGAGCAGGCCCCCCAGCAGGTCCTCAAGCTCATCCAGAACCTGTAGGCCTGAGTCCAGTTTCGCCCGCCGGTTGAGCTGAGAGTCTCAACCGCGGTCCCGGGACGATGCCGTTGGCGTCGTCCCGGGTGCGGGCGTCCCCGCTCGGAGGCCGCAGGCGTGCGCCGCCTCTGAGAACCACACACATCCCACCCGCGTCCGGTGGGACCACATAGCACCGCATTCCGTGTTCATCGAGGGAACCGGAGACGGGGGTGAGATGACCACATCTCACCCCCGAGGTGCTTAAGCGGTCTGCACATTGGCACGGTTCAAGATCTCCTCCGCGGCACCGATGACTCAGAGAGGATGACCGCCCCCAGCCTCGATCGTGCGGCGCAGGTCTCTGCGTGCCCAGCCCCCCGGGTGACCCTGGGAATCGCGACCTACAACCGCGACACCTACCTGCGCGCCGCCGTCGCCAGCGCGCTGGCCCAGGACTATCCCTCCATGGAGGTCCTCGTCGTCGTGGACGGCGCCACCAACCCGCGGATCGACGAGGTCCTTGCCACCTTCGATGACCCCCGCCTGCGCATCGTCCGCCACCCCGAGAACCGCGGGATCGCCGCGGCCTACAACTCCTTCGTCGAACACGGACGGGGCGAGCTCATCGCGATGCTCGGTGACGACGACCTCGCCCTGCCGGGCCGCATCCGCCGCCAGGTGGAGATCTTCGACGCCCACCCCGACACGGGCGTCGTCCACGGCGACGCGACCATCATCGACGCGACGGGACGGACCGTCGGGCAGTGGCCCAGCCGCGAGCTCACCCCGAGCGAGGTGCTCAGCCACGGGCTCTTCTCCCACAACCTGATCGTCGATCCGACGCGGATGGTCCACCGCCGGGTCTACGTCGCCGTCGGCGGCTATGACGCCCGCTTTCCGGTGGCCAACGACTTCGACTTCTGGCTCCGGGCCGCCCCGCGCTTCCGTTTCCGCCACTGCCCCGGTGGACCGCTCACCGCGGTGCGGCGTCACGGAGCGAACGCCTCCGACGAAACGGCCGGCCAGGCCGCCGAGACCGCCGACCTCGAGGGCATCCTCGCCGAGGTCGTGGCCCGCCATCCCCTGGAGGAGCTCTGCCCGGAGCTCGACTGGGCGGTGCTCGAACCCATCCGAGCCCGCCGGGCCGCCCTGAGCCGCGTCGCCAACCGTCTCGAGGCGCGGGCGGTGAAGGTGCCTCAGCTGGTGGCGGATCTACGCGCGCAGGCCCGCGCGCTGCCCGTCCCCGCGCTGCCCACCCCGTCCCGGGGGCGGTTGATGATGACCGCCTTCGGCTGGAACGACGCCGGCGGGGGGACCGCGGTCCCCCGCCTCGCCGCCAAGGAGCTGCGTCGCCGCGGCTGGGAGGTCACCGTCTTCCACGCCGCCACCGCGAAGACCCCGTCGGGTCTGCCCTATGAGTGCCGGGAGTGGGAGGAGGACGGCGTGCGGCTCATCGGCGTCCACAACCGCCCCCACGGACTCTTCGACCTCGGCCACCCGGATCGCGAGATCGACGATCCGGCGATCACCGCGCTCTTTGAGGCGGCTCTGGACCGCCACCGCCCCAACGTCGTCCACTTCCACAACCTGCACAACCTCGGCGCCGCGCTCATGGACAGCGCGGCGGTGCGTGGCCTGCCCGCCTACTTCTCCACTCACAACTACTGGCTCATCTGCCCTCGCGCCTATCTGCTCGACGGCGCCGGGCGGATCTGCCCGGGTCCGGGGGACGGCAGCCGCTGTGGCACCTGCGTCGGATCCGCCGATTCCCAGGCTCACCGCCGGCGGCTCGGTGAGATCCGCCGTCGCGCCGAGAGCGGTCTCACCCGCATCCTCGCCGTCTCCGACGCGGTGGCCCAGACCCTGCGCCACGCCGGCTACGCCCCGGAGGCAATCCAGGTGCTGCGCCAGGCCATGCCTCAGGACGCCGAGATCTGGAAGCGCCTCGGATCCCGGCGCACTCCGGGCCGTCGCGGTGCGGCGCTCAGCGTCGCGTTCCTCGGTTCGGCCTACGCGCACAAGGGCCCCCAGCTGCTCGCCGCCGCCGCCCAGCTCACCGCCGCGGAGGTGCGCGTGCGGATCCTCGGCGAGATTCCTGCGGCCATGGCCAAGACCATCGCTGAGCTCGACCAGCGCGGAGCGGTGGAGATCTGCGGGGCCTTCGCGCCCGCGGAGCTGCCCGCCCGGCTCGCCGACGTCGACGCCGCGGTCCTCCCCTCGCTGTGGTGGGACTGCGCCCCCCTGGCCGCCGCGGAGTGCCGCGCCGCCGGACTGCCCCTGGTCGTGCCGGCGCTCGGCGGGTTGGCCGAGGTCGTCACCGACGGGGTCGACGGTCTGATCTTCACCCCGCAGAGTGCCGAGAGCCTCGCTGGCGCCCTGGACCGCCTCGCGCTCGAGGCCGGCCTGCTCGAGCATCTTCAGGCCCAGATCACAGCGCCTCCGCGCTTCTCCGACTACGTCGACGCGCTCGAGGCGCTCTACCGAAACGCGCCCTCTGCGGGCCACGGCCTCTGCGGGAGTCCGGCTGGTGCGGAGGCTGGCAGTTCGGCCGCCACGGCGGATGGAACTTCGGCGGGCCCGGATGCGAATCCTGTCCGCCCCCGGGTGCGCTGGAAGGGCGACTTCACCGAGACGGCGAGCCTGTCGATCGTCAACGCCGCCGTCACCCCGCGGCTCGAGGTCGATCTCCAGCGCGTGGCCCGCGACGGCAGCCCGCTGGATCCACCGCTGGTGAGCACCGCGGCGGTCGAGGTGCGCCACGCCTGGCCGCCTGACCTCAGCCCTGCCCCGGCCGGCGCGCTGGCCGTCATTCTGCCCTGGGAGTTCGGTGCCGTGCCCGCGAGCTGGGCCGAGTCGATCCAGCGTCACGTCGACGAGCTATGGGTGCCCAGCGAGTACGTCGCGGCGATGTACCACGACGCGGGGATCGCGCCGGAGCGGATCCAGGTCATCCCCAACGGAGTCGACCTCGACATCTTCTCCCCCGGGCGCCGTCAGCTCGCGCTGGCGGCCGCGCCGGGACCCGTGCGCTTCCTGTTCGTCGGCGGGCTCATCCTGCGCAAGGCCCCCGACCTGCTGCTGGCCGGATATCTGCGCGCCTTCGCCGGCCGCGACGACGTGCTGCTGTCGGTCAAGGACGTCGGCGCCGGGGGCATCTACGCCGCCCCCGGTGGCACTGATCCGATGCGTGACCCGATCCGCGCCCACATCGCCTCCGGAGCACTGCCGCGGATCGAGCTGCTCGACACCGAGCTGAGCGAGGTCGAGCTGGCCGACCTCTACCGCAGCAGCGACGTGCTCGTGCACCCTTACCGCGGTGAGGGCTTCGCCATGCCGGTGCTCGAGGCGATGGCCTGCGGATTGGCTGTCATCACCACCGCCGGCGGACCCACGGATGAGTTCTGCCCGCCCGAGGCGGCCTGGCGGATCCGCGCCACGCGCCGCTACATGCCGGCCGAGTTGCTTGGCTCGCTCACGCCGCTGGGCCGCCCGTGGATGCTCGAGCCCGAGCTCGACGAGCTCATACGCGCCCTGCGGGAAGCCGCTGACGCACCCGTGGAACGTCAGCGCCGTGGTGCGGCGGGTCGCCGGGCCGCCGAGGGCCTGAGCTGGGATGCCGTGGCCGCCCGCTATCGCGATCGCATCCAGCGCCTGGCCGAGCGCGGGCCGACCCGCCATCACCGGGCGCTCTCCCCCGCCCACGGGCCTGACGGCGTCGACGTCGGCGTCGGCGGGCTCCGCCTGCTCGCCACCCCGGCCTGGCGCTCTGAGGACGACGACCTCGTGACCCTGCTCGAGCACTGGGCGCAGGCGACGCACGCGGAGGGGGACGCGCGGCTGACGCTGCTGGCCCCCACGCCGGCGGCCGGCCCGGCCGAGGCGGTCCAGGCCCGCGTGATCGACGCGGCGGCCTGCGCCGGCGCCGACCTCGACCGCTGCGGCGACATCACGATCGTCCACGGACCGCTCGACGAGGAGCAGATCATGAGTCATCTGCGGGCCAACGACGCCTACATCCCCCTGCACGCCGGCTGTGGCGGCTACGCGCGCCTGGCCCGGGGCGCGGGCTGTGCGGTCAGAGCCGCCGACGGCATCGCCGCCGGTCTCTCCACCGCCGTGACGTCGTGACCGCTACCGAGGTCGCGGTCACGGTCGCGGTCGTCGCTCGGTCGACACCGCGCTAGGGCAGCGGGGCGAACACCGGCGGGGCCGGACGGTCCAGCGCGGCACGCAGGGCCTGGGGTTCCGGGACGCAGGCTGTGGTGAGGCCGTCGGGCCAGCGGCCGGCTCCGATCAGGCCGACGAGTCGCGGATCGGCCAGCACATCGGCGATCTCGGCCCCGACCACGGCGTCAGCGATGTCGTCGGGATCGACGCCGATGGCCTGGAGCGCCATCAGCACCCGATCCGTGATCTGCGCCGGATCACCGGCGAGCACGAGCGTGACCGGGGTGTCGGCGGCGAAGGCGGTGGCGTAGGCGCTGAGGGTCTGCGCCAGATCGGCGTCGGAGACGTGCGCCGCGTCGCAGGCGAGCATCTTCGGGTGGCAGTTGGCGTACACGCCATGCTCGCTCAGCCCAACCATCGGACGCAGCCGCGCCGCCAGCCCCGGAGCCGGGGTGTAGGCCCCCGTGTTCCGGCCGGCGATCCCGCGTGCCGAGTCGGCGAGTGACCAGCACTCGAGGATCTCCGCTCGGGCCGCCGCGCCGAGCCGAGCCAGGTCGACCTCCCCCACGAAGGCGGCCCGCATCACCGCCCGGACGTCGGCCTCACGCACATCCCCCCAGCGCTGGCCCCGATAATCGGGACGCTCGCGTTGCAGGCGGGCGTCCACCGGCACGAGCGGAACGTGAGCGGGGATGAGCAGCGCGTTGTCGGCGCGCATGAACTCGGTGCTGCCGGACCAGTCGATACAGGCCGCCGCCTTGCCCATCGCCATCTGCTCCATGCAGGGCATGCCCCACCCGTTGGCCCGGTCGGTGGAGATGTAGAGGTCTGCCCGCCGGTGCAGTGCGGCGAGCGCGTCGCGCTCGAGCGCCGCGTCGATGATGACCACGCGTGGCAGGTTTTCGGAGAGAAGATCGACGCAGTCGAGGATCGCCTCGGCGAGACGTGCCCGGATGCTCCTCACCGCCCCTGGCGGTTCGAAGATCTTCAGCACCAGGGTCACCGGATCGGCGCGGGTGAACTCCTGGAGGTAGGAGCTCAACAGCAGATCAAATCCCTTGCGCCAGTCGAACTGGAACGTGTAGAGAAAGACGAAGTGGTCATCGGGAGCGACGCTGCGGTTCACCGGCCCGTGGGGATCCCAGGCCTCAGCGTCGATGCCGTAGGGGACCAGGCGCAACTTGTACGGGTCGACGCCCGAGGCGGCGAAGGTGAGCAGGTTGAAGGTGGTGGGGACCCACACCTCATCGGCGAGGTTGCAGGCGACGGCCCACTCCACCGACAGCCGGTCGGTCTCGGCGATCGTGCACGCGGCCACCGGAGCCCCCTGGACGGCGCGCAGCCGCGGCACGAGGTCAACGAGCATCGGCGGGGGCACGTGGGCAACCATCGTGTCGACGCCAGCGAGCTCCTCGTCGGCGAGATCGCGCAGCAGTTGCTGATCCCGCTCACCGATGTCAGGATCGGTCGGGCCAATCTGCGCCAACGCCGGCGGAGACCCGGCGTCACGAAGCCCGCGCACGAAGTTGCGCGCCGCGTTTCCGTAGCCGCCACGGTCGCCGAGCACGCTCGCCCAGCCCAGCGTCTCCGTCATCGCCCCAGCGGGGCCGTCCGACACCACGCGATGATCGTGTCAGCCAGATGCTCGAGCTGCTCGGGGCTCAGGCCCTGATGGCAGTCGACGTAGAACCCGGAGCGGTCGATCCACTCAGCGGTCGGGTGGCGCCCGGGCGTGACATCGAGCAGACTCCCGTCCCGATAGACGGGCTGGGTGAGGATCGGGAGCATGTCCCGCGTCTCGATCCCCGTGGACTCGAGGTGCTGCACGAGCTCGCGCTTGGGTTCGTGATGCAGGACGAGCGGAAACATCATGAACGAGTGGTCGGTCTCGGGGCGACGGGCGGGGATCTGGATGCGGTCGCGCACCTCGCTGAGTCGCGCGGTGAGATACGCGGCATGGGCGCGCCGGGTGGCAACCATCTCTTCCCACGTCTCAAGCGCGGCCACACCCAGCGCGGCCTCGAGCTCGGTGATCCGGGCCGAGTGACCGACCCGGTCGAACCGGAAGCGGCGGTCGACGATCATCTCGCGCTCGACCCGGCTGGATCCCGTGTCGTCAATGGAGATGTAGATGCCGTCACGGCCATGATTGATGAGCGAGCGAGTGACGGCCGCGAGGTCGGCATCCGATGTCGTCGTCAGCCCGCCCACCCCGGTCACGATCAGGTGGGCGATGTAGGTGGAGAAGGCAGCGGCGTCACCAAAGGACCCGCACATGCGACCCGCGTGGCGGGCGAACATCGTCTCGCAGCTGTCCTCGAGGACGCGAAGTCCGTGGCGGCGCGCAATGGCCATGATCGCGGTCATGTCACACGGCTGGCCGAACAGGTGCACCGGGATGACCGCCCGCGTGCGCGGGGTGATGGCCGCCGCAAAGGCGGCCGGCGCCAAGCCGTAAAAGTCCGGTTCGACGTCCACGAGCACCGGCCTGAGGTTGTTGTGCAGCACGATGTTCGCCGTGGCGACGAAGGTGACCGCCGGGACGATCACCTCGTCGCCATCCGCCCAGCCGTCGAGTTCCTTCATCGCCTGGAGGGCGACCTGCAGCGCGGCGGTACCGCTGCTCGACACCACCGCCGAGGCGCACTGGTGGATCGCCGCGAATTCACGTTCAAAGCGTCTGGAGTACGGGCCGTAGGAGAGCCGACCGGTGGTGAGGACGTCATCGACGTAGCGGCGGGCCGCCGGTGTCGCTTCGAAGGTGCCGAGCGTCACGGTGTCCAGAGCCGTGCTCGCCCGCGGGATGTGGGCGCCACGAATCGGCGTGGTGGAGGAGACGAGCATCGCACCCGGGAAGATCGGACGCTCCCGCGCATCCTTGAGTGCCGGTGGAGACTCAGCGTCGGCGGAGCGCGCCGGACACCGTGGCGAGCTGTCGCGGGGCGGCGCTCAGCCACTGCTCACGGTAGGCGAGCCCGCGGCGCCGCGCGGCCTCGCCGAGCTGAGCCCGGGCACTGGCGTCACCGGCCAGCCGGTGAATGTGACGCGCGGCGACGAGCAGATCTGGCTCAGCCCAGTGTCCCCCGCCCGGATACTGAGGCGGTGAGTAGCAGGGGTGGCCGTCGACGACCGGGGTGAGGCGGAAGTCGACCACGGCGGCGCACTCCTCATCCATGAAGTCCATGTTTCCCGACCAACCGGTGGCGATCACGGGCTTGCCCAGCTGCATGGCCTCCTGGATCCCCAGTCCCAGTCCCTCCGCACGATGCAGGGAGATGTAGGCGTCGCAGGCGCCGTAGAGCCCCAGGACGCGGCGGTAGGGAAGGTACTCGGAGATCACCACGACCCGATCGGCCGGCAATCGGGCCAGCTCCCGCAGGAACAGCGGGTCGGTGACGTCTCCGTTGAGCTTGATCACCAGCACCGCGTCGGCACCGAAGTCGAGCGCGGCCGCGAAGGCACGGACGACGCCGGCACCGTTCTTGCGCTCCAGGCCACTGTTGGTGTCCCAGCTCGTGGCGAAGGCGACCTTGCCCTCCGGAATCCCGAACTCCGAGCGGGCGATCGCGGGAACATGGCCGACATCGGCGGCCATCGGGAAGCGGCGCACGGGAACCGATACGGACCGACTCACCGCGGCGGCGATGTGCGCCGTCGGGGCGAGCACCACGTCGTAGCGGGCCAGCGGCGCGACCCACCCCGGCGGGAGGTCGACCAGCTCCCAGAACGGCACGATGCAGTTGACGCCACCCGCGAACCAGGCGGGGAACCGCTCCCAGAGCACGGCGGCGGCGTCCGGGTTGTAGTGGATGAGGTTCACCGCGTGAGGCAGTGCCTGGAGGTTGTCGACCCGCAGATGGTGGTAGGACGTATCGGCGTTTGAGCGCGCGCCGAGCGACACATCGACCACCGAGACATCGGCGCCCGCGTTGAGCAGGGCCGCGATCGTCGCCCGGGCGGCGACACCCAGCCCCAGCGAACCACTCACGTAACCGATGACGTTGACGCCCAGACGCTCGGAGGTGACCCGGACGTCCGCAGCGTCCACCGGCGCGTCGTCAACGTCCGCAGGCGTGCACGCCTGCGTCCACTCCGCAAGCTGCTGGGCGCCGATGCGCGGGAGCTGCGCACACTGCGCCGGCACCGGTCCCGCGCCGTAGACGGCGGTGCAGCTACCCGACAGCCGGATGAAGTCGAGCTCCTCCAGCGGTCCGGTCATCACCACGACATCCGGAGATGCGTCGCCCTGATCCAGGCCGGCTCGGGCGAACAGCGCCGGCGCCTGCGCTTGGACCCGCTCGGGACCCCAGCTCCCCGGCACGACGACGAGCGTGATGGGGTCATGCGGGCCCACGTGCGCCGACCAGGCGTCCAGCAACTCGGGAGCCGCAGCCAGCTCCTCGATGTTGGCCAACGCGGCGTGCGTGCGCATCGCATCGGTCACCGCCATGCCTCAGGCCCCCATGACCTGCGTGTAGAGGGACGGGAGATCGGGATACCCGCTGGAGGCCCAGCCCGAGCTCTGCAGGGCGCTGATCTGCGCCTGCGGGGAGGCTCCGACGGTGGCGAGGATCGACTGAATCCCGCTCGAGGCGGTGCCGTAGCCGGGAATCGTGGCCTGGCCCTTGAGCCAGCCCGCGGTCGCATTGGCGGCGCTCACCGGATCGGACCACACCGCGTCGGAGGCGCCCAGGGTGCCTGAGTCGGTGTAGCCGATGTTCAGCCAGTCGTTGTTGTTGGCAGCCTCACGTGACTGGGCGGCGCCGCCGTTCTCCTCCGCCAGCAGCCAGGCGCTCACCACCGCCGGGTTGAGGCCGGTATCAGCGACCAGGGCGGAGGCAAAACGCTGCTGGTTCGGCGTGAGTTGCCGTTGGGCCGCGGCGGGCAGGGCGACGCCCGGGAGGGCAGACAGCGGGCCCGCGCCGGATGTCGATGGGCTCTGCCCCGTGAGCGCGCTCAGCTGGGCCGGCGTCACGCCGGCCGCGGCGAGCGCCGAACCCAGTGGCGAGCCGGCCAGCGCGGACGCGCCCGTGCCCGCGGTCCCCGCGGCACCCAGACCCAGCGCGCCAAGGCTCGGCAGGCCGGCCGCGGAGACGGCACCCCCAGCGGCACCCGTCGATCCCGCGGTCGCACCGTTCTGGGCCTGGGCCAGCGCCGCGGCGAAGGCTGCGGCGTTCGTGCTCGACCCGGTGCCCCCGGTGGCGGCAGTGCTGCTCCCCGGCGTGGGGGCCGTCGGTGTCGAGCCGCCCGCGATCACGCCCGTCGAGAGGGCGGTCATCTGCTGCTGGATCTCCGAGATCCGGGAAAGGGCGTCCGTGAAGCTCATCGAGGCTCCCCCGGGTGATCGGACGCTGGCGGCTCAGCTTGACCTCGACCCGGCGCAGATGTGCGTGGGCCGCGAGGACCGTCCCGGAGCGCGTGTTCACTCCCAGCGCCGGCGCCCGCCACGCAGCGCCCGCATCTCCGAGACCCCATAGGGCTCGTGCGCGGGCCGGTCACTGCGCGCACCCTCCAGGCGACGGGCGCTCTGGGGGGTGTGGATCACCCCGCCGACGCCGTCGGCGCGCACGGCGAGCACCTGGGCCCGGGGGTCCGAGACGACGCACTCGGTCAGCGCGGTCCCGCAGAAGAGCAGCGCCGCGCCGTCGTCGGCGGCCCAGCCGGGGGCGAGTGCCCCGTGGGCCACCGCGGCCTCATAGACGGGCAGACGTTCGGGCTCGCCGTGGAGATGGACGGACAGGCTCCCGGGGAGCAGGCCGATCCCGCGTACCACCTCGGGGGCGCCACCGCTCATGGACACCCCGCCCTCGAACCAGCACATCGCCCCGGCCGACAGCCCGGCCAGCACGATGCCCCGCTCCCAGGCGGTGCGCATGACGTCGTCGATCCCGTGCTCGCGCCAGATCGCCAGCATGTTGCGCAGCGACCCGCCCCCGACGTAGATCGCGTCCTGAGCGAGCAGGTGCGCGACGGGGTCGATGCGGTCACGGCCCAGGTGGAAGAGCGAAAGGATCGAGGGTTCACAGGGCCAGGCTCCGAAGCGCTCCTGAAAGCGCGTCACCTGCTCCCGCGGATCCCCCGAGGCGGTGGGCAGGAAACAGATCCGCGGCACCGGCTTGCCCGTGAGCTCCAGCACCAGGCGATCCAGCCCTTCGGCCCGCTCCTCCATGGTGAAGCCCCCGCCGCCCATGGCGAGGATCCGCCGAGGGTCGCGCGCGCGCCGGGCGGCATCCCCCGGCCCCGCCGCGCTCACGCGGCGACCGACGCGGGAAGCGCCTCCTCCAGCATCGTCACCGCGCCGTCAAGCACGGGCCGCCCCAGGTAGCGGACCTCCAGCTCGTGCTCGTCGGCCCGTCCGCCCAGGCCGGGGGCGACGTAGGCAGCGCGCGCCTCCGCGCGGGAGGAGACCACCTCACTCAGGCGGTCGTCGACGAAGTGCAGCGCAGCGGAGTCACCGGCCCCGTAGCCGGGGCACAGTCCGGCACTCACCGCGTCGATGAAGCCGTCGCGGCGCCCGCGCTCCTCGTGGTAGTGCACGGCGATTGAGTAGGGCAGCAGCCCAAGCCCCTCGATCTGGCGCGATGGCCCCTCGTGAAACCCCGACAGCGCCTGGGAGAACCAGCACAGCGCCCCCGCCGATCCGCCGCAGAGGATCACCCCGGCCTCCCAGGCCTCACGCAGGTGACCGTCGAGCCCATGCGCCCGCCAGGTGCCCAGCAGGGAGACCAGCGACCCGCCGCCGACGTAGATGACGTCCTGCTCCAGCAGGTGAGCGCGGGGATCGGCCACCCCCGTCTCGCGCCGGAACAGGGAGATGTGCGAGGCCTGGCAGCGGCTCGCCGGGAAGGCGCGATAGAAGCGCACCACATAATGATCGGCGTCTCCGGAGGCGGTGGGCAGAAAGCACACCTTGGGCCGCGCCGCCCC
>DASSZV010000059.1:0-11498 GCA_035702765.1 Solirubrobacteraceae bacterium
CTGACCGTGGCCCGGATTGCCATGGTTGCGAGCCTAGTTGGCGGATCGGTGCGCGGTGCAGACCGCCTCGGTCGTCGGGGCGACATGGTGCGACACCTGCCTGGCTGGACATCTGTTCGATATGGGTCAATGCTGACCCGACCGTTGTCCGATTAACGCTCTGGAGGTTTTGACCCGATACGGGCTCAGGGCCAATACACCATGAGAGAGAGCAAAGTGCTGAACCGATTTCGTTTCGTCCCCGCCGGACTTCTCGCCGCCGTGATGACGTTGAGCACCGCGGGTACCGCTCACGCCTCCCTGCTCACCCAGGACGCACAGAACTGCGGGACCCCCCAGGACGTCCAGGCCTTCCTCCCGTGGGGCGACATCAACGAGTATTTCCTCGCTCCGGACGGCAACTTCGCCGGCTCCGCCGCCAGCTGGACCCTGAGTGGCGGCGCGTCCGCCGTCGCCGGTGGGGACGGATACAGCTTGGCCGGTGCCGCGCCGTCGACCCAGTCGCTGTCGCTACCCGATGGCAGCTCGGCAACCACCCCGTCCTTCTGCGTCGGTTTCAACGCGCCGACCATCCGATTCTTCGCCGAGAACAGCGGGTCCACGAGCTCGACGCTCGCGGTGAGCGCGACGGCGACCACCAGCTTCGGCACGACCGTGACGCTTTCGCTGGGGCAGATCAGCGCGACGAGCACCTGGAACCCGTCCGCTCCGCTCGCGATTCTGTTCAACGTCCTCGAGGCCGCTCCGGGCAGCGAGACCCCGGTTACCCTCACCTTCACGCCGCAGGGGACGGGTGGCAACTGGCAGATCGATGACCTCTACGTCGACCCGTGGATGCGCGGTGGCTGATCCGCCCGTAGGCCTGGCGCTGCTGACCGATCGTCTGTCGTGAGCTACGACTCGTACTCCGATCCCGAGGGCGAAGTATTGCTGCGCGTTGCGCAGGAACGCTTCGAGTCCGAAAGCCAGGATCGCCGGACCCTCCTCACGGAGGGCTCGGCAGCTGCCGGTCTACTCGCCGTCTCCGTCGCCATCGCGCTGCTGGGCCCCCCGGGGCGCAGCCTGTCGATACCAGCTCTCTGTGTTGTGACGGTCGTGTTTCTGGCCGCCCGCCGGGCGAAGTTTCCCGTCGGTTCCGCTCACACGTGGCCGGCCCAGCTGGTGTTCATCCCGATGCTGTTCGTCCTCCCGCTTCGACTGGTGCCGCTGATCGTGATCGGGATCATGTTGGTCGACCGTATCCCGAGCCTCATTCCTCCATCGACAGGGGGGCGGCGCGCTGCCAGGATCGCGGTCTGCGTCGGGGATAACTGGTACCTCGTCGGCCCCGTCGTCGTGCTGCTCGTCTCCGGCGATCAGACCTTCGCTTGGTCGCACTGGCCCATCTACCTGCTCGCGTTCGCTGTTCAGGTCAGCGTCGACATCGCCAGCGGACTCCTCCGGACCTGGTTGTCTGAACGGATCGTCCCTTCCGCCCAGACCCAAATGGCGTGGCTCTACCTCACCGACGCCGCCCTCTCCTGCGCCGGGCTCCAGCTCGCCGCGGTGTCCGTCAACCGTCCCGGAGTCATCCTGCTCGAGCTCCCGGTCATCGGTCTGCTCGCCCTCTTCGCCCGTGAGCGCACCCAGCGGATGGAGAACACGCTCGCGCTCTCGACTGCCTACCGGGGCACCGCGCTGCTGTTGGGCGACGTCATCGAGGACGACGACGAGTACACCGGACAGCATTCCAAGGCGGTCGTCGATCTCAGCCTGGCGATTGCCGACCGACTGGGCTTGGATGCAGCGACCCGGCAGCGTGTCGAGTTCGGCGCGCTCCTCCATGACGTCGGCAAGATCCGTGTGCCCAAGGACATCCTGCACAAGAACGGACCGCTGGATGAGAGGGAGTGGGCGGTCATGCGCCGGCACACGCTCTACGGGGAGGAGATGCTGCGCCAGGTCGGGGGCACGCTCAGCGGTGTGGGCCGGATCGTGCGCAACTCCCATGAGCGCTGGGACGGTGCCGGCTACCCCGACGGGCTTATCGCAGAGCAGATCCCTGTCGAGTCCCGCATCGTCTGCGCCTGTGACGCCTTCCACGCCATGACCTCGAACCGCCCGTACCGTCTGGCCATGCGCCTGGAGAAGGCCGCCGCGGAACTGCGGCGATGTGCCGGGACACACTTTGACCCCGCCGTCGTCGACGCATTGCTGGCTCAGATCGGGCCGAGCCTCGTGCGTGAACGCGTAGGCGCGTCGGCCGCGCGTGTGAGGAGCGACCCGTCAGCTGCGGCGGTGAGCTGAGCTCACCGGCCGGCTCAGCGCGGGGATCCCATTGCCCGTACGGGCGGGACCGCATTGATCCACTGCGTCCCGCACCGACCACCGCGACTGACGCGACCCGTTGCGTCCGAGAGCTCCGAGGGCTGATACCAGGGGAGAGACTCGAACTCTCGACCTCAGCATTATGAGTGCTGCGCTCTAACCAGCTGAGCTACCCTGGCGCGGCCCTCAGTCTAGCCACCCGCCGGGCCACCGGCGCCCGGGCCCAGCCGGGATACTGGACCCGTGACGCTGCTAGCTGTTCCGAACTTCTCTGAGGGTCGCGCGCAGCTGACGGTCGAGGCGATCGCGACTGCGGTCGCGTCCCGGGCGCGTCTCCTTGACGTGCATTCCGACGCCGACCACAACCGGTCGGTGTACACCTTGGCTGGCGGCCCGCAGGAGCTGAGCGACGCTCTGATGGAGGGAGCGATCCTGGCGATCCGACATATCGATGTCCGTACCCGGGGTGGCGTGCATCCACACGTCGGAGCGCTCGACGTGGCGCCCTTTGTCTACTGCGAGACATCTGAGCGCGGCGCCGCCGCCGCGGCGGCGCTGCTCAGCGCGGACCGTCTGGCCGAGGAACTCGGGCTGCCGGTCTTCCTCTACGGGATCCTCACCGAGGATCGGGTCACCCGGGCCTCCATCCGGCGGGGCGGCGTGGCCGGTCTCGCCGCGCGGATCGCCTCGGGGGAGGCACGGCCCGACTTCGGCCCTCGGCGGCTGCACCCCAGCGCGGGGGCGGTGCTCGTCTGTGCCCGGCCGCCGCTGCTGGCCTTCAATCTCGAGCTGGCCGCCCCGGCGACGCTCGCGGACGCCCGGCGGATCGCCGCGGAGATCCGGACCCTCCCGGGGGTGCGGGCCATCGGCGTGCCCCTGTCCGGCGGGGTCGTCCAGGTGTCGATGAACCTCGAGGACCCGGATCGCTGCGGACCGGCTCACGTGCTGGATGCGGTGCGGCGCCGCGCGCCGGTCGCGGCCGCCGAGATCGTCGGTCTGCCCCCCGGTCGCTACTTCATCGATTTCCCTGCGGAGGTGCCGCTGCGCCATCGCCGGACGCTCGAGGAAGCACTACTCTCCTGAGTCAGTGGCCCAGACGAAGAAGAAGCGCCAAACCAAGCACCGGGGCAACGCCGCCGGCATCGTCGAGGCGCGCGGCCGCACCGGCCGTCCGCCGAGCCCGGAGGAGAAGAAGCGCCAAGCCCGGGACGAGGCCCGCGCGGAGCGCCTCAACCGTCCCCCGTCATGGTCGCGGGCGGTGCGCAACTCGGCGATCATGGCCGTCATCATCCTCGTCGTCCTGCTGCTCACGAACAAGCGCAGCGGTTCGGCTCCGGCGGTCGTCGTCGTCGCGCTGCTCGCCTTCGTCGTGTACGTCCCCGGTGGGTACTACATGGAGCGCTTCATGTGGAAGCGTCGGATGAACAAGACCGTCGCCCCGGCCGCCAGACGGGGCCGATGAGCGTCGACATCCGCGCCCTGACCGTCGGCCCGCTGCAGGAGAACTGCTACTTCGTGCGCCGGCGCGGCGCCGACAGCGCCGTCGTCGTCGACCCCGGCGACGAGGCCGAGCGCATCACCGACGTCCTGGGGCAGCTCGGGATCAGCGATGTCGCCGCCATCCTCCTCACGCACACGCACTTCGATCACGTCGGCGCGGTGAGCGCCGTGGCCGCCGCCACCGGGGCGCCCGTGTACTGCCCCGTGCGCGAGGTCGAGGTGCTGGCGAACATCAACGACTACGTGCGCTTCCCGGGCTTCGGGCCCTTTGATTCCTATGACGCTGACGCCACCGTGGGCGGCGGTGAGGTGCTCGAGCTCGCCGGGCTCACCTTCGACGTCCGCTTCACGCCCGGGCACAGCCCCGGACACGTCACCTATGCGGTGCGGGACGCCGAGGCGCTCCTGGCCGGTGACGTCCTCTTCCAGGGCAGCGTCGGCCGCGTCGATCTTCCCGGTGGGGACTGGCCGACGCTGCTGACCTCGATCGAGTCGCTGCTCGGCGAGTTCCCGGACTCCGCGACCGTGTACCCGGGGCACGGGCCCACCACCACGCTCGGGCACGAGCGCGCAAGTAATCCCTTCCTCACCGAGCTCGCCCACCGGTGAGGCGGGTCCGCGCCACCCCCTCGGTGAGCTCGAGATGATCGAGGCGCCGAAGGGGACATACGACGTCCTGCCGTCCGAGGCGGCCCGGCGCGAGCTGCTCGAGCACCACGCCCGCAAGCTGCTCGGCGCCGCGGGCTACCGCCGCATCGAGACCCCGGTGTTCGAGGCCACCGAGCTGTTCTCCCGCGGGGTCGGTCACGCCACCGACATCGTCCAGAAGGAGATGTACACCTTCACCGACGCCGGCGGGCGCAGCCTCACCCTGCGCCCGGAGGGCACGGCGTCCATCTGTCGCGCGTACATCGAGCACGGGATGCACAAGCTCGCCGCGCCCCTGAAGTTCTGGTACCTGTCCCCGTTCTTCCGCGCCGAGAACGTCCAGCGCGGCCGCCAGCGTCAGTTCTGGCAGGTCGGTGCCGAGGTCATCGGCGCGGCGTCGCCCCAGACGGACGCCGAGCTCATCATCCTGCTCGCTGAGCTGCTCGAGGCGATGTCGGTCACCGGCACTCGCCTGCGCCTGGGGTCCCTCGGCACTCCCGAGACCCGGGCCGAGTACCGCGTCGAGCTCACCGCCTACCTGCGCGCTCGCGAGGCCGAGCTGCCCGCCGAGGTCGTCGCGCGCATCGACCTCAACCCGATGCGCGCCTTCGACTCGGCGGCGGCCGCCACGGTGATGGCCGACGCCCCTCGGTTGATGGACCGGCTCACCCCCGAGGACGCCGAGCACTTCGCCACCGTGCGCCAGCTGCTCGACGGCGCGGGCCTCAGCTATGAGCTCGACACGACGCTCGTGCGCGGCCTCGACTACTACACGCGCACCCTGTTCGAGTTCACCTCTGACCACCTCGGCGCCCAGTCCGGGGTCGGCGGCGGCGGACGCTATGACGGGCTTATCGAGCAGCTCGGGGGCCAGCCCACGGCGGGCGCGGGCTGGGCGGCGGGCGTGGAGCGGATCCTGCTGGCCGGCTCGGAGCTGCCCGTCGCCCCTGACACGGTCGACCTCTACGTCGTGGCGGTCCCGGGCAGCGGGACCGACGCGGTCGCCTTCACCCTCGCCCGTGAGGCCCGCCGCGCCGAACTCCATGCCCAGCTCGAACTCACCGGCCGCTCGCTGAAGGCGTCGCTCAAGCACGCTGACCGCCTGGGCGCGCGCTGGGTTGCTCTGCTTGGCGACGGCGTGGCGCTCAAGGACATGGAGTCCGGCGAGCAGCGCGACCTTGGCTCCGCCCATGACGTCATCCCCACCATCCTGAGAGGACACCGGCTGTGAAGTTCCCGCTCAGCGCCAACCGTTATCGCGACGCCTGGGCGGGCCAGCTCACCGCCGACCGCGCCGGCTCGACCGCCCGCGTCGCCGGTTGGGTGCACCGCCGCCGTGACCACGGCGGACTCATCTTCATCGACCTGCGCGACCGCTCGGGGATCGTCCAGCTCGTCTTCCACCCCGATGCGGGCCAGGTGTTCGCCGCCGCGCACAAGCTCCGCTCCGAGGATGTTGTCTCGGCGTCCGGCGAGGTCGTCCGTCGGGATGCGGCCAACGTCAATCCGAACCTGGCCACCGGGGAGATCGAGCTCGCCGTGGGCGGCCTCGACCTGCTCGCGGACTCCGAGACCCCGCCGTTCCCCGTGGACGAGGACGGTCACGTCGATGAGACGCTGCGTCTGCGCCACCGGCCCCTGGACCTGCGACGCACCCCGATGCGCGAGGCTCTCGAGGTGCGCGCCCGTGCCGTCTCGGTCATCCGCCGCGTGCTGGAGGATCGCGACTTCCTGGAGATCGAGACTCCGTTCCTCACCCGCTCGACGCCCGAGGGCGCTCGCGACTTCCTCGTGCCCGCCCGCACTGCGCCGGGCTCCTTTTACGCGCTGCCCCAGTCCCCGCAGCTGTTCAAGCAGCTGCTCATGGTCGGCGGCCTGGAGCGCTACTACCAGATCGTCCGCTGCTTCCGGGACGAGGACAGCCGCGCGGACCGCCTGCCCGAGTTCACCCAGCTCGATATCGAGATGGCCTTTGCCGAGCGTGAGGACGTCATCGCGACGCTCGAGGCGACCTTCGGCGCGGTCTTCGCGGACGCGGGCTTCGATGTCCCCGCCCCGGCGTGGGAGCGCATCTCCTGGAATGAGGCGATGAGCGTCTACGGCAGTGACCGACCCGACCGCCGCTTCGGCTTGCACCTGCACGACCTCTCAGACGCGGTGACCGGCTCAGAGTTCAACGTTTTCAAGAGCGCCCCGGTGGTGCTCGGCATCAACGCCGGGGCGCGCGAACTGCCCCGCTCCGAGCTCGACGCGCTCACCGAGTACGCGAAGTCCTACGGGGCCAAGGGACTGGTCTGGATGTTCGTGCAGGAGGACGGTTCACTGCGCTCGCCGATCGCCAAGTTCCTCGCCTCCGGTGAGGTCGAGGCGATCAAGGTCGCCCTGAGCGCGAACGTCGGTGACGTCATCTTCCTCGTCGCGGACGCGCGCGCCACGGCTCAGACCGTGCTCGGCGCGCTGCGCCTCGAGCTCGCCCGGCGCTTCTCGCTCGTGCCCCCGGGGGTCCACGACATCCATTGGGTGACTGACTTCCCGATGTTCACCTCCGACGGCGAGGGCGGCTGGACCGCCGAGCATCACCCGTTCACCGCGCCCGCCGGGGAGGACCTCTCCGACCCGTCCGCACTGCTCTCGGACTCCTATGACCTCGTTGTCGACGGGTACGAGGTGGGGGGCGGCTCGATCCGCATCCACGAGGCCTCCGTCCAGCAGCGGGTGTTCGAGATCATCGGCCTGGACGCCGACGCCGCCCAGGAGCGCTTCGGCTTCCTGCTCGACGCGCTCAAGTACGGAGCGCCGCCCCACGGCGGCATTGCCATGGGCATCGACCGCCTCGTCATGCTGCTCATGGGCCGAGACAACATCCGTGACGTCATCGCCTTCCCCAAGGCGGTGTCCGGGGCCGACCCGCTCACCGACGCGCCGGCGCCGGTGGACGACATCCAGCTGCGTGAGCTCGGTCTCGCCCTGCGCGCGCGCCCCGGCCGCTGAGCTCCCAGCCGTCCTGGCGAGGCCGAGGTCAGGCCTATCCTGGCCTCATGGACCCCGAGGTCTTCGAGCACCACCTGCGTTCGCCCCAGGGCGAGGGTCACGTCCCCGCCGGCGCCGTCACCGTCACCGCCGAGGGCGGGGTCTGCGGTGACACCGTGCAGATGTCCCTGGCCACCGACGGCCAGACGATCACCGACGCGGGCTTCCGTGCCGAGGGCTGCGGGGCGACGAGTGCCGCCGCCTCCGCGGCCGTGAGCCTGGTCCGCGGCATGGGTCTACTCGAGGCCGCGCGGGTCGGCGCGACGACCGTCGCGCAGGAGCTCGGCGGTCTCTCCCCGGGCAAATTTCACGCCGCTGAGGTCGCCGCGGACGCGCTGGCCCGCACGCTCGGGTGCCTCGCGCACCGGGCCGGCGCCCTCCGGGTCCCGGAGGCGGGGCCGCGCACGCTCGTGGCCATGTCCGGCGGCGTCGACTCCGCCGTCGCGGCGAGCCTGCTCGCCGAGGCGGGGGACACCGTCGCGGTGACGCTCGAGCTGTGGGCCGACGCGCAGAACGACGCCGAGCGCTCCTGCTGCTCCTCCTCGGCGGTGTCGTTGGCGCGCAAGCTCGCCCACGACCTCGGACTGGCCCACTTCACCCTCGACCTGCGCGAGGCCTTCCGGGCCGGGGTGGTCGACCCGTTCATCGCCGCCTACCGGGCGGGAGAGACCCCCAACCCGTGCATCCGCTGCAACGGCCACGTGCGCCTGGACGCGATGCTCGAGCTCGCCGACCGCCTGGGCGCCGGGGCACTGGCCACCGGACACTACGCCCGGGTCGCCGACGGGCTACTGCGCGTGGCCGCGGACCCGGACAAGGATCAGACCTACATGCTCGCCGCACTCGCCCCCGAGTCGCTCGCGCGGTTGCGTTTCCCGCTCGGCGAGCTCACCAAGCCGCAGGTGCGCGCGATCGCCGCCCAGCGGTCCCTGCCCGTGGCCGAGAAGCCCGATTCCCAGGACCTCTGCTTCCTCGCCGGGACCGACCGCGCGAGTTTTCTGGCCCGCCACGGGGGGATCGCCCCCCGCCCGGGTGAGGTCGTCGCCGCCGACGGGACGCGCCTGGGGTCCCATCCCGGGCACGAGCTCTTCACCGTCGGCCAGCGCCGGGGGTTCGGCGACGTGCGCGGCGCGGACGGCGAGCCGTTGTTCGTGCTCGCCAAGGACGCCGCGGCGAACCGTCTCGTCGTCGGGCCGCGGCGTGAGCTCGAACAGGATCGGATCCGTCTCCGCGGCGCCCGCCTGCATGGTGACGGCGCCCGCGTGAATCGGGTGAAGCTGCGCTACCGCTCCGCGCCGTTGCCGGCGCGCCTGGACGCGCCGGCCGGCCCGGGCCGCCACCGCGAGCTGATCCTCGAGCTGGGCCGTCCCGTCGACGCCGCGGCCCCGGGCCAGCTCGCGGCGCTCATGGACGGGGAGGCGATCGTCGGCTGGGGGACGATCGCGCGTTGACGGCGAGGCGTCCGAGCGGTGCGCTGTCATCGGCGCAGATGCCGTCGCTCATCACCGCCCAGGAGTTCATCACTCGCGCCAGCGCCCTGCTCGGGCGGGCCGACGCCCTCTCCCCGGCCCGAGTGAGCACCGACCTGGGTGAGCTGCGGGCCTCCTACCGGGAGCTCGATCCCGCGCTGCGCTCCGAGGTCGCCGACGTCGTGGCCGCGCTGGCCCGGCTCTCGGCGAGCACCCAGGACGAGCAGGCGGCCACCCGTGCGCTCCAGGGCCTCGACGGGCTGCCCCTGGAGCCGGTCCCCACCCGCTTCTACTCCGGCCCCGCGGAGGCGGACGCGCTGCTGGCCCACTTCGGCCTCGACAGCTTCCGGCCGGGACAACGTGATGCCGTGGAGGCCGCCCTGGCCGGCCGTGACTGCCTGCTGGTGATGCCCACCGGCGGGGGCAAGAGCCTCTGCTACCAGCTGCCCGGGCTGGCCTCTGAGACGCTCACCGTCGTCGTCTCACCGCTCATCGCGCTGATCGCCGATCAGTACCGTCGCCTCGTCCAGGACGGTCATCCCGCGGTGATGCTCGCCTCGGGCATGGGGGAGGAGGCCGCGCGCGCGGCGCGGGAGCGGATCCTCGACGGCAGCGCGCGGATCGTCTTCTGCTCACCCGAGCGCTTTGGCGTGCCCTCCTTCACCGCCGCGCTGGAGCGCCGCGGGGTCGGGCTGTTCGTCGTCGACGAGGCCCACTGCCTCTCCGAATGGGGCCATGACTTCCGCCCCGACTACCTGCGTCTGGGCCGGGTCATCAAACGCCTGGGCCGCCCGCCGGTGATGGCCGCCACCGCGACGGCGACCGAGCAGGTGGCCGAGGAGATCCAGCGGCGCCTCGAACTGCGCGACCCGGTGATGATTCGCTCGGGCTTCGACCGCCCCAACCTCTCCTTCGACGTCGTCGCCCTCGACGGGGAGGGCTCCAAGGAGCACCGGCTGCAGCTGCTCCTGCACGGTCTGCGCGACCCGGCCAACCGGCCCGCGATCGTCTACGCGGGCACCCGCCGTGACGTCGAGGAGGTCGTCGACCGTCTGCTCAGCGAGGACCTCGACGCCGTGGGATACCACGCCGGAATGTCCGCGGAGCAGCGCGCCGCCGCCCAGCATCGCTTCATGACCTCCGACGTCGAGGTCGTGGTGGCCACCAACGCCTTCGGCATGGGGGTCGACAAGGCGGACGTGCGCAGCGTCTGGCACGTGACGATCCCCACCAGCGTCGAAGCGCTCTATCAGGAGGCCGGCCGCGGTGGCCGCGACGGGGCAGCGGCACGGGCCGTGCTGCTGGCCAGCCGCGCGGACCTGGGGCGCCTGGTGAATTTCATCAAGCGCGACGGGATCGGTCCTGATGACGTCGCCTCCCTCTTTGCCCGGCTGCGGGCCCGTCGCCGCGAGGACGGTGCCGCGGTGGAAATCGAGGCCCCGCGTGAGGACCGAGACCGCGTCTGCCTGGGCATCCTCGAGCGCGCCGGGGCGCTGTCGCTGGAGTGGGCGGGAGGCGGGAGGCTGGCCATCTCCGTGGCCGACCGGCTGCCGCGTGAGGCCGTGGCGGACATCTGCGCGGCGGCGGCGGACCGCAGCTGGCGCGCCTACGCCGCGATCAAGACCTACGCCTCGGCCTCGGAGGTGTGTCGACGGCGGATGCTGCTCGACCACTTCTCCGACTCGAGCCCGGCCGCCCCCACGGGCCGCTGCTGTGACGTCTGTGACCCCGACACCGTCGGCCTGCCCGATCCCGAGAGCCTGCCCAGCCGCCGGCCCCGACCCGGCCGGGGCCCCTCAGGTGGCGGGTCAGCCGGGTCGGGCACACGACCCAGCCTGCTGCCGGAGATGCGTCCTGTCGACGTGGCCCTGCTCGGGCAACTGAAGGCTTGGCGTCAGGAGGCCGCCCAGGGCAAGCCCGCCTACACGGTGGCCCACAACGCGGCGCTCGAGCTCATCGCCCACACGCGCCCAGCGAGCCTGGCCGAGCTCGGCCGGCTCAACGGGATCGGGCCCGCGTTCCTCGACCGCCACGGCGAGGCCGTGCTCGCCCTGGTCCGCCAGGGCTGAGTCGGCGCCCGCACGGTCGGCGGGCGAGCGCAGCGGCGGCCCCCCGGGACAGGCGGCGCAGAACGACTGAGACCCCCCGCCTGCCTACACTCGCGGGCACCATGGCCATGACCTCGGACGAGATCCGTCGCACCTACCTCGAGTACTTCGAGTCCCAGGGCCACCTGCGCGGCCAGGGCGCCTCCCTGATCCCGCCCGCGGGCGACAAGTCCGCCCTGTTCATCGTTGCGGGCATGCACCCGCTGAAGGCCTACTTCGCCGGCACCGAGCGCCCCCCGGCGCCGCGGCTCACCACCTGCCAGCCCTCCTTCCGCACCGGCGACATCGAGAACGTCGGCGTCACCGCCCGGCACCTCACGCTGTTTGAGATGCTCGGCAACTTCTCCTTCGGTGACTACTTCAAGCGTGAGGCGATCCGCTTTGCCTGGGAGCTCAGCCGTGAGGGCTTCGGCCTGAACGGCGATGACATCTGGGT
>DASSZV010000101.1:0-42293 GCA_035702765.1 Solirubrobacteraceae bacterium
CGGTCGGGCTCGCCGCGGTAGCGCGAGGGCTCGCCGTAGATCCCCAACCGCTTCCACATCCGCTTCCCCGCGCCGGTCATCAGCCCGGTCTCCTCACATAGCTTGCGCATGTCGTTGAAGTAGCCGGCGGTGATCTTGTCGTGCTCGGAGCCACGGACCAGCGCCTCGCGGTAGACCTCGCGCGGCAGTCCGGTGCCCGCGAACAGCGAGTAGCTCGGCCGGGTGATCGCGTCGCACAGGAACGCCATCAGCACCGGAAACAGCACGGCGAGGAACTCCCGGGTCGGCCGGGACTGGCGGGGAAGGTGGAAGCGCAGGAACGCGTCGGCGAAGGATATGTGACGCGCCTCCTCGGCGATATGGATCTGCATCGCCCGGGCCATCAGCGGCGGCATCTCGTTGCCGGAGCGGATCAGCGCCTTCTGGTAGTGGTCGATCGGTTCCTCGCCGCCGAGAATCCCGATCATGAAGGCGAGCGGCATGAACCCGCCGGCGTAGCCCAGAAACGGCACCAGGCGCCGGAACAGCGGCCGCGGACCGGGGACGTCCTCGCCGATGCGGTTCACCAGCTCCTGGAACATCTGGATGTGATTGCACTCCTCGGTCATCTCGTGCATGCAGTAGCGGAACTCCGGGGACCCGTTGGGCAGGGTCATCGCGTACTGCATGAGGCCGCGGATGAGCGCCGATTCGAACACCGAGCCGACCTTGACCACGTTGGCGGTGCGGCGCCGGCCGATCTCGATCTGTACCGCCTGGGGCTGGGCGCGGTACCAGGGGTGGGCGCCGAGTGGATCGAGCTCGGGGTCGAGGATCCAACGCGGGTCCTGGCGGTCGACGGCCAGCTCGGATGCGTCCCAGTCAATGTCCTCATAGGGATCGAAGTGCACGTGGACCGAGCCCTCCGAGAGGGTTTCGAGCATCTCCCGGTACTCGTCGGTCAGATGACCTGCTCGCTGCTTCATCAAGGCGCTCATCTTCAGCTGCTCCAGTGTTCTGTGATCCGGCAGAGAAAGGATGGCCTTCAGTACACCCTTACCTACGATGATGTTACATACTTCCTACGTAGCTGTGACAAATCAGTGGTGTCTGGAGGGGGAGATCGGCGGCCGGGCGGCGGACGCGCTCACGGCCGCCGGATATCGGGTCGAGGTGCCCATGGCCGCAGTCGGACCCCCTTGGGCATGGCCACCACCGGGCGGTGCCCTGCGTCCAAAATCCTGCCGGGTCAGGAGAATCTGCCGGTCCTCCATCTGCCCGAAGGCTCGACGGTGACCGGCAGCGCCGCGATCCTCGCCGGGGCGGCGGAGCATCCTGAAGGCGCCTGAGGGCGGGGCGGGCGTGCGCCGGTCCGATAACCCGACCAGGTCCCGGCCGGCGGGAGGGGGTGGTCGGGTTTCGGGACTCAGAGATGCACAACCCGACCAGGGCGGCGGCGAGGCCGGGGGTTGGTCGGGTTTGTGGACCCGAGCGGCCGTGGGTCCACCCCTTTTGCTCTCCTCGCTTCAGTCGCAGGGGTGACACCGGCTCGGACCGGCCCGGGTAGCGTCCCCGGGGCTGTGAGATCCGAGGACTGAGGGGAACGACGGTGGAGTTCGAGCTGAACGCCGACCAGCGGGGCATCGTCCGGGCGGTCGCCAAGTTGGCGGCCCGGTTCGACGATGACTACTGGGCACAGAAGGACCAGAGCCATGAGTTCCCCTGGGAGTTCTACCGGGGCTTTGCCGACGAGGGCTGGGTCGGGATCTGCGTGCCCGAGGAGTTCGGCGGCGGCGGGATGGGGATCTTCGAGGCCTCGCTGATGATGCAGGAAATCGCCGCGTCCGGGGGCGGCCAGACGGCCGCGAGCGCCATCCACATGTCCATCTTCGGCATGCATCCGGTGATCAAGCACGGTTCTGAGGCGATGCGTGCCGAGGCCCTGCCCCGCATCGTCTCCGGCGACCTGCACGTCTGCTTCGGGGTCACCGAGCCCGATGCGGGTTCGGACACCCCCCGCATCACCACCTTCGCCAAGCGCGAGGGCGACGAGTACGTCATCACCGGCCGCAAGGTCTGGACCTCCAAGTCGCTCGAGTCCGAGAAGATCCTGCTGCTCACGCGCACGACGCGCTTCGAGGACGCCGCGAAGAAGACCGACGGCATGACCCTGTTCTTCACCGACCTCGACCGCGACTACGTCGACGTGCGCCCGATCCGCAAGATGGGCCGCCCCGGATCATCGGGCGCAGCCGTGCCCTCGACCTGCTCGTCACGGGCCGCCAGGTCGCGGCGGAGGAGGCCTTCGCGATCGGGCTGCTGGACCGGCGCGTCGGCGACGGTGAGGCTGAGGCGGTGGCCATGGACATCGCCCGGCGGGTGGCTGAGGCCTCGGCCCCCGCGCTGGCGGCCACCCACCGCTGCCTCGATGCCGCCGTCTCCCGCGACCTCGCCGCCGGCATCGCCTTCGAGGCCGCGGAGGAGCAGGCGCTGTTCGAGCACGGGGAGGCGCGTGAGGGCTTCACGGCCTTCCTCGAGCGCCGCCCCCCGGTCTTTGCCAGCGCTCAGGCCCGGGGTCGATCTGCAGCCACGTCCGCCGGTGGGCCCGGCACGGCGGGCGGCAGCGGCGGAGCGTCCGCGTGAGCGGCCGTGACTCTCCGCTGCGCCGCCACGGCCGCGAGACGCTGATCGTCGAGGCCGTGCGCACGCCGATCGGCCGGGCCCATCCGGAGAAGGGGGTGTACCGCGACACCCACCCCAACACGCTGCTGGGTGAGTGCTACCGCGCTCTGGTCGCCCGCACCGGGATCGACCCCGCCGCGGTGGACGACGTCATCGTCGGCTGCACCGCCCTCTTCGGTGAGCAGTCACGCAACATCGCCCGCAACGCCTGGCTCCAGATGGGGTACCCGGCCGAGGTGCCGGCCATCACCATCGATCGCCGGTGTGGCTCGGCCCAGTCGGCCGTCGCCTACGCCTCGGCGCTCGTGGCCTCGGGCACCCACGACCTCGTCATTGCCGCCGGGGTCGAGCACATGGGGCATGTGCCGATCGACGCGCCGCTGAAGGTGATGGAGCTCTACGGGTCGCCGTGGCCCCAGGAGTTGTTGGACCGCTTCGACTTCGTGCCCCAGGGAATCAGCGCCGAGATGATCGCGCAGCGGTGGGATATCTCCCGCGCGGAGATGGACGCGCTCGCCGTCGAGTCCCACCGCCGGGCCGACCTGGCCACCCGTGACGGTCGCTTCGACTCCGAGATCGTGGCGATCATCACCCCGCACGGGCGGGTGAGCAGCGATCAGGGGATCCGGCCGGGGACGAACCTCGATGATCTCGCCACGCTGCGGACCCCGTTCAAGCCTGACGGCCGAGTGACCGCCGCCACCTCCTCACAGCTCTCCGACGGCGCCGCAGCCGTGCTCGTGGCCAGCGCCGACGCGGTGGCCCGCTACGGGCTCACGCCCCGGGTGCGGATGGTCGATCAGACCACCGTCGGCGTCGACCCGATCATCATGCTCACCGGCCCGATCCCGGCGACCCAGCGGTTGCTCGAGCGCAGCGGCATGGCCATCGACGAGTTCGATCTGATCGAGGTGAACGAGGCCTTCGCCTCCGTCGTCCTCGCCTGGCAGCGCGAGCTGGGGGCGGACATGGACCGGGTGAACGTCAACGGTGGCGCGATGGCGCTCGGCCATCCCGTGGGTTCCACGGGGGCCCGGTTGTTCGCGACGATCATCGCCGAGATGGAGCGCCGGGACGCCGCCACCGGGCTGGTCACCATGTGCTGTGGCGGCGGCCTGGGAACGGGGGCGATTCTCGAGCGCGTCTAGGACGCGGCCCGCGGTGGTCCCATCACCCGACTAGGTCCCGCTCCCCGGAGGGGGGTGGTCGCGTTCCGGGACTGGGGGATGCGCAACCCGACCAGGCCGGCGCGGCGGTAGGGGGGTTGTCGGGTTCGTGGACTCCGACCCGTGCCGGAGAGAGGAACTGGGACACGCACAACGCACCCAGAGCCCCCGGCGAAGCCGGAAGATGGGTGCGTTCCGAAGGTCGGCCTGGTCCCACAGACCAGGCCGAACACCAGCGTCAGAGTGCGATCAGAGGCCCATCGTGCGGCCGATGATCTCCTTCATGATCTCGTTCGTGCCCGCGTAGATGCGGTTGAGGCGCGCGTCGACCCAGGCCTGGGAGATCGGGTAGTCCTCGGTGTAGCCGTTGCCGCCGTGCAGCTGCAGGCACTTGTCGGTGACCTCGCCGAGCAGGTCCGTCGTCCAGTACTTGGCCATCGCCGCCTCCGCCGCGGAGACGTCCTCACGGCCCTGACGTTCGATCAGGTCGTCGATGAACGTGCGCGTGATGGTGAGCTTGGTCTGCAGCTCGGCGAGCACGAAGCGGGAGTTCTGGAACGAGCCGATCGCCCGGCCGAAGGCCTTGCGCTCCTTGACGTAGTCGAGCGTCAGGTCGAGTGCGCGCTCGGCGCCGGCGAGCGAGGCGACGGCCAGCGAGAGCCGCTCGGGGACGAGCTTCTCCATCATCTGGAAGAAGCCGGTGCCCTCGGCGCCGAGGAGGTTCTCGGCGGGAACGATCATGTCCTTAAAGAACAGCTCGGAGGTGTCGGAGGCGTGCTGGCCGATCTTCTTGATCTTGCGGCCGCGGGAGAAGCCGGGCGTCGTGGTGTCGACGACGAGCAGCGAGATGCCGCCGTGGCCCGCCTCGGGGTCGGTGACGACCGCGAGCACGACCTGATCGGTGTTGACGCCGTTGGTGATGAAGGTCTTGGAACCGTTGACCACGTAGTGGTCGTCCTGGCGGACCGCCCGGGTCTTGATGTTGGCCAGGTCCGAGCCGGTGCTCGGCTCGGTCATCCCGATGGCGAGGATCGTCTCGCCGCTGGCGATGGAGGGCAGCCAGCGCTGCTTCTGCTCTTCGGTCGCGCCCTTGAGCAGGTAGGGCAGGACGATGTCGGTGTGCAGCTGGGGCCCGGCGATCGCGTTGGCGACGCCCGCGCGGGCCGCCTCCTCGGCGATGATCGCGTTGTAGCGGAAGTCGTCGACGCCCATGCCGCCGTACTCCTCCGGAACGCCCATAGACAGGAAGCCGTCCGCGCCCATCTTGGTGAACAGGTCGCGCGGGACGATCCCGGCCTCCTGCCACTCGGCGTAGTGCGGGACGACCTCGCGCTGCAGGAACGTCGCGAAGCTCTTGCGGTACTGGTTGTGCTCACGCTCGTAGAGCTCCCGCTTGGGCGGGGCGGAGACGGTTGCCATGGTGGTGGAGGGCCTTTCCGAAGGGTGGAGAGAAAGGGGTCGAACCCCGAGTTACAGAATACCGGGTTCTGTAAATCTGAAACTCATCCTCAGGGAGGTTCCGCGCTGCTAGGTTGGCCCCGCATGCCCGGTTCCCCTGCCGCCTCCCGACCCGTGAGTGTCCGCGAGCGCATCCTCGCCAGCGCGCTGGATCAGATCGGGGACTTCGGCGTGCGCCGCTTCACCGTCGACGAGCTGGCCCGCCGCGTGGGGCTCTCGCGCGTCACCATCTATCGCCACTTCCCCAGCCGGGGGGAGGTGGTCGGCGCGGCGCTCCTGTACGAGCTGCGGGGGTTCCTCACCGAGATCGAAGAGCGCGTGGCGACGATCGAGAATCCTGAGGCGCGGCTCACCGAGGCCTTCGTCCAGGTGATCGTCGGCCTGCGCCGCCACGCGATGCTCCAGCGGCTGGTGCGTACCGAGCCCGAGCTCCTGCTGCCGCTGCTCACGACCGAGGGTGGACCCGTCCTGGCCATCGGTCGGGAGTTCCTCGTCGGCCTTGTGCACGGACCCGGCGGGCTACCCCCGGAGGCGGCGCCGGACCCGGAGCTTGCGGCCCTCGCCGAGGTGACCGCGCGGCTCGTCACCTCCTTCACCCTCACGCGCGACTCGGTGATCCCCCTGGGCGACGAGACGCAGCTGCGGCGCTTCGCGGTCCGCTACGTCGGCGCGCTCGCCCGTGAGTACGCCGCCGCCCGCGCCGCGCGCTGAGGCCGGCGGCGCGGCTCGGGCCGGCGGGGCGCCCGCGGCGCGCTCAGGCCGTGGGGCGCCGGTACGCTGGCGCGATGGCCCCGCCGCCCCCGACCTCACGTCCGACCAGGCCGCGGCTGGCCGAGCGCTATGACCGCCGCCAGGGCGAGCTCGTGCGGGCGGCCGCTGCGGTCTTCGCCGAGGTGGGCTATGACCAGACGACGATCCAGGACCTCGCCGCGGCGGTCGACCTCGCCGCCGGGGGGATCTATCACTACGTGGGCTCCAAGGAGCGGCTGCTGGCAATGATCTGTGACCAGCTCATGGACCCGCTGCTGGAGCAGGCCCGTGAGCTGCTGGCCACCGACGCTGAGCCGGCAATCCAGTTGCGGGCGCTCGTGCGCCTCTGGGTCCGTCACGTCACCGAGCACCGGGATCACATGCTCGTCTTCCAACAGGAGCGCCACGTGATCGAGCGTGGTGCCCAGTGGAAGGAGGTACGAGCGAGCCGGAAGAGCTTCGAGCGCCTCGTCGAGGCGACGATCGAGCGGGTCGGGGCGGCTGGCGGGCTGCGCCTGGGGGACAACCGCCTCACCCTGTCGGCGCTGCTTGGCATGGTGAACCACACCGCCCAGTGGTACCGCCCGCGCGGGCGCCTCTCCCCCGAGGAGATCGCCGACGGCTACGTCGAGCTGCTGCTCGGCCTCGGTGCGTGAATCAGGCCCACATCGGCGGGGCGAATCAGGCCGACACCGGCGGGGCGAGCCAGGTCGGGGCCTGAGCCCGGAAGTCCGCCGGGTCCAGCGCGCCCGCGCCCGCGGGGATCGCCCCGAGCAGCGAGACGTCCAAGGCCCCGAAGTGCGCGCGGTTGTCCGTGTCGATCTCATCGGGCGCGGCCGGCCAGGCGCCGATGACCAGTCCGGCCACCGGCGCGCCCCGTCGCGCGAGCGCCTCGAGGGTGAGCGCAGTGTGGTTGAGGCTGCCCAGGGCGGCCCGGCAGACGACGATGAAGCGGCCCGGATGTGCGGTCGCCGCGGCGATATCGACAAGCGTGGCGCCGGCCTCGTCCAGGGCGACGAGGAGGCCCCCGGCGCCCTCCACGCACACGACGTCGAAGGCTCCGCACAGCTCGGCGATCCGTGCCGCGTGGTCCGCCGCGGTGGGCAGGGCGACGCCCTCACGGCGGGCGGCGAACACCGGCGCCATGGGCAGAGCGAGGCGGATCCCCTCGAACACGCTCTCCAGCCCGGCGAGGCGCGCGACGGTGTCGGAGTCTCCCTGGCCGTCCTCGAGCCCAGCCTGGGTTGGCTTGTAGACGGCGACCGACCGTCCGCTGGCGGTGTATCCGCAGACCAGCGCGGCGGTGGCGATCGTCTTGCCGACGCCGGTGTCGGTGCCGGTGATGAAGAGCAGCTCGCCCATCACGACCCCAGCCCCCCGAGCACCGCACGGGCCCGCGCCGCGGCACCGGCGGCGGCGCGCGGGTCGATCCCGGCGCGCGCGGTGAGCCGCAGCCGGGAGATGCCGTCGGGCACGCTCGGGGGGCGGAAGCAGCCCACGAGGATCCCCTCGGCCTCCAGGCGGGAGGCGGCGAGGACGGCGACCTTGGGGTCGCCGACGGGCAGCGACTGCACCGCGCCGGGCGCCGCGGCGATGCCCGCCGCGGTGGCGATCGCCTCTGCGGCCCGGTGCAGCGCGGCGACGCGGTCGGGCTCGGCGAGGATGATCGCGGCGGCGGCTCCCGCGGCGGCGGCCGCGGCGGGGGCCAGGCCGGTATCGAAGATGAACGCACGCGCGGTGTTCACCAGGTGGTCGCGCACCTCCGCTGAGCTGAGCACCGCGCCGCCCTGGGAGCCCAGGGCCTTGGACAGGGTCGCGGTCACGATCACGTCGGGGCGACCGGCCAGGCCGGCGGCGTGGACCGCCCCACGGCCCGCTCCGGCCACCCCGATGCCGTGTGCCTCGTCGACGACGAGCACTGCGTCGTGGCGCTGGGCGAGGTCGGCGAGCGCCGGGAGATCGGCGGCGTCGCCGAGCACCGAGTAGATCGACTCGACGACGATGATCGCCCGCGGCTCGGTCCGCCCGCGCAGCAGCGCCTCGAGTGCGTCGAGGTCGCCGTGGGGGCAGATCGTCACCGGTGAGCGCGACAGGCGGGCGGCGTCGATGAGCGAGGCGTGGATGTGGGCGTCGGAGATGATCCGCGTGTCCGGGTCTCCCAGTGCAGTGAGCACGGCGAGGTTGGCCGCATATCCGGACGAGAAGACGAGGCCCGCGGGCTGGCCGGTGAGCTCACACAGCGCCGCCTCGAGCGCGTCGTGGACGGGGGCGGTGCCGGTGACCACGCGGGAGGCGCCCGCGCCGGTGCCGTCGCGCTCGATAGCGGCGATCGCCGCTGCGGCCAGGCGTGGGTCGCCGAGTAGGCTCAGGTAGTCGTTGGAGGCCAGGTCGAGGCGGCCGTCCCCCGGTGTCGGGTGTCGGGTGGCGTCGGTGACGCGGACGCGGTTGAGCGCGGCCCGCTGGGCCGCGGCGTCGGCGAGCCATGCGGTCATGGCCCGCACGGGCGCAACGGCGGGCGCCGCGGGAACGACGGGCGCGACGGGCGCCGCGGCAGCGACGGGCGCGTCGACGGGCGCGGCGGGCTCAGCCATGGACCTGGGCCACCGCGGCGACGATGCCCGCACCGATGGCCGCGACCTCGTCGGGGCCGCAGAGGAACGGGGGCATCGTGTAGACGAGGTGGCGGAAGGGCCGCACCCACACGCCGTGGGCGACCGCGGCCCGGGTGACCGCGGCGACGTCCACCGTGTCGTGCAGGGCGACGACGCCGACCGCGCCGAGGACGCGGACGTCTCCGACGCAGGACAGCTCCCGCGCGGGGGCCAGCGCGGCCTCGAGCTCCGCGGCCATCGCGGCCGGACGGACACTCACCGCGGGATCCTCCAGCACGCCCAGGGACGCGGCGGCGACCGCGCAGGCGAGCGGATTGGCCATGAAGGTCGGACCGTGCATGAGCGCGCGCAGCTCCGAGCCGGAGATGACCTCGCCCACCGACCGGGAGCAGAGCAGCGCGGCCAGGGTCATGTAGCCGCCGGTGAGCGCCTTGCCGACGCACATCACGTCGGGGACGATCCCCGCGTGGTCACAGCCCCAGCGCGGGCCGGTGCGATGAAAGCCCGTGGCGATCTCATCGGCGATGAGCAGCAGCCCGTGGGCGTCGGCGAGCTCGCGCAGGGCGACGAGACAGCGCGGGTGATACATCCACATGCCACCGGCGCCCTGGAGCACCGGCTCAACGATGATCGCCGCGGAGTCGGGCGCCCAGGCGGCGAGGGCCCGCGTCGCCGTGGCGATCCAGTCGTCGACCACGTGAGCCGCCGCGTCCAGGCGCGGCGGCCGGGTCAGGAAATGCTGTTCTGAGACCAGCCCGGAGAACTGCGTGTGCATGCCGTCGACGGGGTCGCACACGCTCATCGCGCCCGTGGTGTCGCCGTGATAGGCGCCGCGCAGGGCGATCATGCGCCGGCGCTGAGGCGCTCCGAGCGCCGCCTGGTACTGGACGGCGAGCTTGAGCGCGACCTCGACCGACACCGACCCCGAGTCGGCGAGGAACACGTGCTCGAGCCCCGGGGGCGCGAGGGCGACGAGCGCCTCACCCAGGCGCACCGCCGGCTCGTGGGTGAGCCCGCCGAACATCACGTGGGAGAAGCGGCCGGCCTGTTCGGCGAGCGCGGCGTCGAGGACGGGGTGACGGTAGCCGTGGATGGCGCACCACCACGAGCTCATCGCGTCGATGACCTCGACGCGCTCGCCCGCCGGGGTCTCTAGGTGCAGGCGCACCCCCTGGGCGGCGTGGACCGCGTAGGGAGTGGGGCCGTCCAGCGGCGCGTAGGGGTGCCAGAGCAGCCCCCGGTCCCGGGCCGCCAGGGCGGGCGCCGTGCCGGGGGCGAGGCTCATGCGTTGGGGGCGACCTCGGTGCCGGCGCCGCGGCGGCGGACGGCCACCTCGGGCTGGAGCTCGGCCGGGTCGATCTCGACGTCGGCGTGGGCGTGGTCGCGCGCGAGGATGCGAAAGCCGCTGTCGGCAATGAGCGCGAGGTCGGCCGCGGCGGCCTGACCCTCGGAGGTGAGGTAGTCACCCAGGAAGATCGAGTTGGCCAGGTGCAGGCCGAGGCACTGCAGTGAGCGCAGGTGCATCTCGCGCCCGCCGGCCATGCGGATCTCCTTGTCCGGGCAGGTGAAGCGCGCGAGGGCGAGGATGCGCAAACAACGCAGCGGGGTGAGCTCCTTGATCTCGGCCATCGGTGTGCCCTCGAAGGGCATGAGGAAGTTGACCGGGATCGAGTCCGAGCCCAGCGTGCGCAGGGCGAAGATCGCGTCGATGATCTCGTCGTCTGACTCACCCATGCCGACGATCACGCCCGAGCAGGGGGAGAGGCCCGCGCACTTGGCCTTCTCGACGGTGGCCACGCGGTCCTCGTAGGTGTGGGTTGAGCAGATCTCGGCGTAGCGGGATTCGCTCGTGTTGAGGTTGTGGTTGTAGGCATCGACCCCGGCGGACTTGAGCGTCTCGGCCTGGCCGTCGCGGAGGATGCCCAGGCACGCGCAGACCTCGACGTGGGGGTGCTCGGACTTCAGCTCGTCCACGAGCGTGGCGACGCGCTCGACGTCGTGGGCGCTCGGGCCCCGCCCGCTGGCCACCATGCAGATGCGGCTGGCGCCGCCGGCGATGCCCGCCTTGGCCTGGGCCATCGCGTCGTCCTGGGGCAGCCAGCGGTACTTGAGCACGTCAGCCTCAGAACCCAGGCGCTGGGAGCAGTAGGAGCAGTCCTCGGGGCAGAGCCCGGACTTGAGGTTGACCAGATAGTTGACCTTCACCCAGTTGTCGAAGTGGGCGCGGCGCAGGCGGGCGGCGGCGGCGACGAGCTCGAGGACCTCGGCGTCCGGGGTGGCGAGGATCGAGCGGGCGTCCTCACGGCTCAGCGTGGCGCCGTCGAGCTGCTGTTGGGCGAGGGTGAAAAAGTCGTTGAACACGCGGGACAGGCTACAGCGCCGGCTCGCTCGGCTACATGCGGAAGACGCCGTAGCCCACGGGCTCCAGCGGCGCCTGGGCGCATGCGGCCAGAGCGGCCGACAACACGCGGCGGGTGTCGCGCGGGTCGATGATCCCGTCGTCCCAGAGCCGGGCGGAGGAGTAGATCGGCCGGCCCTGGAGCTCGTACTGCTCCTTCAGCTGGGCGCCCGTCTCGGGCTGGCCGACCTCGGTCATCACCGTCGCGGCCTGCTCACCGCCCATCACGGAGATGCGCGCGTTGGGCCACATGAAGAGGAAGCGCGGTGAGTAGGCCCGCCCGCACATGCCGTAGTTGCCCGCCCCGAAGGAGCCGCCGATGATCACCGTCAGCTTCGGTACGCGTGCGGTGGAAACGGCGGTGACCATCTTGGCCCCGTCACGGGCGATGCCGCGGTTCTCATAGTCGCGGCCGACCATGAAGCCCGAGACGTTCTGGAGGAACAGCAGCGGGATCTCACGGCGGTCACAGAGCTCGATGAAGTGGGCGGCCTTCAACGCCGACTCGGAGAAGAGGATCCCGTTGTTGGCGATGATCCCCACCGGGTGGCCGTCGATGCGCGCGAAGGCGCAGACGAGCGTCGTCCCGTAGAGGGCCTTGAACTCATGGAACTCCGAGCCGTCGACGATCCGGCGGATGACCTCGCGCACGTCATAGGGCGTGCGCGTGTCCAGGGGCACGACGTCGAGGATCGTGTCGGGGTCCAGGGCGGGCGGCCGTGGGGCCGCCCTGTCCCAGGGTGGGCGGCGGGCCGGCGGGAGCGTGGCCACGATCTCGCGCACGATCTCCAGCGCGTGGGCGTCGTTGTCGGCGAGGTGGTCGACGACCCCGGAGGTGCGCGCGTGCACGTCACCGCCGCCGAGCTCCTCGGCGGTGACCTCCTCACCGGTGGCCGCCTTCACCAGCGGCGGACCCCCCAGGAAGATCGTGCCCTGCTCCCGCACGATCACCGTCTCATCACTCATCGCCGGGACGTAGGCACCGCCGGCGGTGCAGGAGCCCATCACACACGCGATCTGGGGGATCGCCCGCTTGGACAGGTTCGCCTGGTTGAAGAAGATCCGGCCAAAGTGCTCGCGGTCGGGGAAGACCTCGTCCTGCATCGGCAGGAACGCCCCGCCCGAGTCGACCAGGTAGATGCATGGCAGGTGATTCTGCAGGGCGATCTCCTGGGCGCGGAGATGCTTCTTCACCGTCATCGGGTAGTAGGTGCCGCCCTTCACCGTCGCGTCGTTGGCGGCGATGACACACGGGCGGCCCTGGACGATCCCGATCCCCGCGACCATCCCGGCGCCGGGGGCGGCACCGTCGTAGAGGTCATAGGCGGCGAGAGCGGAGAGCTCGAGGAACGGGCTGCCCGGATCACACAGGCGCTCGACCCGGTCGCGGGCGAGCAGCTTACCGCGAGCGAGGTGGCGCTCGCGGGCCCGCTCACCGCCGCCGGCGCGGACCTCGGCCAGGCGCTCCTCCAGCTCGGTGATGAGGGCGAGATGGCCCTCGCGGGTGGTCGTCTCGGTGGCGCTCACGACGCATCCTCCTTGTGGGGCAGCACGGCCACCAGCGCCTGGCCCAGGGCGACGCGGTCCCCGGGCGCGAGCTCGAGGCCGGCCACGACACCGGGGCCGGGAGCGGTGATGGAGAGCTCCATCTTCATCGACTCGAGCACGACCAGGACATCCCCCTGCGCGACGGTGTCGCCGTTCTCGACATGGACGACCAGCACGGTCCCTGGCATCGGCGCCTCGAGGGAGCCGGAGAGGGCACCGGCCTCGGCCCGCGGGGTGGGGGCGGTGGGCACCTCGAGGTGGTGGCCGTCGCGGGCGATCCACACCGCCCGGTCGCCGACCGCTACGGCGTAGCGGCGCTCGACCCCGTCGAGGGTGATGCGGACATGGTCGGGTCCGGTCGGGTCGGCGCGCAGACCGGCGCTCCAGGTGCGGTCCCCCACTCTCACGGTGCCGTGGTCGACCCGGGCCTCGCCGTACTGGGCCAGCGCACGCCGCCACGGCCCGGCGGGGTCAGCGGTGCCGGCCGCCGCGAGCATCGCCGCGGGCACGAGATCCTCGGGCGGGGCGGTGTCGAGGTCGGCGAGGACGCGTTCGAGCAGTCCGGTGTCCTGATCCCCGGTACGCACGTCCCCGCGCGCGAGCAGGGTGCGGGAGAAGGCGGCGTTGGTGGCCACCCCGACGACGGCGAGGTCGGCGAGGGCCCGGTCGAGGCGACGGATCGCCGTGAGCCGGTCCGGGCCGTGCGCGATGACCTTGGCGAGCATCGGGTCGAAGCTCGTGCCCACCTCGCTGCCGGCGCGGATGCCCGAGTCGGTGCGCACCCCCGGGCCGGAGGGCTCCGCATACACACGCACGGTGCCGGTGGCGGGGAGGAAGCCGTGGCTCGGGTCCTCGGCGTAGAGGCGGGCCTCGATCGCGTGACCCTGCGGGATGAGGTCCTCCTGGGCCAGCGCCAGCGCGCCCCCGGCGGCAACGTGAAGCTGCTGGGCGACGAGGTCGACGCCGTAGACCAGCTCGGTGACCGGATGCTCGACCTGCAGACGCGTGTTCATCTCCAGGAAGAAGAAGTCGCCGCCGGGACTGGACTCCCGCCCACCCACGATGAACTCGACCGTGCCCGCGTTGGTGTAGTCACAGGCCCGGGCCAGGGCGACTGCGGCCTCGCCCATGCGGGCGCGCATCTCCGCGTCGACGACCGGGGAGGGGGCCTCCTCGATGACCTTCTGATGGCGGCGCTGGAGGGAGCACTCGCGCTCGCCGAGGTGGACGATCGTCCCGTGGGTGTCGGCGAGCACCTGGACCTCGATGTGACGTGGGCGCTCGAGGTAACGCTCGATGAGCACCCGGTCGTCCCCGAAGGCGTTGGCGGCCTCCCGGCGCGCAGCGCCCAGCGCCGGGCCGATCTCCGCCTCGGAACGGACGACCCGCATGCCCTTGCCGCCGCCGCCGGCCACCGCCTTGATGACCGCGGGGAAGCCGTGCTCGGCGCAGAAGCCGCGCAGCTCGTCCTCGGTGAGGTCCTCGGCCTCGCGGCCGGGGACCACGGGCACCCCCGCCTCCCGGGCCAGGCCCTTGGCCCGGGCCTTGTCGCCCATGAGCTCGATGGCGGCGGCCGGCGGGCCGATCCAGGTGAGTCCGGCGTCCGTCACCGCGGCGGCGAAGACCGCGTTCTCGGAGAGGAAGCCATAGCCGGGATGGACGGCGTCGGCCCCCGCCCTGCGGGCCGCGGCGACGATCGCCTCGCCGTCGAGGTAGGAAGGGACCTCCACCGCCAGGTCGGCGGCGTCGATGTGCACGGCTCCGCGGTCAGCCGCGGTGAACACGGCGACGGTGGCGAACCCGAGCGCCCGCGCCGTGCGGATGATCCGCACGGCGATCTCGCCGCGGTTGGCGATGAGGATCGGCCCCTTCATCTGGCCGCCGGGCTCCAGTCGACCGGTCCGGCGATGAGGGTGTGGGAGCCCAGCGGGCGGCCAAGGACCTCGCGCACTTCGGCGGCGGCCTCCAGCAGCCTGACCAGGTCGACCCCGGTAGCGATGCCCATCTGCTCGAGCATCGAGACGAGATCCTCGGAGGCGATGTTGCCCGTCGCGCCTGGCGGGACCGGGCAGCCGCCGAGTTCGCCAAAGCTCGACTCAAAGCTCGCACAGCCCGCCTCAAGGGCGGCGAGCGCGTTGGCCAGACCCTGTCCGCGGGTGTTGTGGAAGTGGGCGGTGAGCTCGACCCCGGGGCCCAGGGCCGCGCGCGCGGCCGCGAAGAACTCCCGCACCTGGAGCGGGTTGGCCATCCCGGTCGTGTCGCCGAAGCCGATCTCCTGCGCGCCCGCGGCGATCAACCGGTCGGCGATCTCGAACACGCGCGCCGGCTCGACGCGTCCCTCGTAGGGACAGCCAAAGGAGGTGGAGATGACCGCCTCGACCCGCAGCCCCTCGGAGCGCCCGCGGGCGATGACCCGCTCCAGACCGCTCAGGGACTCCTCCACGCTGCGGTTGACGTTGTGGCGGTTATGGGTCTCCGAGGCGGAGAGGAAGCAGTTGATCTCGGAGAAGTGCTCGCGCAGGGCCAGGGCGTTGTCCAGGCCGCGCTCGTTGGGAATGAGCACGGTAACGGCGACCTCGTCGGGGACGTCGATGGCCGCCAGCACCTCGGCGGCGTCAGCGAGCTGGGGGATGACGTCGGCACGGACGAAGGAGGTCACCTCGAGGCGGCGCACACCCGTGCGGGCAAGCATCTCGATCAGGCGCACCTTGTCCGCGGTGGCGATGACCTCGGGCTCGTTCTGAAAGCCGTCCCGCGGGCCGACCTCACGGATCGACACCGCGGGGGGCAGCTGGATCGCAGACTCCGGGGCCATCGCGCGGACCGACCGTGTCCTCAGGCGGTGAGGTACCGGGAGATGACCATCTGCTGGACCTCGTCGGTCCCCTCGCCGATGGTGAGGATCTTCGCGTCCCGGTAGAAGCGGCACACCGGGTACTCCTCGATGTAGCCATAGCCGCCGTGGATCTGCACAGCCTCCTCGGCACAGCGTACGGCCAGGCGTCCGGTCTTCAGCTTCGCCTGAGCGGCGGTGAGGGTGAAGTCCCGGCCCTGGTCCTTGAGCCAGGCCGCCTTGTAGGTGAGCAGCCGCGCAGCCTCGATCTCGGTGGCCATGTCGGCGAGCTTGATCTGGATGGCCTGGAACTTGGCGATCGACTGGCCGAAGGCGACCCGCTCCTTCGCGTAGGCGACGGCTTGGTCGAGGGCGCCCTGGGCCAGGCCGACACCCATGGCGGCCACGCCGATACGCCCGATGTCGAGCACGCGCAGGAACTGCTTGAAGCCCGCCCCGCGCGGTCCGAGCAGGTTCTCCTCCGGCACGCGGCAGTCCTCGAACAGCAGCGGCCGGGTGTCCGAGGCGTTCCAGCCCATCTTGCGGTAGGGCTCGCCCTGCTCATAGCCCGGGGTGCCGTTCTCCACGATCAGGTTGGAGATCTCGCCCTCCCCGGTCATCGCGGTGATGGCCACGTGCCCGGAGATGGAGGTGCCCGCGTTGGTGATGAACTGCTTGGCGCCGTTGATGACCCACTCGCCGTCTTCGAGCCGGGCCCGCGTGCGTGTGTTGCCGGCGTCCGAGCCCGCCTCGGGCTCGGTGAGCCCGAAGGCGCCGAGTTTGGTGCCCGCGCACAGGTCGGGAAGCAGGCGCGCCTTCTGCGCCTCGTCGCCGAACAGGTAGATCGGCTGGACGCCGAGCGAGGTGTGCGCGCACAGGGTGATGGCGACGCTGGAGTCCACGCGCGTGAGCTCCTCGACCGCGAGGGCGTACTGCAGCGAGGTTCCGCCGGCCCCGCCGACCTCCTCGGGGAAGGGGATGCCCATCCACCCCAGCTCACCCATCTTGGCGACGATCTCGTACGGGAAGGACTTGGTCCGGTCGAGGTGCTCGGCCACCGGAGCGACCTCCCCCTCGGCGAACTCGCGGACCGTGCTGCGCAGCAGCTGGTCCTCGTCGGGAAGCTCGAAGAACATGCGCCTCAGCCTACCGGATGATGCTCCGAAGTTCGAATGGCTGTTCTCTAAATGAGCCGGTCACCGAACACCTCCGGCCGCGCGGCCTCGTGACGATGGAAAACACGGCAGCCATGCCCCGCGGGTGCCAGGCGGCATCGACCCGCACGGTGAGCGATCGAACTGTCGTCATGATCGCGTCCAGCCTGTCAGAGTCCACCTGTGGATTTCGAACTTTCTCCGCGCGCCGCTGCGCTGCGCGAACGCCTTCAGGTCTTCATGGATGAGCGCGTCCTCCCCGCCGAGGTGGTCTATGCCCAGCAGATCGCCGCCGCGCCGACCCCGCATGTCCACGCGCCGATCATCGAGGAGCTCAAGGCCGAGGCGCGCGATCGCGGCCTGTGGAACCTCTTCCTCCCGGACGCCGAGCACGGCGCCGGCCTGACGAACTGCGAGTACGCGCCGCTCGCCGAGCTCATGGGCCGCTCGCGGATCGCCCCCGAGATCTGCAACTGCAACGCCCCGGACACCGGGAACATGGAGGTGCTCCACCAGTTCGGCACCGAGGAGCAGAAGGCCCGCTGGCTGATGCCGTTGCTCGAGGGTGAGATCCGCTCGGCTTTCGCGATGACCGAGCGCGATGTGGCGAGTTCGGACGCGACCCAGATTTCGACCTCGATCGTGCGCGACGGGGATGAGTACGTGATCAACGGGCGCAAGTGGTGGACGACCAACGCGCTGCACCCGAACCTGAAGATCCTCATCGTGATGGGTAAGACCGACCCGAACGCGGCGACGTACGCCCAGCAGTCGATGATCCTGGTGCCCCTCGACACCCCCGGTGTGACCGTCGTGCGCTCCCTGCCCGTGTTCGGGTACCACGACCCCGAGGGCCACGGCGAGGTGCACTTCGAGAACGTGCGCGTGCCCGTGGAGAACATCCTCGCCGGTGAGGGGATGGGCTTCATGATCGCCCAGGCGCGGCTGGGACCGGGCCGCATCCACCACTGCATGCGCGCCATCGGCCTGGCCGAGCGGGCGCTCGAGCTGATGTGCGCGCGGGCGGATGCGCGCTCGACCTTCGGCGCGCCGGTCTCCTCACGGTCCAATGTGCGGGACTGGATCGCCGAGTCGCGGATCGAGCTGGAGATGGCCCGCCTGATGGTGTGGAAGACCGCCTGGCTGATGGACACCGTCGGCAACCAGCACGCCCGGATCGAGATCTCCGGGATCAAGTTCGCCGTGCCGGAGATCTGCCTGCGGATCGTCGACCGGGCGATCCAGATCCACGGCGGCGGCGGGGTCTCCGACGACTTCCCGCTCGCGGCGATGTACGCGGGGCTGCGCACTCTGCGGCTTGCCGACGGGCCCGACGAGGTGCACAAAGCGTCCCTGGCCCGTCAGGAGCTGCGCCGCCAACGGGAGGCGCGTGGGGATGTCCGCGACTGATCCGCGGGTGCGCGAAGTGCGCGCCGATGACGCCTTTGACGAGGCTGCTCTGGGCAGCTGGCTGGGGGCTCAGCTGCCCGACCTGGAGGGAGCCCGTTTTGCGGTGCGCCAGTTCTCCGGGGGCGCGTCGAACCTCACCTACCTTTTGACCTTCGAGTCGGGCCGTGAGCTGGTCATGCGCCGGCCACCGCGGGGCGCCCGCTCCGGCGCCGCCCACAACATGGCGCGGGAGTTCATGGTCCAGGAGCGTCTGAAGCCTGTCTTTGACGTCGCACCGACGGTGCGCGCGCTCTGTGAGGACGAGTCAGTGCTTGGGGCGCCCTTCTATGTGATGGATCGGGTGCCGGGCGTGGTCTGCGGGCTACCCGTCCCTGACGAGATCGGTGCGTCCGAGGAGAGGCTGGACGCGCTGGGCGAGTGCTTCGTCGCGACCCTGGCGGCGTTGCACGGGGTCGACGTGGAGTCCGCGGGGCTGATGGACCTCTCGCGGGGCCCGGGATATGTCGCCCGCCAGGTGTCCCAGTGGGTCGACCGCTTCCAGCGTGCGCGCACCTGGAACGTGCCGAACTTCAAGCACGTCATCCGCTGGCTGGAGGAGAACCAGCCGGTGGCCGACTCGGGCGCCTGTCTCATCCACAACGACTTTCGGCTCGACAACATGGTCTTCGGCGTCTCTGATGGGGGGGCGCTCGTCGTGAACGGCGTGTTGGACTGGGAGATGGCCACGGTCGGGGACCCGCTCATGGACCTCGGCGGGTCGCTGGCCTACTGGATCCAGGACAACGACCCGTTTCTGCTGAGGCGCTTTGCTCGCCAACCGACGCACCTGCCGGGAGCACCCCGGCGGGCCGACATCATCGCCCGTTACGGGGATCTCACCGGCCGGCCGATGGACGGGATCGCCTTCTATGAGGTCTTCGGGATCTTCCGGCTCGCGGCGATCATCCAGCAGATCTACCACCGCTACTCCACGGGCGGAACGACGAACCCGGCCTTCAAGTACTTCTGGGTGATGGTGCGGGCCTGCCACGCCGAGGCACGGCGGCGCATCTCCTGGGCATAGAGCGAGGTTTTTCTTCGCGCCGGGGGTGGTTTCCGCGTTCTCGTGACCTCTATGGGGCATATGTCCCCATCCGTTGCCCAAGAACGCGCAACCCGGCTGGCAGTGCGACAGGCCGGGCGCATCACCTATGACCAGCTTCGCCGCGCCGGGCTCAGCCCAGATGACGTGAAGCTCTGGATCCGCCGCGACACCCTCATCCGCACGCGCCCGCGGGTGTATGCCCTCGGCTACCTCCGCAGCGACCATCTCTCGCTGCTCTGGGACGGGGTGCTCTACGCCGGGCCCGGGGCGCGACTGGCTGGCTCGAGCGCGGCCCACCACCTCGGTCTGCTCCAGCGACCGCCGAAGCTCATCGTGGTGGCGACCCCGCGAAAGTGCCGCGGTCAGCCGGGGCTCAGCGTCCTCTCGCACCGTTCAGAGGCCCGCAACCGCGCTCCAGAGGGCCTGCCGGTGTCGACCATGCCGGAGATGTTGATCGAGCTCGCGGCCGAGGGGGACTTCGCCGCGGTGCGCTTCGTACTGGCCAACCTGGAGTTTCGGCGCGCGCTCGACATGGGTGCGGCCCTCCACGCCTGTCAGAAGGGGCGACCGGGCAGCCGACTTCTGCGCCGAGCCCTGGCCCAGCGCCTGCCCCAGCTCGCGCACTGTCGCAGCCCGCTGGAGGTCGCCTTCCTGCTGTTGCTCGAGGCCCACGGCCTGGCGCTGCCAGACAAGGTGAACGTCTGGCTACACGGCGTGTTGATCGACATGTACTGGGCGAAGCTGGGGCTCGTCGTCGAACTCGACGGTAAGGGGAACCACAGCACCCAGGCTCAGAAGCGCCGCGACGCCGTGAACGAAGCGACCCTCGCCGCCCACGGGATCCGCGTGCTGCGCCTGGACTGGGACGCCGTGCACAACCGGGCGAGCGCGACGGTCACGCGGCTGGCTGGCCTGGGGGTGAGTCAGAGTCACCCCCAGAGCCCCACGATGGGCTCAACCAGATGAGATATGGCCACTACGAGCACACCCGAGGCCAGGCTTGCGGGCGAACCGCTCAGCGCGGCTCGGAAGGTCAGGTCCCCCGTCAAGGACGGTTGCGGCCGTGGGCGTCGTGAGCCTGAACCCACTCCTCTGCCACGACGGCTGAGCCGAGAGAGAGCTCGCCGCACAGCACGGTCGCGGCGATGATCTCGGTGAGCTTGCCCACGCCCCCGGCTCCGTAGCAGCCGAGCATCTCCAGGCACTCCCGTTGGGTGGCCAGGCCCGTGCCTCCCCCGTAGGTGGCGACGATCAGTGACGGGATGGTGATGGAGAAGTAGTAGTCGCCGTTGTCCCGCCGCTCCGCATACACATACGCGGTGCTCGATTCCGCGACGTTGGCGACGTCCTGGCCGGTGGCGATGAACAGGGCGGTGATGCCGTTGGCCGAGTGCGAGCCGTTGTTGTTGACCCCGGCCATGAACCCACCCAGCTGAGCCACTAGCCGGGCGTCGAAGAGCTGTTGGGAGGAGGCGCGCATCACGCGCTGGAGCAGGGCATCGGGAATCGTCGCTTCGGCGATGACCCGCTTGCCGCGCGTGCGCAGCATGTTGATCTGGGAGGCCTTCTTGTCGGTGGCCATCGAGCCCTCGAGCAGAAAACGGTCGATCTCACCGGGGTAGTTGGCGACGATCCAGCGCGCGGCGTGGAAGGTCGCCTTGCCGGTCATGTTCTGTCCCGCCGCGTCCCCGGTGGAGTAGTTGAAGCGGGTGTACAGGATCCGAGCGGCGGGATACTGCTCGATCTCCAGGAGCTTGCCGCTGGAGGTCGTCTCCTGCGCCACGGCGGCGACCTGCTCGAAATGCTCAGCGAGCCAGCGGCCGAACTCCCGCGCCTCGCGGGCGCTGGAGAAGAGAAATGCGGGGGCCCGCTGCATGTGATCGGCCACGATCGTCGTTGTGACTCCACCGGCCTCGTGGAGCAGTCGCATCCCGCGGTTGTAGGAGGCCACGAGCGTCCCCTCGGCGGTGGCCATCGGCACATAGAACTCCCCCTGGGCGAACTCGCCGTTGACCAGCAGGGGGCCGGCCAGCCCCATGGGCACCTGTGCTGCGCCGATGAAGTGCTCGACGTTGCCCTGGGTGATCGCCGGGTCAAAGGAGTAGGCACTCACGTGCCCGAGCGAGGCACCGGTGCGATCTTGGGCGAACTGAACACGAGCCGCCGCGGCTTCGCGGGTGAAGTCATTCTCAGGGTCACGAGGGACGGGGACGCGCTGGGGTGGGGTCGACATGAGGCGTGACCCTACCTCAGCGCGGGCCGAGGGTCGGAGGTTGCGCCGCCTGAGACGTAGGGATGAAGGACCAACAGGTCTGGAAACTCCGTGAACGTCAGATCACGACACTGTCACCACTTACGCTCGCGTTGACAGAGACGAATGAGGCCGGTGATCGGGGCGTAGCAAACGTCTCCCACCTGTGAGGGGTTCGTGAGCTGCCTGAGGAAGGGCTCGCGCCGGGCGAGCGCGGGTCCAAGGGCGGCATCAGGGGCGCGGCTGACTCTTCGGGCGGGCCGGGAGGGGGATTGGCGAGACGCCGCCCCGGGCGGCGAGTGCGGCGGCGAGGCGCTCGAGCAGACGATGCTCGGCGCGACTGTTGGCATGTTCCAACGCGTGCGCATAGGCCGACATGGCCTCCGCGGGGCGGTCAAGTCGTGTGAGCAGTTCCGCGCGGGTGGCATGCAGCGGGCCGTAGTGGGGCAGGGTCGGCGCGAGGGCGTCGATCAGCGTCAGGGCCGCCTGGGGCCCGTGCAGCTCACCGAGGACTACGGCATGGTTCAGGGCGACGATCGGACTGGGATCGAGGGTGGCCAACGCCCGATACAGAGTGTCGAGCTGACTCCAGTCCGTGGTCTCAAAGCACGGCGCCCAGGTATGCACGGCCGCGATCGCGGCCTGGAGCTGCAGTCGCCCGGCGTTCCGTTGGGGGTTCGCTCCTTCTACGAACGTCGCGTCCCCGACCCGACAGCTAGGCCGCCGAGAAGTGTCGGCCGGTGTCGCGGAAGGCGCTGGCGAAGATGATCGCGTTGAGGGGAGCGCCGGGCTTGCCCATGGCGGATGGCTCAATGGCGATCCGCCAGGTCAGGGCACAGGCGGTCTCCCCGCGTGGCTCGACCACATAGTCCTCGGCCAGGGCACTGAACAGGGGGATGTTCATCGCCGTGCCGTGGAAGGTCTTGCGGTGGCCCTCCTCCCAGATGAAGTACTGCTCCTGGACCTTGACGAGTCCGAGCACCTGGGCGGTGCGGGTCGTCCCGACGCCGAAGGGCGCCGGCGAGGTCCAGCGGATGTTTAGGCCACGGCACCAACGCAGCGGCTGATCACCCACGAGTTCAGCCCACACACTCCCGGCGGGCTGCTTGATCTCCCAGGTGTGGGAGAAGCGCTGGGGCGCACGGTCAAAGAAGGTCTCGTCGACGGTCTTGAGTAAAGGCATGGGTGCGCATTCTGTCGCCTGGACCCGCCATGTGCCGCTATCAGCCCGTGGCCTGACGCAACTCGTCCAGGGCCCGGCCGGTATAGACGGCGAGGCGCTGAAGGTGAGGAAGGGTGTCTCGACAGCCGACGAGACCCACGCCCATCGTGTCGGCGTAGCTCTGGACTGTGATGTTGAGGGCCATCGAGTGCCAGGGGATCGAGACCGGATATGAGGCCAGGAGGCGGCTGCCACGCAGGTAGAGCGGATAGTCGGGACCGGGAACGTTGGAGACGCAGAGGTTGAAATTGGTCGGCAGGGCGCCGCGGATACCCGTGATGGCGCTGAGGGCCTGGAGTCCGGCTGGAGCCATGAGGTAGGCGGAGTAGGCGAGGATGCCTTGGCGGGTCATGCCCTCGAGCTGGCCCTTGGCTGCGCTGGTCGATGCCCGCACGTTGGCCAGGCGCTCGAGCGGATCGGCAATGTCCGAGCCAACCTTGGCGAGGATCGCCCCCACGGCGTTGCCCGTGCCCTCGTCGTCCTTGGCTCGGACGTTGACCGGGACGAACGCGACGAGCGATTTGTCCGGCAACTCGCCCAACTCGGAGAGGAAGGTGCGCAGGCCACCGCCGACGACGGACAGGAACACATCGTTCAGCGTCGCGTCGTGGGCCTCGCCCAGCGCCTTGAGCTCAGAGAGCGAGTACTGCTGAGTGGCGAAGCGGCGGTTGCGCCCGATCCGTGCGTTGAGGATCGAATGGGGGGCACGGACCGCGGAGACGAGCTCAGGTGAGCGCTTGGTGAAGGGCAGCAGCGGCGCGGTGATGCGGCGGGTGAGGGTGAGCGCGGAGGCGGTGTGAGCGCGGGCCGCGCCGACGAGGCCGGCGACATCCCCGAGCAGGCCCACCTCGCTCCCGGGCTTGGAGGAGGGGCTGCGTCGGGCCAGGCCGATGTTGAAGAACATGCCCTTGTCGCGCTCGTCCGGGTCGGTGGAGAGCGAGCGCACAAGCAGCTTCATCGCCGAGATCCCGTCCACCAGGGCGTGGTGGATTTTCACGTAGATGGCGAAGCGGCCACCCTCGAGTCCTTCGATGAAATGCACCTCCCACGGGGGGCGGCGCATGTCCAGGTTGTTGGAGTGCAGGCGCGAGACGAGCACGCCGAGTTCGCGCTCCCCGCCGGGGCTGGGCAGCGCCGAGCGGCGCACGTGATAGTCGAGGTCGACCTTCTCGTCGGTCGCCCAGGCGCGGAAGGGGTTGGGGAGCAGCCCGTTGGCCTGCAGCTTGCGGTTCCAGGGCGCTTTGACCTCGTCCATGGCCACGGCGTCGTCGACCAGGTCGCGCAGGTAGGTGGAGTCCGACCCCTCAGGCGGGGCGAAGATGAGCAGCCCGGCGACGTGCATCATCGTGTCCGGGCGCTCCCCCCACAGGAACAGCGAGTCCAGCGGTGAGAGCGGTTTGAGGTCCGGCATCGGGTTCCTTCCTCCCTGGCGGCTCACGCCCACGGCACGTCGATTCCCCGCACACCCTACCCAGCGGGGGCGCTCCTGCGCGCTGGATGGCGGACCGCTGCTGCGGAGACGGGGGGGCCACGGCGGGTGGCCCCCCGCGGCACGCTCAGTGGCCCGCGAAGCTCGCCCGGCCCGGGCCCTCGGTGATGAAGGATTGCACCGCGCCGCGCAGGTCCTCGGTGTCGAACAGCGCCCCGGAGATGACCGGCGTCATCCCGTCCGCGGTCCGCGCGGAGCCCTCGATCTGGGCGCGCACGATCTGCTTGGTGGCCATGTGAGCACGGGTCGGCCCCTCGGCGATGCCGAGCGCGAAGGCGCGGGCGGCGGCGTCGAAGTCGTCGTCGGCGAGCACGCGGTTGACGACGTTCCAGCGCTCGAGGGTCTCGGCGGAGAAGAGCTCCCCGGTGAAGACGAGCTCCTTGGCTCGGGCCGGCCCGGCGCGCTCGGCCAGGCGTTGGGTGCCGCCCATCGAGGGCGTGAGTCCGACCACACGCTCGACGAGCCCGAACTTCGCCCCCGGGGAGGCGAGCAGCAGGTCACACGCGAGTGAGATCTCGAAAGCCGCGGTGAGACACAGCCCGTGCGCGGCGAAGATCGTCGGGACGGGGATCTCCTCGACGCGGTGGGAGAGCGCGAGCAGCCGCCCCCACAGAGCGGCCCCCTCGGCCGCGCTGATGCCGTCGAAGACCTTGCCGACGTCGACGCCGCCGGAGACGACCTTCCCCTCCGCGCGGAACAGCAGGGCCCGGGCGCCGGAGGACTCGGCCTCGGTGAGGGCCGCCTCGAGCTCGGCCATGAGCGTCTGGTCGAAGAGGTTGAGCGGGGGGTGCGCGATGGTGATCACGCCGAGCGGTCCGGACATCTCAAAGCGGGTCATGGCCGCGATCCTATGGCCCGAGACGGCCTGGTGCGTGAGCAGAGGGCGTAGGCTCTTGCTGGCGTGGAATACGTCTTCGCTTACGGGTCCCTCGCCGCGGCGGGCCTTCCCGCCTCGGGATCGGATCTGCCGTTGGTGGCACGGCTCGCCCATGCCGTGCGGGTGTGGGATGTGGCCATGGACAACCGTGAGACGGTTCCCGGGTACAAGATCTACGTCGACCGGGTCAGCGGTGAGCGGCCCGCGGTGGCGGTGACCTTCCTCAACCTCGCCGTGGCCATCGGCCGGGTCTGCACCGGGGTGCTCGTCCCCCTCGACGCGGCCCGGATCGCGGAGCTCGACCGGCGTGAGCGCAACTACCGGCGCATCGACGTGAGCCGTCGCATCCTCTGCGCTGAGGACCTCGCGGGTGCCCGCATCTGGACCTACCGCGGCAGCCCGGCCGGCCGGGCCCGGTACGCCAGCGGTGCGGCGGCCGGCGCGGCGGTCGTCCCCCGCCAATATCTCGAACGCGTCGAGGCAGGCTTTGCCAGCCTCGGACTGCTCAGGGAGTACCGAGCGTCGACCCGCACTCCTGAGAGTCCGGTGGTCGACCTGGTGCGGGTGGACCTGGTCGACGCGCCCGGGTAGGAGCCGGGTCCCGGGCCCAGGAGCCGGGTCCCGGGCCTCGCGCGACTCGCGCCGCGCTCGGCCCGGGGAGACCAAACTCGCTGTGGGTCAGGCGGTGGTCGTTGTGCCGGTGGTCGTCGTGCCGGTGGACGTGGTCGTCGTGCCGGTGGACGTGGTCGTCGTGCTGGTCGGCGTCGTCGTGGTGCCGGTGGTCGTGGTACCGGTACCGGTGCTCGAGGTGCTCTTCAGCAGCTTGGCCGCGGCGGAGACGCACAGGCTGAACGGTGTGCCGTGCTGGCCGGCGACGTGCCGGTGGCTGAGGCCCTTGCAGGCCGCCTGGGGGTTGTGGGCCTTCTGGTGGGTGACCTTCGCCATCGCGGTGACACAGGCGCTGAACGGGGTCCCGGACTGGCCCGCGACGTGCTTGCGGCTCTCGGTCGAGCAGTACTTCCCGTACGCCTTCGCCTTCGCGGGGAAGCTCGCGCCCGGGCCGGGGGTGACAGGCTTGTGAGCGGTGCCGCGGTTGGACGGCGGACCGGAGGGGTGGGACCCGGATCCGTCGGTCGAGGTCCCGCCGCTGGTGAGCGTGCGGTTGGGCGGGCCGGTGGGGTGGGAGGTCGGGGCGGCGGCGAGAGCAACCGCCGGGGCGATGCCGAGCGCGAGCGCCGCGGCGGTGGTGGTGATCTTCGAGTAGATGCGCATGGGGTGCCTCCTGGGGCGAGTGGGCAGCCGTCCCATCATGGGCTGGGTCGGCTGGGTTCTGCCTCTTCGCCGGGCGGGCGAATTCGGCTGTGTCTGCTTAACGTCGGCACCTGGCTAAAGATCAGGACCTATCTCCGCAATCATGCGCCGGCCCCGCGCCGCGGGCCTACGTGTCTGTGACATGAATCTCAGGAGGTGGCCACCTCGTGCGGGATGCGGGCGACCGACGCCTCAGCGGCCCGTGATCGGGACGGGGCGCGCAGATGTGCCGAAAAGCCCTGCACAGCACGGTCACGGGGCCAACGCGCGCGTCTGTCTTGATGGCTTCAGGCAACCGCCGGAAACGCCGATACTGACTGAGCGTGAGGCCGCCGACGTCCCTCCCGAGACCGTAAGGAGATTCCCTGACCCTCAGCCAGGGAACCTAACATTTCACTATGGCCGTCACCACCCGGTCGCCCTCGGCGACAGACCCCGTTTTCGATCCGACGGACCTGCTCAAGGTGCTCGATGGGGACCACCACGAGCTCCGCGAGCGCGTTCGCGAGCAGATGTCCCAGCCTGCCTTCCGCCCTGTCCTCGGTCTCTCGATGGACCAGCACCGCGCCCAGGTCATGGAATGGACTCGGATGATCGCTGACGCCGGCTTCGGCGTCCCCGGCTTCCCGGCGGAGTACGGTGGGAGCGACGATCCTGCCGGCAACGTCGTCACCTTTGAGACCATTGCCCACTCGGACCTCAGCCTGCTGGTGAAGTTCGGCGTCCAGTTCGGTCTGTGGGGCGGCGCCATCCACCAGCTCGGCACCAGGCGCCACCACGACCTCTACCTGCGCGACACCGCTACGGCTCGGCTGCTCGGCTGCTTCGCCATGACCGAGCACGCCCACGGCTCCAACGTGCAACACCTGGAGACGACCGCCACGTACGACCCGGGGACAGAGGAGTTCATCATCCACACCCCGCACGACGGAGCCCGCAAGGACTACATCGGCGGCGCCGGTGAGACCGCCCGTTACGCCGCGGTCTTCGCCCAGCTGATCGTCGGTGGCGACGCCAAGGGGGTGCACTGCTTCGTCGTGCCGATCCGCGACGAGGACGGCCACGACCTGCCGGGCGTACGCACAGCCGACGACGGGCTGAAGATCGGTCTCAACGGTGTCGACAACGGTCAGATCTGGTTCGACAAGGTGCGCGTTCCGCGCGAGAACCTGCTCAACCGCTACGCCGAGGTGTCCCCGGCCGGCCTGTACTCCAGCCCGATCGAGAACCCGAACAAGCGGTTCTTCACGATGCTCGGGACGCTCGTGCAGGGCCGCATCTGCGTCGGCGCCGCCGCGCTGTCGGTGGCGATGAACGCGCTCACCATCGCGGTGCGCTACGCCAACCGCCGCGTGCAGTTCGGTCCGCCCGAGGAGGGCGCGCCGGAGGTGCCGCTGATGTCCTACCGCACCCATCAGCGTCGGCTGCTGCCGTTGCTGGCGCGCACCTACGCGCTGTACTTCGCCCAGCAGGAGCTCACCCAGCGCTTCGCCTCGGTGGTCGCCGCGGGGGAGAGTGCCACGGAGAAGGAGCGGCGTGAGCTCGAGACGCTCGCCGCCGGGCTCAAAGCGGCGAACACCTGGCACGCCATGACGACGGTCCAGGCATGTCGGGAGGCCTGCGGCGGGGCCGGGTACATGGCCGAGAACCGCTTCGGGATGATGCGCGACGATCTGGACATCTTCGTCACCTTCGAGGGCGACAACACCGTGCTGACGATGCTGTGCGCCCGGGGTCTGCTCACCGACTACGCCCAGGACTTCGGCGGTCTCAACCCGGTCGGGATGGTCGGTTTCGTGGCCAACCAGGCCGTCGAGACGGTCGTCGAACGGCTCTTTGCGCGCCAGATCGGCCAGATCGTCGCCGACTGGATCCCCGGCCTGGGTGGGAACGTCGACCCCACCGAGGAAGGGCCGATGAATGACCACGAGTATCTGCTCGAGCTCTTTGAGTGGCGTCAGGGTCACATCACCGCCGCGGTGGCCAACCGCTTCCGCAAGGGCCTCAGTGCGGGCAAGGACCCCTTTGACGTCCTCTGCTCGGTGCAGGATCACCTGCTGCTGGTGGGCACCTCCTACGTGGAGACCTTCGCCTTCCGCGCGTTCCAGAAGGTCGTCGCGACGACGGAGGATCCGGCCCTTAAAGAGGTCCTCGCGCGGCTGCTGTCCCTCTACGGGCTCTGCAGCGTCGAGGACGACAAGGGCTTCTACCAGGAGCATGGGCGCCTGGCCCCCAAGCGCACGAAGCAGGTGACCCGAGAGGTCAACGCCCTCAACGCCGCGATCGCACGCCAAGCCGAGTCGCTCGTCGACGCCTTCGGCATTCCCGACGACGTGCTGGCCGCGCCGATCGGCCGCAAGTCGGCGCCGGTGGAGGCCCACGACCTGAACGCGCCGCTGGCCGCGACCGCCGGCTGAGAGCCCTCTGCCCCCCGGCTTGGTGGGCGACGGCCCGGTGAGCGCCGGCCCGGTGAGCGCCGGCCCCATGGCCGGCGCGACGATCTGAGGTGACGGCGGGGGTCTCTCCAGCCCCCGCCGTCTGCCCCTCAGGGTCGGGTCGTGTGCCCGGTTACCTGGTGACCTTGAGGGTCACCGTGCGAGACCGGCTGCCCGTCGCGGAGATGGTGAGCCGGTAGGCGCTCGGCTTGGCGCCGTTGGTGCGCACGCGGAAGGCGAGCGTGTGCTTCGCGCCCGCTGCCGGCTTGGCGACCATCTGGCACCGGCGCACCACGGCCAGAGGCCGCTTTGCCGCCAGGCAGACCTTGACGGACCGGGTGTCGGCCGCGCCGGAGTTCTTCACCGTGACGCGGACGGTGGCCACCCGGTGACGACGCACGCGTACGATCTTCGCCGCACTGACCGTGATCTTCGGTGTGCTCACCGGCGAGATACCGCGGGAGATCCACAGGCCGCCGGGTCCATCCACGGTGCCGTTGACCAACGGACAGGCCTGGCCCGTACCGGCCGGGAGCGTTGGCCAGCCGACGCCGAAGGCGCCGTCCCCGGTGGCCACGCCGGTCGTGCCGGCGGGGAAGGCGTGCCCCGGCAGCGGCTTGGTCGTCGCCGTGGAGAGCGTGAGCATGCCCGTGTCGATCGTGCAGGAGCCGGCACTGCCGAGGTTGATCGTGGCGAGGAAGTCGGCGTTCATGGTGAGCGCCCCGGTGGCGAAGTCGACCACGCCGGTGGCCTGCTTGGCCAGGGCGATGCTCGCGGTGCCGGGGACCGGGGAGGTGAACGAGTAGGGCGGGACCGAGAACGCGGACGGGTCGACGGTGAAGTCGCCCGTGGTCGGGTCGACGTTCGCCGTGACGGCGACCGGCTTGGTCGACGGCGTGACGATCTGAGCCTTCCCGGTGACCGGCGTGTCGAGCACGGCGTGATCGAAGGTGAGCGGAACCGCGATGGTCTGGGCCATGGCGGGCGCGGCGAAGGCCATGGAAGTGGCCAGGACGGCGCTCCCGATGGCAAGTGTGCGGTGCAAGGACTTCTCCTGTCGTGAGGTGGATCGAGGATGAGCCCTACCTCACGTCCAGATGTCCGGACGTCTCCTCCCCCCAGGCCATCAACGCTACCGGCCGGGGGAAGTTGCGTGTCGCGGTGGGGGACCGCGCACCGAACGAGGCCGGAAAGAGCTTCCCCACCCTGCCACGATGACGTGGTTGGACCCCACGACAACGACCCCTGACGGCCTGCTGCCCCCAGGCACCCAGATCACGCTGGAGAACTGCCACCGCGAGCCGATCGGCACGCCCGGCGGCATCCAGCCCCACGGCGCGCTGCTCGCCGTGCGGATGGCCGACGAGGTCATCGTCCAGCGCTCCGCCAACGCCCTGGAGCGGCTGGGGGCCGAGGACGAACTGCTCGGTCGGCCGCTGGCTGACGTGCTCGGGCCCCACGGTGCGCGCACGCTGCTCGCGGCCGCGCCGGGCACCGCGGCCGCGCCGGGCACCGCGGCCGCGCCGCACACCGCGGCCGCGTCGGGCACCGCGGCCGCGTCGGTCGGTCTGCGGCCGACGACCGTCGTCTGCGGGGACCGGGCCTTTGATGCCTTCGCCTACGGTCCCGGTCCGGAGCTCGCGCTGATCGAGTTCGAACCGGCCTCCCCGGCGGCCAGCGCGGCCGCGCTCACTGAGGACCTTGCCTCGATGCTCGCCGCCCTGCAGTCCGCAAGCACGCCCCAGGCGCTGCTCGCCCGCGCGACGAGTTGGGTCCGCGAGCTCACCGGCTTGGACCGGGTCTGGGTGTACCGCTTCGAGTCTGACGACCACGGTGTCGTCATCGTCGAGGAGTGCGCCTCGGAGCTGGAGCCCTTCCTCGGTCTGCACTTCCCGGCACGCGACATCCCGCCCCAGGCGCGCGCGCTGTTCCTGGACAACCGCGTCCGTTTCATCCCCGACTCCCACGCCGACCCCTCCCCGCTCGTCCCGCTGGTCAACCCGGTCACGGGAGCCTGGCCGGACCTCTCTCCCGGCATCCTGCGGGCCGTCTCCCCGATGCATCTGCAGTACCTGCGCAACATGGGGACGCGCGCCTCGATGTCCATCGCCATCGAGGTCGAAGGACGCCTGTGGGGGCTCATCTCGGGACATCACTACACGGGCCCGCGCGTGATCGAGCATCGTCTGCGGCTGGCCTGTGAGCTGCTCGGCCGCGTCGTCTCGACCCAGTTGAGCTCGCTCCTGACCCGTGACGCCGCGGCGCGTGCCCGGGAGATCGACCACCACCGTGAAGCGGTCCTCCAGGTGCTCGCCGACGCCGAGGCCCGCGTCGCCGCCCTGGCCGGGACGGGGGATGACCTGCTGGCGCTGTGCGAGGCTGACGGGGCCGCCGTGTGCGTCGGGAGCGAGGTCGCGCTCCTCGGCGCCACACCACCGGCCGCGGTCGTCCGGGCGCTCGTGGCCGGACTCGACCAGGGCAGGCCCGGCGACGGCCTGTGGGCCAGTGACGCCCTGGCCGATGACCGCCCCGAGCTGGCCGACGACCTGGGTGGTCTCGCCGGTGCGCTGACCCTCGCCCTGGGCCCGGACGGACCCGCCTGGCTGGTGTGGTTCCGCCGGGAGTACCTCCATACGGTGACCTGGGGTGACAGCGGCCTCGCGCCGGCCCGGGACCGGCTCAGTCCCAGCGGGTCCTACGGGACCTGGTCGGAGGCGGTGACCGGCCACAGCCGGCCCTGGAGCGCCCAGGACCGGGAGGCCGTGCTGTCGCTGCGGGCGGGCGTCGGGGCCACGGTGCTCGCCCAGGCCGAGCGTCTGGCCCGCGCCAACGTCGAGCTGGCCCGCTCCAACGCCGACCTGGAGGCCTTCGGCTTCATCATCGCCCATGATCTGCGTGAGCCGCTGCGCAACCTGCAGACCTTCCTGGGCTTCTTCCTCGAGGATCACGGCGCCGGGGTCGCACCGGACGGCTTGGAGCAGCTCGGAACGGTCCGGCGGCTGGCCGACCGGATGGACGAGCTGATGAACTCCCTGCTGGAACACGCCAAGGCGGACCGGCGCACCCCCAGCCCGGAGCCGTTGAGCCTGGCGGAGGTGGTGTCAGCGACCGTCGCCCTGCTCCCGCCCGACTCGTCCCGGGCGGAGGTCGACCTGCTGGCCCCGGATACCCGCATCCGCGCCGACCGTGACGCGGTCACCCACATCCTCATCAACCTCATCACCAACGCGGCGAAGTACTCCCCCGGGGAGCGCCCGCGCATCGAGGTCGACGTCCAGCCGCTGGGCCTCACCTCGCATGCCGGGACGCGGTCCGGTCCGGAGGAGTGGCTCGTCGTCGGCGTGCGCGACTTCGGCATCGGGATCGCCGCCGAGCACACCGAGACGATCTTCGATCTCTTCCGACGCCTGCACGCGCGTGACGCCTACGGCGGGGGCAGTGGGGCCGGGCTGGCCATCGCGCGGCGCCTGGCCGAGCGCCAGGGTGGCGAGCTGTGGCTCGAGCATTCCGCCCCGGGGGAGGGCTCGCTGTTCTGCTTCAGTGTGCGGACAGCGTGAGCACGCCGACGACGACACCGTCTGCGGCCACCGCGGACAGCGCGGCGACCGTCCTCATCATCGACGACAGCCCGGAGAACCGCTACGTCGTCCGGCGGGCCCTCACCCGCGCCGGCATGGAGGTCATCGAAGCCGGCACGGGCGCGGAGGGTTCCCAGCTGGCCCACTCCGAGCCGGAGCCGGACCTGATCGTGCTTGACGTCAACCTGCCCGACATCAACGGCTTCGACCTGTGCCGGCGGTTCAAGTCCGACCCCCACACCGCGCACGTGCCGGTCGTCCATCTCTCCCAGTCCGCGGTCGACTCCGGCTCGCGGGTGCGCGGACTGGAGGGGGGCGCGGACGCCTACCTCACCGACCCGATCCACGCCTCGGTGCTCGTCGCGACCGTCCGCGCGCTGTTGCGCATGCGCCGCGCCGAGGATCTGCTGCGTCAGCAGGCCGAGGACGCCGCGCGCATGTCGGACCTCAACAGCGACCTCAACTCGGCGCGCACCGAGGCCGAGGCGGTCGCCTCGCTGGTCGAGGCAACGACGACAACACCCTGGCCGGTCCACCGCATCAGCCTGTTTCCCGCCCGGCCCTGGTTCGGCCCTCCCCGTACGGTCTATCCCGACGATCTGGGGCGGGTCGCGGATGAGCCGCTGCCGGTGTCGCCGAGCACGCTGTCACGGAGCCTCGACGCGATCCTCGCCGAGCCCCACCGGTACCCCCACCGGCTGCTCTACGACGACACCGGCCCTCGGCACTGGGCGTTGGTGCCGCTCGTCGCCTACGGCGACGAGCTCGGCTCGATGCTCTATGAGTTCGCCGACGGTGTGCGCTACCCGCGCTCACGTCACCTGCGCTTGGCCACTGCCGCCGAACGCTGTGCCCAGACGATGGAGCGCGCGCGGCTGTTCGAGCGCCAGCGCGGAATCGCCCTGGAGCTGCAGTCCAGTCTGCTCCCGGCGACGTTGCCCAGCCTGCCCGGACTCGAGGTGGCCGCCGAGTACCGCGCCGGCGCCGAGCAGATGATGGTGGGCGGGGACTTCTATGACGTCTTCCCCGGCGCCCGGGGCTGGACGGCGATCATCGGGGACGTCTGTGGCCGGGGTGCCGCCGCGGCGGCCCGCACGAGCCTGGCCCGCCACACCGCGCGGGAGGCCGCGCGCCACGATTCAGACCCGGTGTCGGTGCTCAGCGCGCTCGAGCGCGCGATGGCCGCGGACCGGCGTGAATCTCTCGATCTCATCAGTGCGATCGCGCTGTCGCTGTGCGTGTGTGAGGACACCGCGCAGGTGGCCTTCGCCGTCGCCGGACACCCGCTGCCGATCCTCGTGCGGGCGGACGGCGGGGTCGAGGAGGTCGGCCGCCCCGGCCCGATCCTCGGTATCTCGGCGGCGGACTTTCCTCGCGAAGAGCTGCGCCTCGAGCCCGGGGACTCGCTGTTTCTCTACACCGACGGGGTCACCGAGTCCCGGCGCAACGGCGCGATGCTGGGTGAGCAGCGGCTGATGAACCTGCTCTCGACGATGGTCCGGGCGGGCGCGAGCATTCAGGAGCTCGCCTGCGACCCGATCACCGTCGCCGCCAGCTACAACGAGCGCCATGACGACGACATGGCGACGCTCGTCATCCGCGCCGCCCCCCATCTGACCGACCATCGCTGCGGAGGCCCACATGATCCTCGACCGTGACCAGCTCCTGGAGGTGCCGGGGATCCTCGCCGGCTCGCTGAGCGCATCCCTGGTGGCCGAGCTGCCCGCCGAGACGCCTCCGGCCCCCTGGCACTCGAACATCGAGATGACCGCCTGGGGCTTCCGGGCGACGGCGGCGAGCGCCCGCGGTCTCGACGCCGGGTTGATCCCCTCGCTGGCGGCCGGGGGCGCGGCGTTCATCTCCTACCTCGACGGGGCGGTCGGCCCCTACCGCGAGATCCTCGCCAGTCCGCGCGGTGTCCGTGTGCCCGGCTTGCGGGGTATTCACGGCCACGTCCCGTTCATCGCGGTGGACTCGCTCCCGTCCGTCCACGGGGGACGGGCCAACTGGGCGCTGCCCAAGATCGCGGCGGAGTTCCAGGGGGCGCCCACCCGGGACGCCCACCTCAACGCCGCCGGCGCGGGCTGGCAGCTGCGGGCCGAGGTCCGCTGTCTCGGGCCGTGGGTCCCCTTCCGCGGCGCGGGCTCCTGTGCCCAGCCCTGGCCCGAGGGCACCGTCCGCGCCTTCGTCTCACGCTTCCGCGGCCGCGCCCGCCTGGCTCTGGTCGAGGTCGGGGTCGACGGCCCCCAGGAGCTCACCGCGTTGCTGCCCGGCGGCCGTCACCTCGGGCTCGTCTTCCGCGGCGCGGTCGACGTCGGCGCTCCCGCCTGAGCACCGCGGTCGCGCTCGGCCAGAAGCGCGAGCGTCTCGGGGGCGGCGTAGAACGGCGCCAGGCGACGGCGCAGGAACGCCGCGAGCATCCCCGTCTCCCGCAGGCGGGCGAGAATCGGCGGGGCAAAGCGGTACACCTCCTCGAGGAGGTCGGCGCGGCTGACGCCGAACTCCTCCAGCAGCTCAGCGAGCGTCGCCTCCGCGTACTTGGCGAAGAACAAGTCGACGCCCTCCTCGATCAGCGCCCGCAGGTACGGCGTCGTCCGCAGCGACAGCCAGAGGTCGTAGAGCAGCACCAGCAGCTCCTCGAGGTCCTCCTGGGTGAACAGCTCACGGAACGCCCCGATCGGCTTGGCGCTCTGCTCCCGCCACAGCTCGACGACCGCCTCGGCCACCCACGGCTCCTCGGGAGCGTCGGCGGCCGCCCGAGCGCGACGCAGGAGCGCCCGGGTCGTCGCCTCGGTGAGCTCGCGCAGGCGGGCCTGCAGGGCGACGGGAGCCTCCGGCGCGGCGCGCTGGACCAGCTGGCCGCCGAGGCCGAGCAGCGAGGCGACCCCCGGGATGCGCCCGGACACCTCACCGACGTCTCCGGCGATCGAGACGGCCATCCGGGCCAGCCATTCGGCGAGCAGCTCGGTGACCATCGGGCTGGCGAAGAGCCGCTCGCGGGCGAGGGGGAGCTCGAGCAGCTTCTGGGTGAGTTCCTCGACGTGTCGCAGCGGGATCACGTCAGCGAGCCGGTTGGCCGCCTGGGCGGGGTGGTCGTAGATGCGCTCGGCGATCTCCGAGGCGATCTCGGGGATCGATCCGGGCAGGACCATGAAGGCCGCGTACTTCACCGCCACGGCCTGGATCTGCTCGACGCTCACCACCTCAGCCAGACGCAGTTGTGCCGCGGCGGCGAGCAGATGGTCGACCTCGGTCTCGACCAGTGCGCCGAAGGCGTCCGGGCCCAGCTCGGCCTGGAGCGCTTGCACCTGGGCCTCGAGCAGCGCGGCGGCGAGCTCCTGGGGAGTCCGGGACATGGGGGGGAGCCTAGTGCCCGGCCTATGAGGCCGGGCCTCCAGCCGGCGCGGGGATGCGGCCGGCCTCCCTCTGCAGGGCGCGCTGCTTGGCGGCGCGGACCGCGTCGGTGAGCGTGGCCAGGTCATAGACCCCGTAGTGGCGCCGTCCGTTGATGAAGAAGGTCGGCGTCCCCGAGACCCCGCTCTCATCGGCGCTGGCAACGTCCTCCTCGATGTGGGCGACGTGGCTGCGGCGACGGATCTCCTCCAGCATCTGATCGACGTTCAGGCCGAGCTGGGCACCGTAGTCGGCGAGATCCTGCAGGCTCAGAGCCCCCTGGTGCGCCAGCAGGGTGTCATGCATCGCCCAGAAGCGGCCCTGGGTGCCGGCGGCCTCGGCGGCCTCGGCGGCGAGCTGGGCGTCGGGATGGACGTCGTTGAGCGGGAGGTGGCGCCAGACGTAGCGTACGTCGGCGCCGTCGGCGGCGAGCAGCTCGCGGATCGACCGTTCGGCCTGGCCGCAGTAGGTGCACTCGAAGTCCCCGTACTCGACGAGCGTGACGGGTGCGGCGGCGTCCCCGCGGATGTGGTCGCGGGCGGGGTCGACCTCGGCGGCCAGGTCGAGGATGTCCTCGGCGGTCCGGGCGACCTGTCGCGCGCGCAGGTCCGCCGGGAGGTGGCTGATGCCCCGGATGACCAGCCAGCCGAGTGCGGGAGCGACGAGCAGCGTGGCGAGGGTGCCGAGTTTGGCCTCGGCCAGCGGCTCGCCGGTGAAGGCGAGGCCGGCGATGAGCAGGGAGACGGTGAAGCCGACCCCCACGGTGGCACCCCCGGCGAGCAGAACCGGCGGGGAGATCGGCGCGCGGGGGCCGCGCAGGGCCGGGCGAGTGGCGATCCAACTGCCGACCATCACCCCCACCGGCTTGCCGACCACGTAGCCGCTGAGGATGCCCCAGGTGACCGGTGAAGCCGCGGCGGCCGAGAACAGCGCCGAGCTGAAGTGGACGCCCGCGTTGGCCAGCGCGAACAGGGGCACGATCACGTAGGAGGTCCATGGGTGCAGCTCGTACTGGACCCGGTCGTTGGCCGAGATCGAGGAGACGAGCCGGCGCCGGGCGGCCCGGGCGAGCTCCGGGGTCGGCTGCTCCCGGAAGGAACGGGTCAGCGCCAGGACCTCAGAGAGCTGTTCCCGGGACGGGGGGGAGGCCGAGGTGGCCAGGCCTATGGCGAGCCCCGAGATGACCGGGTCGACTCCGGACTTGAACATGGCCAGCCAGACCCCGAGGCCGAGCATCACCGCCGGGGGCCCGCGGCGGACCGGCAGCCAGCGCAGGGCCAGGAACCCGAGGAACAGCACGACCGCAACGACGAGCGCGAACACGGACACCCTCGAGGTGTAGACGGCCGCAATGACCGCGAGCGACAGCAGGTCGTCGACGACCGCGAAGGAGAGCAGAAAGACGCGGATGCGGGTGGCCGAACGCGGCGCGAGCAGGCCAACGATGGATAGGGCCAGCGCCGTGTCGGTGGAGATCGCCGCCCCCCAGCCGTGGGCTCCGGGGCCGCCGGCGTTCCAGGCCAGGTAGATGACGCTCGGCACGAGCGCCCCGCACAGCGCGGCCAGCGCCGGGACGGCGATGCGCTGGCGATCGCGCAGCTCGCCCAAGTCGAGCTGGCGCTTGGCCTCCAGGCCGACGACGAGGAAGAACAGCGTCATCAGCCCCTGGTCGATCCAGTTGCGCAGCGTCGCGGACACGCCATGGCCGCCCACACGGATGCTCAGACGCGTGCTCCACAGGCTCCCGTAGCTGTGCGGGGCGACGTTCGCCCAGACGAGCGCCGCGAGCACCGCCCCGACGACGACCATCGCTCCGCCGGTCTCGGTGGCCAGGAAGCTGCGGACCGGGGCTGCGGCATTGCGCGCCCAGGCGGTCCGCCCCTCGAAGCTCGCGCCGGCCGACATGGCGGCGCTCAGTCCGCGCCGCTGTCGCCGTCGCTCGCGCTGTCGGCCGCGTCGCCCGCACCGTGGCCATAGTGGCCGGGCCACTGCTCGTAACCGATCCGGGTGATCTCACGGATCTCCCCGAGCTCGCCCCACTCGTTGGCCCCCAGTCGTGAGATCGGGTTCAGCAGGTCGATGGCGGGACGGCCGTTGCGCAGCACCGCCTCGGAGACCGCGGCGTGGACGACCCGGCCCATGACGACCGTGCTCGCGCCGAAGGAGACCATCGAGTGCAGGCGGCACTCCAGCGCCACCGGCGAGTCGGCGACCCGCGGCGGGGCGACGTGGCGGCTCGGCTCCCGCGTCAGGCCCACGGCGTCGAACTCCGAGACACCGGCGGGGAAGTTCGTGCCCGTCGCGTTGATCTGCTCGAACAGCCGCGCGGGGGTGAAGCAGACGACGAACTCCCCGGTCGCCTCGATGTTGCGCTGAGAGTCCTTGCGACCGACCGAGGTGAACTGGACGATCGGCGGCGAGACCGAGGAGACGGAGAAGAACGAGTGCGGCGCGAGGTTGTCGACGCCCTCGGCCGAGCGGCTCGAGACCCAGGCGATGGGCCGCGGCACGATCACCGACGTGAGCAGGAAGTAGAAGCTCCCGTGTCCGATGTCCTCGGGGTCGAAGTCGCTGCGCGTCATGTGGGATCTCCCGGGGTCGAGACTGGTCGGACGGGCGCTGAGTCTGTCAGCCCGCCGGCGAAGTGGGTGAGCGAGGCGAGCCATGTCCCCGAGATGAGCCACCCGATGAGCACGTCGGAGGGATAGTGCACCCCGAGCACGACCCGCGAGACCCCGATGGCCAGGAGCAGGACGAGCACGAGCGCGAGGAGGCCGCGACCCAGCGGGGAACGCGGCCGGCCCGCTGTGGGCGGGCCGACGGGGGCGGGGCGAAGAACCCCGAGCAGGATCAGGACGAGGCCGACGTAGAGGCCGGTGGAGTCCATGCTGTGCCCGGAGGGGAACGAGGCGCCGCTGGCTGGGGTGAGGTGTGGTCCCAGGGGCCGCGCCCGGTCCACCAGTCGCACGATCACCGCGTGCAGGGCCACCGTCACGGGGCTGGCGAGGACGAGGAAGAGCGCGCTGCGGAACCGCCGGAGCGCGAGCAGCAGCGCGATGACGACGAAGAACACGATGTTGAGCCACAGCGGCGAGCCGAGGAACGTGGCGTCCCGGGCGAGGGACAGGACGGTCGTGTGCGGGGTCGCCCGCAGGGCGTTGACGACACCGCCGTCAAAGCGAGACCCGGCGGCGACGATCGTCGCTCCGATCCCCCAGCCCAGGAGGGCCAGGACGATCCAGATGCCGAGCAGGATGGCGGCGGTGCGCCGGCGGGGTGGGGCCGAGATCACCGCGGGAGTGTCCCAGACGCCCGTGCGCCGTGCCCGGCCCCGGGGTCCGGTTCAGCCGGAGTGGCAGCACGCGGGTGGACCACGCTCGCGGCGGTGGATTCGCACGGCGCGCATGCACGGCCGGAAGTGCCATCCTGGAAGCCGTGTCGCACCTCTTCGGAACGCCGCCGCACCCCCCCGCCGCGGAGCCGGTGACGTCCCAGACGCTCACCGCCGCCCAGGGAGCCGGTGCTCCGCCTCCGCTCAGTCCGCCCCGGCTCCGCGTCCTGTCCGCCGTCGCTCCCGCCGTCGCTCCCGCGGTCACTCCGGACCTGCCCGCGCGGCCCCGTCATCCCTCGGACGGCTTCACCCCCACGGTGGCAGCCCTGGTGATGATCAGCGAGGATCCGTGGGGCCGCTCGCGCCGCCTGGGTGAGCCGCTGGGCCCGGACCCGGAGGCCTGACCGCCGGCGCGATGTGGGTCGGCGCGGCGAGGGCCCGCAGCGCTTCCCGGGGGAGTCGCGCCGCCGCCATATCGACCCGTCCGTTCCGCAGAGGAACACCCTCGGCGGCGAGGCGGCGGGCCTGCTCGGCGCCCTTGGCGAGACGGCCGTCAGCGCGTACGACCCGCCACCAGGGCAGGGCACCGGGCGGCGTGCGGGCGAGGATCTGCCCGGCGAGCCGCGGTGCTCCCGGGGTGAGGTCACCGTAGGCGACGACGAAGCCCTCGGGGATCCCGCGGACGAGGGCCCGGACGGCCTCGGGGTCGCCCCGACCGGTCACGGCGTGAAGCTCATATCGGCGACGATGACGATCATGAGCACCAGAGTGGCGAGGTTCGCCGCCTGACGTCGTCCACCGTGTCCGCCGTTGTAGCGTTGGAGGCCGGGGATACGTGGACGACGTGACGCAATCAACCGCGCCGGTCGACGCCGGTCATCGCACCGGACGCGCCCGACTCATCGACTCCCACATCCCGGCTGAGCCCGAGGGCGTCGTCCTGGTCCTCCACGGCGGCGGCAACCGCGGCCGTCCCATGGAGGTGAGCCCGGCGCAGCTCTCGGTGCTGCGCATGATCCCGGTCGCCGCCCGGATCGCCGCGGTGACCAAGCCGCGTCTCGCCGTCCTGCGTCTGCTCAACTCCCGACGTGGTTGGGACAGCACCCACACGCCGGTCGACGATGTCGACTGGGCGCTCGCGGAGGTCGCGACACGGTTCGGCGGAGACCTGCCCGTCGGCCTGGTCGGGCACTCCCTGGGAGGGCGCGCGGCCCTGCTCAGCGCCGGCCAGGCACAGGTGGCGGGCGTCGTGGCCCTCGCGCCCTGGGTCTACCCGGACGACATCGCCGCCGGGGTGGCCGACACCCTGGTCCTCATCATCCACGGCGATGAGGACCGCGTCGCTCTGCCGGAGCGCTCACGTCGGCTGGCCGCGGTGCTGGGTCGGGAGACGCCGGTGAGCTACGTCACCGTGGCGGGCGGCCGACACGCCATGCTCGCGCGTCGGCGGTCCTTTGACGGGCTGGCCGCGGACGCCGTCGCCTGGATGCTGCTGGGGGAGGTGCGCGGCTCGACCGTTCAGGCGCTGGCCGCCGGGCCGCGCGAGCTGCGCATCTGAGCGGTGGGGGCGCAGGAGACCCCGGCGACCCGAGCCGCGCGCGCGGCCGGCATCGCCTTCACCCTGCATGAGTACACCCACGATCCCGGGGTCGGGGCCTTCGGACTCGAGGCGGCCGACAAGCTCGGGGTCGACCCCGCCCGTGTGCTGAAGACCCTCGTCGTCCTCCGGGCCGGCGCGCTGTGCGTCGCCATCATCCCCGTGGAGGCCCAGCTGCGCCTGCGTGCTCTGGGCAAGCATGCGGAGATGGCCCCGCGCGCGCGAGCCGAGGCGGCCACGGGCTACGTGCGCGGCGGGATCAGTCCGCTGGGGCAGCGCCGGCGGCTGGTGACGCTGATCGAGGTCGCCGTGCTCGGGCACCCGACGGTGTTCGTCAGCGCGGGCCGGCGTGGCCTGGAGCTCGAGCTGGACCCGGCCGACCTGGTCGCCCTCACCGAGGCGACGGCGCTGTCGCTCAGCTGAGCTCGCGGCGGCGCAGCGACCACATCTGGGCGGCGCGCTCCAGTTCCAGGGCGGCGGATGCGGGCAGGGCCGGCGGTCCGCTCGTCGCCCGGAGGCTCGCGGCGGTGCGCCGGGCCAGCGCGGGGTCCGCGGCGGGGACGGCGGCCAGGCGCCGTGCGGTGGGCAGGACCTCGGCAGCGGGGACAGCCGCCCAGGCGAGCCCACGCCGGGCTGCCTCCACACCGGAGAGACGCTCCCCGAAGAGAGCCAGGGCGTGGGCGGTCTCCTGTCCCGCGGCGCGCATGAGCAGCGCGGTGTGGCCGCCGCCGGGATGCAGCCCGATGGGCAAGAAGCCCGAGAGCAGCGTGGCGTCCTGGGCGACGACGCGCAGCGAGGTGGCGAGGGCGAGGTTGAGCCCCGCGCCGACTGCGCCGCCGACCACCGCGGCGATCGTCGGCGGTGCCAGCCGCCCGACGCGCGCGAAGGACTCATAGATCAGCCCGAGGGTGTCGAAATGCCTGGGATCCGCGGGGTCAGAGCCGGCGGCCTGGAGCAGCTCGCGGTCGGCTCCGGCGCAGAAGTAGCCCTCGCCGTGGACGATGACGGCGCCCACGGCGGGGTTCGCATCGATCATCTCACAGGCGTCGATCATCGCCTGGGCCATCGCCACGGTGAGCGCGTTCCGGCGCGCGGAGGCCGTGAGCAGGAGGGTGGCGATCCCCCCATCGATGTCGAGTGTGACCCCGTGGTTCATGGGTGTGAGCGGGCGTGGGCAGGGAGGCATCGCATGGGTACCGCGATCTTGCCACGGCCGGCGCGAGGTGCGGTGCGGGCGCCCAGACGCGGGTGCGCGCACCGCCGGGCTGACTCACCTCCCAGAATGGGCTCTGTCTGGGGCATGGGCAATCTGCCCTGCTGGGCAAGCCGCAGATGTGCACTCTGCCCACGTCCGGTGAGTGCCCCATCTGGGAAGGTGTGCGAGCGCCTCCCGGGAGGCGCCGACGCCGACCCCAGGGCCGCTGGGCCGCCACGCCGCCCGGGCTGACCACGCCGCCCGGGCTGAGCACGCCGCCCGGGCGTCAGCGGTCAGCGGTGGCCGAGGGTGAGGACGCTCGTGCCCGCGGGCAGAACGACCCGCAGGGCACCGCCGCGCGCACCGGTGCGGCGCACGGAGCGGCTGCCCCGCACGCGCAGGGTCGTGCGGCTCGGGAGCCGCCGCAGGGTGAGCCGGGCGGGGCCGTCACTGATGACCGTGATGGTGCCCCGGTGCATGCGCGCCGCCGTCGTGTCGACGCTCACCGTGGCGACGTTGCGCAGGTCGAGGGACAGGCGC
>DASSZV010000005.1:0-51197 GCA_035702765.1 Solirubrobacteraceae bacterium
TCCTGCCGGGCGGCACGCAGCCGCGCGCCCCACACCTGACGACGCCCGCGGTGAACGCTGACCGCCAAGCCGACCGCCACCTCGGGCGGGCGGGGAGCGCCGGGGGTGCCCGGCGCGACGCTCATGCGAGCAGTGAGCGCCCGGTCATCGCCTCGGGCTGGGCGATGTTCAGCAGGGCCAGCAGGGTCGGCGCCACGTCGGCGAGCACGCCCCCCTCGCGCAGCGCGATCCCCTCCGCGGTGACGATCACGGGAACCGGGTTGAGGCTGTGGGCGGTGTTGGGACTGCCGTCGGGCTCGAGCATGTGGTCGGAGTTGCCGTGGTCGGCGGTGATGAACAGCACGCCGCCGTTCGCCTGCACGGTTTCGACGATCCGGGCAAGCTGGGCGTCGACGACCTCGGCGGCCCGCACCGCGGCGGGGATCACGCCGGTGTGGCCGACCATGTCGGTGTTGGCGAAGTTGATGATCCCAAAGCTCGGAGAGTCCTCCTGCCAGGCGGCGATGAAGGCGTCGGCGGCCGGCACCGCGCTCATCTCCGGCTTGAGGTCATAGGTGGCGACGTCCCGCGGGGAGGGCACCACCTCACGCCGCTCGCCCGCGGCGGGCGTCTCGGCCCCGCCGCCGAAGAAGTACGTGACGTGGGGGTACTTCTCCGTCTCGGCCACATGCAGCTGGCGGCGGCCGTGGTCGGCGATCACCGAGGTCAGCGTCACCTCGGGCCGCCGCGGCGGGAAAGCCACCGGGTAGGTCCACTCCTCCGCGTATTGGGTCATCGTCGTGTACGACGCCACGACCGGAGCGTCGCCGCGAGCGAACCCGTCGAACTCCGGGTCGGCCAGGGCCTGGGTGATCTCGCGCATCCGGTCGGGCCGGAAGTTGAAGGCGATGACCGGGTCACCCGGCTGGATGACCGCGTCGCTCTCCCCCACGACCGTCGCGGCGATGAACTCGTCCGTCTCCCCCGCGTCGTACGCGGCCCGCACGGCGGCCGCGCCGGTGTCGGCCCGCCGCGCGCCCTCCCCGTGCACGAGCAGCCGCCAGGCCCGCTCGACGCGATCCCAGCGCCGGTCGCGGTCCATGGCGAAGTAGCGGCCGATCACCGAACCGACCCGGCCGACACCGGCGTGGGCCATCCACTCCTCGACCTGCTCGAGAAACCCGGCGCCAGAGTGCGGGAGGGTGTCGCGACCGTCGGTGAAGGCGTGCAGGACGAGGTCGTCGACCCCGAGCTGCGCGGCCATGGCGACGAGCGCGCGCAGGTGGCCGTCGGAGGAGTGCACGCCGCCGTCGGAGACAAGGCCGATGAGGTGGAGTCGCCGCCCCCCTCCGGCGGCGGCCTCATAGGCCGCCCTCAGCACGGCGTTCTCGGACAACTCCCCGGCCTCGACGGCCACGTCGATGCGCGTGAGGTCCTGCATCACGATCGCGCCCGCGCCCAGGTTCATGTGACCGACCTCGGAGTTGCCCATCTGGCCCTCGGGCAGACCCACGGCCCGCCCGCAGGCGGTGAGCGTCGTGTGTGGATACCGCGCCCACAGCGCGTCGAAGGTCGGGGTGCGGGCGAGCGAGATGGCGTTCCCCGGCCCGGCCTCGGCCATGCCCCATCCATCGAGGACAACGAGGACGGCGGCGGGGAACCCGGACATGGTCTCAGGCGGCGGCGATGATCGCCGCGAAGGACTCGGCCTCCAGCGAGGCCCCGCCGACGAGCGCGCCGTCGATGTCCGGCTGGGAGAGCAGCTCGGCGGCGTTGTCGGGCTTCACCGACCCGCCGTAGAGCACCCGCACCTGCGCGGCAGCGTCGCCGGAGCGGTCACCCACCAGCGCACGGATGAAGCTGCAGGCCTCCTGGGCCTGTTCGGTGCTCGCCACCTTGCCCGTCCCGATGGCCCAGATCGGCTCGTAGGCGATGACGACCCGGCCGAGCTGGTCGGTGTCGAGCTTTGCGAGACCCTCCTGGACCTGGTGGCGCAGCTTGCGCTCGGTTTCGGCGTTGTCCCGCTCGGTCTCGGTTTCGCCGACGCAGAGGACGGGAACGAGCCCGGCGGCCAGGGTCGCGGGCACCTTCAGCGCGAGCGCCCTGTCCGTCTCCCCGAAGAGCTCGCGCCGCTCGGAGTGACCGAGGATGACCCCGTGAACGTCGAGCTCATCGAGCATCCCCAGGGACACCTCGCCGGTGAACGCGCCCGACGCGGCGTGGTGGGCGTTCTGGGCGAAGACCTGGACGCGCGAGCCGCGGGTCGAGTCAACCATCGCCGTCAGCGCCGTGAACGGCGGGCAGATGGCCACGTCGACGCCTTCGGCGGCGTAGATCCGCGGCAGCAGAGCGGAGATGAACTCCTCGGCCTCAGCCACCGTCTTGTGCATCTTCCAGTTCCCGGCGATCAGCGGGGTCCGTGCGCTCATGCGAGCACCTCCACACCGGGCAGGGCCTTGCCCTCGATGAGTTCCAGGGCGGCACCGCCGCCGGTTGACAGATGGGTGACGGCGTCGGCGAGCCCGAAGAGCTGGATCGCCGCGGCCGAGTCCCCGCCGCCGACGACGGTCACCCCGGCGGCGTCGGCCACCGCCTGGGCAACGCCGCGGGTGCCCGCGGCGAACGGCGCGAGCTCGAAGGCGCCCATCGGCCCGTTCCAGAACACGGTCCCCGCGGCGGCGATCGTCGCCGCGTACTCGCTCACCGTGCGCGGCCCGACATCAAGGCCCATCATGCCCTCTGGCACATCGACGCCGTCGATGGCCACCGGTGCGGCGTCGGCGCCGAAGTGGTCCCCGAGCACCAGGTCGACCGGCAGCTTCAGCTCGGCCCGCGAGCCCTCCCAGCTGGCCAGCGTCCGGCGGGCCAGCTCGGTGTCGTCCTCGCCACACAGCGACGCGCCCACGGCGTGGCCCTGGGCCCGCAGGAACGGGAAGGCCATCGCCCCGCCGATGAGGATCGTGTCGGCGACCTGGCGGAAACGGTCGATGACCTGGATCTTGTCGCTCACCTTCGCGCCGCCGATGACGGCGACGAGCGGACGCGCCGGCGCCTCCAGCAGGGTCCTCAGTGTGGTCACCTCGCGCTCGAGCAGCAGGCCGGCCGCGGTGTGGGCCAGGCGGGTGGCCACACCGTGGGTCGAGGCGTGCGCGCGGTGCGCGGCGCCGAAGGCGTCGTTGACGTACGCGTCGGCCAGGCCGGCGAGGGCGTCGGCGAGCGCCGCGTCATTGCGGGTCTCCCCCGGCTCGAAGCGGATGTTCTCCAGCAGCAGGACGTCGCCGTCACCCAGCTGGGCCACCGCCTCGGTGACGGCATCGCCCACGCACCCCGGGGCGAGCCTCACCGGGCAGCCGAGCAGCTCACCGAGGCGGGCTGCCACGGGCGCGAGCGAGAACTCCGGCTCACGGTCCCGGGGCCGTCCCAGGTGGGACACGAGCAACAGCCGTGCCCCCTGCTCGCGCAGCGCCCGCAGGGTCGGGAGCGCCGCCCGGATGCGGGTGTCGTCGGTGATGTGCCGCTCGGCGTCGAGCGGCACGTTGAAATCCACCCGGACGAGCACGCGCCGGGCGCGCAGGTCAGGGAGATCAGCCAGCGTCTTCACGTCTCGGGCGCGGTCGCGGAGCCTAGAAGAGCTTCTGGACGAGATCGACGACGCGGTTGGAGTAGCCCCACTCGTTGTCGTACCAGGAGACGATCTTCACCATCGTGCCGTCCATCACCGCGGTGAGCGACGCGTCGACGATCGACGAGGCCGGGTTCTGGACGATGTCGGAGGAGACGATCGGGTCGGTCGTGTACTCGAGATAGCCGGCGAGCGGGCCCGACTCGGCCGCGGCCTTCAGCGCACCGTTGATCTCCTCGATCGTCGTGGGCCGGTCGGCCTCGAAGGTGAGGTCGACGACCGATCCCGTGGGGACCGGGGCACGGACGGCGAAGCCGTTGAGCTTGCCGTTGAGCTCGGGGATGACCAGGCCGATGGCCTTGGCCGCGCCGGTGGAGGCGGGGATCAGGTTCTCCGCCGCGGCCCGCGCCCGGCGCAGGTCGCTGTGGGGGGCGTCCTGGAGGCGCTGGTCGGAGGTGTAGGCGTGGATCGTCGTCATCAGGCCGTGCTTGATGCCGACGGTGTCGTGGGCGACCTTGGCGATCGGACCCAGGCAGTTGGTCGTGCAGGAGGCGTTGGAGATGACCGTGTGGGCGTCGGCGTCGTAGGCCTCGTCGAAGTTGACCCCGAGCACGACGGTGACGTCCTCGTTGCTCGCGGGCGCGGAGATGACGACCTTCTTGACGGTGTCACCGAGGTGAGCGCGGGCCTTCTCGGCGTTGGTGAACAGGCCGGTCGACTCGATCACGACCTCGGCGCCGACCTCACCCCAGGGCAGCGCGGCGGGGTCGCGCTCGGAGAAGAGCTTGATCTCCGTGCCGTTGACGATGATGGCGCCGTCCGCCGCCTCTACCGTCCCGTTGAAGCGACCGTAGGTCGAGTCGTACTTGAGCAGGTGCGCGACGGTCTGGGGGTCGACGAGGTCGTTGAGCCCGACGATCTCGATGTCGGCGCCCTTCTCGTATGCCGCCCGGAACACGTTGCGCCCGATCCGTCCGAAACCGTTGATGCCTACCTTGACTGCCATTCACGCCTCCGCTGTCGGCGACCCATGGAAGAGATGTCGCGCCCAGAACACAGAAATACCGGCGAGGGCCGGCCCTGTGAACAGTAGCCGTTACCGGCGTGACACGACCTCGACCCGCAGCCCGTCCGGGTCGAGCAGGTACGCGCAGTAGTACCGGCTGCCGTACTGGGGCCGCAGCCCGGGCGGCCCGTCGTCGCGGCCCCCGTGCGCGAGCCCGGCTCGGTAGGCGGCGTCGACGCCGGCGCGGCCCGCCGCGCTCAGGGCGACATGGCCGTATCCGGGTGCGGGCGGGCGGCCGCGCACGACGATCCACAGGACCGGGGCGTTGATCCCATAGGCGACGGCGGTCTCGGCCTCGATCATTCGCCGCCCGCCGAGGGCGAAGAAGACCGGGTCATAGAAGGCCGCCGAACGGGCGAGGTCGCTCACCTCGAAGCCGATGTGGTCGATCACCGTCGTCCTCCGGTCGCCCGACTAGTGGGGCTTGTCGATGTCACGGTGCAGGATCTCGACGAGATAGTCGCCGTTGGCCCAGTCGCGGTAGCGCGCGGCCAGCCGCTCGACGATGGCCACGGAGCGGTGGCGACCGCCGGTGCACCCGATCCCCACGAGCAGATGGGACTTGCCCTCGGCCAAGTACTGGGGCAGCAGATAGTCGAGCAGCGGGTCGAGCTTGGCGTAGAACTCATCCAGCGCTCCGCCCTCGTTGGCGGCGGCGACGACGCGGGCGTCGAGGCCGGTGAGCGGCCGCAGCGCCGGGTCATAGTGCGGGTTGGGCAGAAAGCGGACGTCGAACATCAGGTCGGTGTCACGGATCGGCCCGTACTTGAAGCCGAAGCTCTCAAAGGTGATCGACAGGCCCCCGGGGGTCGGGCTGGGAAACAACTCCTCGGACAGGCGGCGGCGCAACTGGGCGGCGGTGAGACCGCTGGAGTCGAGCACCACGTCGGCGCGATCGCGCATCGGGGCGAGCAGGGCGCGCTCGCGGGCGATGCCCTCGGCCACGGCGCCGCGCGGGGCGAGCGGGTGCCGGCGCCGGGTCTCCTTGTAGCGCGTCTGCAGCGCCTCGTCGGTCGCCTCGAGGAAGAGCACCCGGCAGGGCACGCCGTCGGTGCGCAGGCCGTCGAGCATCGTGGCCATGCCCTCAAAGTACGAGCCGGCCCGGGGGTCCGAGACGACCGCCGCGCGCTCGATCTTCGACCCCGAGTGCATGAACAGGTCGACGAGCGAGGAGACCATCTCCGGCGGCAGGTTGTCGACGCAGAAATACCCCTCGTCCTCGAAGGCGGCCATCGCGGTCGACTTCCCGGCTCCCGAGAAGCCGGTGATGATCACGAGGTCCTTCAGCGCCAGCCCGGTCGGTTCCATGTCCGTGAATAGCTTGACGGACCGCGCGGACACGCGTCAGCCCCGTCGGGCATTCTTGGCGGCCATGCGGTTCCGCCGACACCTCCGACGCCGCCTCGCGGCCGGCGCCGGGCTGGCTGCGGCGCTCGGCCTGCTCGGCCTGCTCGGACTTGGCGGTCACCGCGCCGCCGCGGCATCACCCGACCCCGTGCTGCCCCCGGGGCTGCCGGGGACGACCACCGACACGACGACGAGCACGACGACGAGCACGACGAGCGACACGCCCACGAGCACCGGCGGAGGCAGCGACACGACGGCCTCGCCCCCCACCCCCCAGGTGGTGCGCGTCCGCGTGCGCGCCACGGCGACGGGCGCGCGCCTCCCCCCCGGCTTCTTGGGCTTCTCCTTCGAGTTCGGGGCGATCCACGCCTACCTCGGCCGCGACCCCCGCGCACCCGATCCACTGCTGCTTCAGCTCATCCGCGGGCTCGGCCAGGGCCGCTCGCCGATCATCCGCATCGGCGGCAACTCCAGCGACGACAGCTGGTGGCCCCTGCCCGGCGGGCTGCCCCCACTGGGGGTCACCTACGCGCTCAGCCCCGACTGGCTCGCCACGGTGGCGGCCGCCGCCCGCGACCTGCACGCCCGGCTCATCCTCGGCGTCAACCTTGCCGCCGACGACCCGCGGCTCGCCGCCGTGGAGGCGGCGAGCCTCGTGGCGGGGATCGGCCGCGCCCACATCGCGGCCCTGGAGATCGGCAATGAACCGGACCTCTACCGGCGCTTTCCGTGGTACACGACCCCCGCCGGGACGACCGTCACCCGCCGCAGCGGCCCCTACCCGTTCAGCACCTACCGTCACGAGCTCCGCCGCTGGATCGGGCTGCTGCCCGGGCTGCCCGTCGCCGCCGGGGCCCTGGCCACGCTCCGTTGGCTCCCCGCGCTGGTGGGTCTCGCCCCGCGCCTGCCCCGGGTCGGCCTCATCACCGTCCACCGCTACGCGCTCACCAACTGCGGTACCAGCCCCAGCTCCCCCACCTACCCGACGGTGGCCAACCTGCTCTCCGCCCATGCGACCAGCGGCCTCGCCGCCGCGCTCGCGCCCCAGGCCCGGGCTCTGCACGCCGAGGGGCTCGCCCTGCGTGTCGATGAGCTCAACAGCGCCTCCTGCGAGGGCGCGCCCGGCGTCTCGAACACCTTCGCCTCCGCGCTGTGGGCCGTCGAGGTCCTCTTCGACCTCGCGACCGCCGGCGTCGACGGCGTCAACATCCACACGCTTCCGGGGGCGCTGTACGCGCCCTTCGCCTTCGCGGAGCGCCATGGGCGCTGGAGGGCGCAGATCTCACCCCTCTACTACGGCCTGCGGCTGTTCGCCGCGGCCTTCCCGCCGGGCAGCCGGGCCGTCGCCGTGACGAACTCGCTGGCCGGCGGCGACGTGCAGGCGTTCGCCACCCGCGCCCCGGACGGCACCGTCCGCACGACGATCGTCAACGCCGACCCGACTCGCCCGGCCCGGGTGACCCTCACCGGGCTGCGCTCCACCCCGCTGGGCGCCGAGACGCTCCGCGCCCCCGGGCTCGATGCCACCAGCGGGGTGAGCCTTGGCGGGCGCAGCTTCGCCGACCCCACCGTGACCGGCACCCTTCCAGCGCCCCGGCGCACTCCCGTCGCGGACGGACCGCACGGCGTCACGCTCACCGTGCCCGCGGCGAGCGCGGTCCTCCTGGCTCCCGCGACCGCACCATAATCCCCCTGTGCCCCGGGCTCGATCCCACCGCCGCGCGGCGGTCGTCACCGGCCTGCTCGCCGCGCTGCTCATCGCCCTCGTGCTCAGCGCCGCCAACGCCGCGCCGACGCCCCTGCGCGTGAGCGCCGCGGTGAGCCCAACGCCGACCGGCCAGGCGCTCCCGCCCGGCTTTGTCGGTCTGTCCCTCGAGTACAGCGCGATCCACCGCTACCTCGGCCGCGACCCCCACGCGCTCAACCCGCTGTTCCTCGCGCTCGTCTCCGCGCTCGCCCCCGGCGGCTCCCCCGTCCTGCGGATCGGCGGTGACTCCAGCGACCACACCTGGTGGCCGATGCCCGGCGTCGTCGAGCCCGCCGGGGTCTCCTACGCGCTCACCCCCGACTGGCTCGCCACCGTGCACGCGGCCGCCGGAGCCCTCGACGCACGCCTCATCCTCGGGGTCAACCTCGCCGCCGACAATCCCGCGCTGGCCGGTGTCGAGGCCCGCGCCCTGCTCGCCGGGATCGGAGGAAAGTACGTCGACGCACTGGAGATCGGTAACGAGCCCGACGTCTACACGCGCTTTGCCTGGTACCGGACGCGCACCCGCCAGGTCGGCTTCGCCCGCGGGGGCGGCTGGACTGAGCCGGCCTTCCTCGCCGAGTTTCACCGCTGGGCCCGAGCCCTGCCCGCCGTGCCGCTCGCCGGCCCGGCCGATGCCTACACCGACTGGATGGCCAAGCTCTCAGGCCTGCTGGCCGCGCCCACCCACCTCGGGGTCGTCACCTTCCACCGCTATCCGTTGCGCAGCTGCGGTGCCCAGGCCCGCGGATCGCAGGCCGCGACGATCCCCAACCTGCTCGCGCCCGCCGCCTCGGCCGGCCTCGCCGCCAGCGTCGCGCCGTTCGTGGCGGTCTCCCACGCCGCCGGGCTGCCCTTCCGCATCGACGAGCTCAACTCCGCCTCCTGCGGGGGTCAGCCGGGGGTCTCGAACACTTTCGCCTCCGCCCTGTGGGTGCTCGACACGCTGTTTCAGATGGCGAGCGTCGGCGTCGACGGCGTGAACATCCACACCCTGCCTGGAGCCGCGTACGCGCCGTTCTCCTTCACACACGTCCACGGAGTCTGGCACGCGACGGTCAATCCGCTCTACTACGGGCTGCGCCTGTTCACCCAGGCCTTCCCGGCAGGAGCCCGGCTGCTGCCGAGCAGCTCGACCGCCACCCAGGTGAAGGTCTGGTCGACGTTGGCCACGGACGGGACGATTCACACCGTGGTCATCAACGAAGCCGCAAATCCGGCCGTGGTGCGCCTGCACATCACCGGCCGCGGCGGACACCCGCTGAGCGTCGAGCGCCTCACCGCGCCGGCGCTCACCTCGACCACCGGGGTCCAGCTCGGCGGGGCCGACCTCGCCCCCGACACCACCTCGGCGACGCTCGGTGCCGCCCACCTCACGCAGCTGCGCTCGCTGCTGGGCGAGTATCAGCTCAACGTCCCCGCCGACTCGGCGGCGCTGCTCACCTCCTGAGCCGGTCCCGGTCTGTGGGACCCGGACCGGCCCGGCCCGCCGTGGCGGCCCGAACTCAGACCCCGGCCTTGTGCAGGGTCCGGTGCAGCTCGCGGGCGAACTTCGGGCCGAGCCCGTCGACCGCCTCGAGCTCGGCCTGACTGGCCGACAGAACCGCCTCGGGGGAGCCGAAGTGGGTGAGCAGGGCCCGTTTGCGGGCCGGTCCGACGCCCGGCACCTCGTCGAGGATCGAGGCGGTGAGCTGGGTGTCCCGGCGCTGGCGGTGGTGGGTGATGGCAAAGCGGTGGGCCTCGTCGCGCAGGCGCTGGAGCAGCTGGAGCTCCGGCGTCTCGTGGCCGAGCAGCAGCGGGGCGGGGCGGCCCGGGATGAACACCTCCTCGATCCGCTTGGCCAGCGAGATGACGGTCACCCCACGGTCACGGAAGCCCTGGAGTGCTCGCAGGCCGGCAGCGAGCTGTCCTTTGCCGCCGTCGATGACGATCACGTTGGGCAGCGCGGCGAAGCTCGCGTCATAGTCCCGGTCGTGGGGGGAGCGGTCGTGCTGAGCTTCGTACTGGGCGTAGCGGCGCCCAAGGATCTCCTCCATGCTGGCGAAGTCGTCCGGGCCGTTTTCGCCGTCTCCGACCACGCGGACGGTGAAGCGCCGGTAGTCGGACTTCTTCGGCGCGGCGCCCTCGAAGACGACCATCGAGGCGACCGTGTTGGTGCCCATCAGGGTCGAGATGTCGTAGCATTCGATGCGCAGCGGGACGGTGTCGAGCTCGAGCGCGCGCTGGAGGCCGTCGAGCGCCTCGACCCGCTGCTGACGCCGGCGCTCGGAGCGCAGCTTCTCCTGATCCAGGGCAAGGCGGGCGTTGCGTTCGGCGAGCTCGAGGATCCGGCGCTTGGCTCCTCGCTCGGCCGCCCGCACCTCGACCCGGCTGCCGCGCCGGTCGCTGAGCGCGGCGGACAGGGGCTCGAGCTCCTCGGCCTCGGCACCGACGACGACCAGCGGCGGGATCACCATCGCCGCCGCGTAGTACTGGAGGATGAACGCCTCGGTCACCTCGGCGGGGCTCTGCTCGGCCGCGTTGTCGAGGTAGAAGCTCTGGCGGTCCGAGAGGATGCCGTCGCGCACCTGGAAGACCTGGGCGTTGGCCTCGCCCTCCGCGCTGGCGATGGCGATCGCGTCGAAGGTCCCGGACTGGTCGTTGACCACCCGCTGGCGTTCCAGCAGGGACTGCACCGCCCGCAGCCGGTTGCGTTCCCGCGCCGCGTCCTCATAGCGGCGTTCGGCGGCGGCCATCCGCATCTCGAACTCGAGCTTCTGCTCGATCTCCTTGTAGCGGCCCGAGAGGAAGGCGATCACCCCGTCGATCCCCGCGCGGTACTGCTCCTGGCTGACGTAGCCGACACAGGGCGCCTCACAGCGCTTGATGTAGTAGTCCAGGCACGGCGATCCGCTGCGCCGCCCCGGGGTCGGGCCGTCACAGGAGCGGTGCATGAACACTTTGCCGAGCACCTCGAGGGTCGCGCGCGTGCGCTTGGCCGAGGAGTAAGGGCCGAAGTAGACGCGGTTGCGGCGGTGGCGCTCGCGGGTGAAGTACACGCGCGGATAGTCCTCGTCAAGGCTGATCCCGATGAACGGGTAGGACTTGTCGTCACGCAGGCGGATGTTGAAGCGCGGCTGGTACTGCTTGATGAAGTTCGCCTCCACCAGCAGGGCCTCGGACTCCGTGCGCACGACGAGCGCCTCGATCTTGTCGATCATCGGCAGCAGGTCCTGACCCGCTCGCGTGCTCGGCTTGTTGAAGTGGCTGTAGACCCGCTTGCGGATCGACTTGGCCTTGCCCACGTAGAGGACGCGGCCCTTGGCGTCGCGGAAGACATACACCCCCGGCTCGTCGGGCAGGTCGCGACGGCGATCAGCGGAGACGACGGGCATGCTCTCCAGCGTAGGCACCGGCGCGGCCGGCGCCGCTTGGCGCGTTCAGCGGCGCCGCCCGGCCGACCGGGGCGAGGCCGAACAGCAGTCCCATGGCGGCGAGGCCGAGACCGAACAGGGCGACGGTCTGCCCCGGTCCGGCGCCGGCGTGGACGGGCAGGTACCGGCCCGGACCGGCGGCGAAGAGCACGCCGTCGGTCGGCGGGACCGCCACGGCGTGCAGGGTGAAGGCGGCCGCCAGGCCGACCCCGGCGAGCGTCGCCGCCCGCCCCCGCCGCTGGCCCCACAGGCCAGCGGCCGCGACGCCGATGGCCAACAGCAACAGCAGCTCCCCGCTGATCGCGTAGACCTGGAAGGCCGAGGGGTCGGCGGGGACCCCGCTCAGCGCCGCGGCGGGCAGGCGGGCGCGCAGGGCGGTGTTGACCTGGTGACTCCAGCTCAGGGTCAGCGACAGGGCGAGCACCAGCCCCCCGAGGGGGCAGAGCACGCGGGCGAGCGCAGGACGCGGCACGTCCGCGGCTCAGTAGCGGCGGGAACTGCGGAACACCTCAAACAGCGCCCAGCCGGCGCCGACGAGCAGAGCGAGCCAGGCGATGTTGCCCGCCGGCCCCGTGTTCCAGAGGACGTCGGTGCCGACGAGGGTGAGCGCGACGACGCCCGCGGCCACGTAGGCGACGGTTCGCCGGCGCTGGCCGAGGCCGTAGATCATGCTGCGGTGCTCGCGGTACAGCCGCGAGGCGATCCAGGCGAAGGCGCCCAGGAAGCCGAGGTAGATGAACTCCAGCGCGGTGCTCGAGGCCGCTCCGCCGCCGGGCACGACGTCGACGAGCGCGGCGATCACGAGGATGATCGCGACGTTGCGGAAGGTGCGGTTGATCTGCGGCATGGGACCTAGCGCGACAGCGCCAGATCCAAGGGTACAGCGGGATTCTCCCCACCGGGGCTTGCACTCGGCGCCGGGGGCGGCGCGGACCGGCCGCCGCCGGACGCGTCCGCCTGGGGCGACGGCGAGGGTGCGCTCTCGACGGGGGTGGCGCCCTCGATGGCCTCAGTGCCCGCGGCGCCCGCAGCGGTCACCGGCTCGGCGGCGAAGCGGTAGCCGACGCCGAAGTGGGTGTGGACATAGCGCCACTCCGGGGAGAGCCGCTCAAGCTTGGTGCGCAGCTTGCGCACGAAGACATCGACGGAGCGATCGCCGCGCACCATCATGTATCCCCACACGCGCTGGTAGACGACCTCGCGCTCGAGCACCCGGCCCTCGGCCGCGGCGAGCTGGCGCAGGAGCTCAAACTCCTTGCGGGAGAGGCCGGCCGGCTCGTCGTCGACGTAGGCGTCGAAGCGGTCGGGGCGGATGACGAGCTCCCCGGCGGCCACGTCACCGTCCTGTTCGCAACGTTCCCCGGCCCGGCGCCGGCGCATGACCGCCTGGACGCGCGCGACGAGCTCCTCGGGGTGGACCGGCTTGGCGATCCAGTCGTCGGCGCCGCCCCGCAGCGCACGGACCCGGTCAGCCACCGTCCCCTGCGAGGCGATGACGAGCAGGCCGAGCGCGGGCGCCTCGGCGGCGAGCTGCTCGATGTACTCCATCCCGGTGAGGGCCGGGTTGAGCAGCAGCACCTGCACCCGCAGCGAGGCGAGCTGCTCGGCAGCGGGCGCGTAGCTGAGCGCCTCCCATTGCCAGCGCAGCGCGGAGAAGCGTCGCTCCATCACGGTCCGCAGCCCGCTGTCGTCGTCGAGCAGGGCGATCCGGACCGGCGAGAGCTCGGAGGTCGTCGGCATCTGCGGGCAGTGTAGGCCCGACGGGGACGGAAACGGCGTGCCGACCCGCGCCGAAAGCCCCGCATCTGAAGCATTTTATGCCCCGGAGCACGGAAAATGGGTGCACTCAGCGCAGCGTCGTGGGCACGCTGCGAACGCCGGGGGCGCTCCGGCGCGGCGTGGTCTGCGCTCCGGCGCGGCGTGGTCTGCGCTCTGGCACGGCGTGATCGCGCTCTGTGCGCTCAGCGCCGCCCCCTCACCCGCCGCCAGCACCGCCCCGTAGGCCCGGGCCCGCGGGTCGCGGGGCCTGTGTCCGACCGCGTAGATGCCGTGCCAGGCCGGCAGCAGACGCCCGGTGCGCACCCACAACTCGACCAGGCCCCGCGAGCCGACCTGCGCGGAGGAGACGAAGCCACCCTGACGGGCAGCGAGGTCACAAATGCAGCTATACGTTGGGTTTTTGACGTCGCTCATGCCCTATAGAGGGCTGAGCGACCCCATTTTCACCCTGCGACCTGTTCGTACTTCGCATAGAGGCGGTCGACGGTGGCCTTGGCGGCCTCGTAGCGGTCGCCCAGCTCGGCGCTCCAGCCCGCGACCAGCTCGGCCTCCACGGCGGCGAGCTCCGCCTCGGCGGCCTCGATCTGGGCCTCGAGCTTGGCGGTGCCCTTGACCGGCTTGGCCTTGGCCTTGGCCTTCGACTGCGCGGCCGCGTTCGCTGCGGAGCCGTGCTTCGCCGGGACCGGCTTGGGGCTCGGCCCCGTCGGCCGGCCGCGAGCCGCTGCGGCGCTCTTGGCCTCCGCCTCGGCGGCCTCGCGCTCGGCCCGCACCCGCAGGTACTCGGGCCAGCCGCCGACGTAGGAGTGCAGATGCTGTTCCTCCAGGGCGATCGTGCGTGTGCCGACGGCGTCGAGCAGCGCGCGGTCGTGGGAGATGAGCATGAGCGAGCCCTCGAAGCTCGAGAGCGCGTCCTCCAGTGCCTCACGGCTCTCGATGTCGAGGTGGTTCGTCGGCTCGTCGAGGATGAGCACGTTGGCCCCGGACTGGACGAGGATGGCCAGCTGCAGGCGCTGGCGCTCGCCGCCGGAGAGGCCGTCCAGGGGCTTCTCGGCGTCCTCGCCGGAGAACAGGAAGCGACCGAGCAGCGCACGGGCCTGGCCGGGCGGCAGGCCGGTGCGCTTCACGCACGCCTCGATCACCGTGCGGGCGTTCCCGGCGTTGAGGGATTCGGCGTGCTGGGAGAGGAAGCCGACGCTGACGTTGTGGCCCGTGGAGAGCTTGCCGGTGACGACCGGGCCGCCATCAGCCGCCGTCAGCGAGCCCCCAGCCGCTGACGGCGCGGCGCTCCCGCTCAGTGCCCGTCCGGTCGCGTCGCGTCGATCCGAGCCGTTGTCGGCGAACGGCCGTGCGCCGGCGAGCGTCTCGATCAGCGTCGTCTTGCCGGCGCCGTTGGGCCCGACGACCGTCACGTGCTCGCCGCGCTCGAGCCACAGCTCGCCGTTCTCGAGCAGGATTCGTTCGCCGATCCGCATCTGACCGTCGGAGAACTCGAACACGACGCGCCCCGAGCGCTCGGGCGGCTTGAAGGCGAAGGCGAGCCCATCACTCTCGCGGGGATCGCGCTCGACCCGGTCGATCTTGGACAGCGCCTTGGCCCGGGACTGGGCCTGGCGGGCGCGCGTGCCGGCCGAGAAGCGGGCGACGAACTTCTCCAGCTTGTCGATCTCGGCCTGCTGCTTCTCGATCGCCCGGCCGAGGGCGAGCTCGCGCGCGGCCTTCTCCTTGCGCCACTGGTGCCAGGTGCCGGGGAAGAACTTCGCCTTGCCGGCTTCGAGCTCGAGCACCGAGGTGGCGACCGACTCGAGGAACCAGCGGTCGTGGGCGACGATGACGATCGCCGCCTGCAGCGAGACGAGATGGTTCTCCAGCCACTCGAGCGAGGCGATGTCGAGGTGGTTGGTCGGCTCGTCGAGCAGCAGCAGGTCCGGTGCGCCGGCGAGTGCGCGGGCGAGTGAGGCGCGGGTGAGCTCACCGCCGGAGAACGTCTCCAGCGTGCGGTCGAGCAGCTCGGGCTTGGAGAAGCCGAGACCGTGCAGGGTCGAGAGCGCCTGGTCGCGCCAGGTGTAGCCGCCGGCGAGGTCGAACTCGGCCTGCACGTCGGCGTAGGTGTTCAACGTCTTCTCTGAGTAGTCGCCCTCGGCCATCGCCGTCTCGAGCTCGGCCAGGCGGGCCTCGAGCGCGATCAGCTCGGGGGCGCCGGAGAGGATGTAGTCACGCAGGGTGATGTCGCGATCCCGCGGCGGGCGCTGGTCATGGAGCTTCACCTTCGCGCCCTTGGCGAAGACGAGCTCCCCGCCGTCGAGGGATTCCTCGCCCGCGAGCATCCGCAGCAGGGTCGTCTTGCCCGCGCCGTTGCGACCCGACAGGGTCATGCGGTCGCGCGCCTCCAGCTTGAAGGAGATGCCCCGGAACAGGGGGTCGCCCTGGAGGTCCTTGCGCAGGTCCGATGCGATGACTACGGCCACGCCCGGCAGGGTAGTTGCCACAGGAGCCGGGTCCGCACGGACCGCCGCCGCGTCTCTTCCCGCCCGCCCCGAACCTACACTTCCGACACATGTCCGTGACCGACTTTGCGCCCGAGCCCCCGTTCCCCTTCGCCTTCCCGCCGGCGCGCACGGTGCATGTGCCGGGTCGCGGTGAGTTCTTCCTGCGCGACTCCCATCCCGCCCATCCGGCCGGGGAACCCGAGACGCGCCCGGTGGTGATGCTGCTCCACGGCTGGATCGCCTCCGCCGACCTCAACTGGGCCGCCGTGTACGGCTCGCTCATCGACGCCGGGTACCGCGTGCTGGCCATCGACCACCGTGGCCACGGCCGGGGTCTGCGTCCGCTCGTGCCGTTCCGGCTCGCCGACTGCGCCGCGGACGCCGCCGGCGTCCTGCGCACCCTCGGGCTCGGCCCGGCGATCATCGTCGGATACTCCATGGGCGGGGCGATCGCCCAATTCGTCGTCCGCGACCACCCCGATGTCGTCGCCGGGCTCGTGCTGTCCGGGACTGCCCAGCATTGGCAGGACCCGCAGCTGAAGCGCTCCTGGTACGCCCTGGAGGTCGCCGGCATCGTCATGCGCCTGGCCCCCAGCCGCTTCTGGAGCTGGGGGCTCAAGCGTGTGGGCATGCCGGCCAACGCGGCCACGGCGTGGCTGCTCTCGGAAGTGAACCGCCACAACCCCACCGACATCCTCGAGGCGGGTCGCGAGTTGAGCCGCTTTGACAGCCGCCCGTGGCTGGCGCCGAGCGACACCCCCGCCGCGGTCGTCCTCACCACGCGCGACACCGTCGTGCCCCCGCGCAAGCAGCGCGACCTCGCCCGGGCCATCGAGGCGCCGATCTTCGAGGCGCCGATCGACCACCTCGAGGTCGCCAACGCCGTCGACCGGTACAACCCGGCGCTCGTCTCGGCCCTCGCCGCGGTGAGCTCGCCGACGCTCTCGCTGAGCTGACAGGGCGCCGCGGAACGCGATAATCTCCTCCGCGATGCGCAGACTCCGTACGTTCGCTCTCCTTCTCGTCCCGGTCGTCGCGATGCTGGTCTTCGCCGATCCGGCGCTGGCGTTCACCCATGGCGGCGAGGGTCTCTTCGGCCCGACCGACGACGTCACCATCACGAACACGATGTTCATCCTCATCGGGTTCTTCCCCGCGCTGATCGTCGTGCTCTCGATCCTCCAGCACTTCCTGGACAAGCGTCACCACCGCAAGTTCGCCCGCGAGAAGGCTGCGGCGGCGGCCGACCCCGTTCAGGGCGGCTGGTAGCGGCCATTTGGGCGTTTCGCGGCTGGCCTGTGGGGCCAGCCGCGGGCCACTGACGCCCCCAGCCGCGGCCACCCGATAGGGTGCGCGCCGTGAGCTACTTCGTCACTGGCGCCACCGGGTTCATCGGCCGGAACCTGGTTGAACGGCTTCTCGCCCGGCCGCGGACGGTCGACCCGGGCCCGGACATCTTCCTGCTGGTGCGCGAGCGCTCCCGGGAGCGGCTCAGCGCCCTGATCGCCGACTGGGACGGGCTCGGCCTCGACGCCTCCGCACGCATTCAGCCCGTGGTCGGGGACCTGTCGGCCGAGCGTCTCGGCGTCTCGGAGGCGGACCTCGCCCAGCTGCGCCAGACGGGGATCGACCATTTCTTCCACCTCGCGGCGATCTACAACATGACGGTGACCGACGACGCGAACCGGATCGCCAACGTCGAGGGCACCCGCAACGCGATCATGCTCGCCAACGCGCTGTCGGCGGGGACCCTACACCACGTCTCCTCGATCGCCGTGGCCGGCGAGTACAAGGGCATGTTCCGCGAGGACTTCTTCGACGAGGGTCAGCCGCTCAAGCACCCCTACCACAAGACGAAGTTCGAAGCCGAGCGTCTCGTGCGCAGCCAGACCGCGGGGGCGTGGCGGGTGTACCGACCCGCGATCGTCGTCGGTGACTCGCGCACCGGGGTGATGGACAAGATCGACGGTCCGTACTACTTCTTCACGCTCATCAAGATGCTGCGGCACTGGCTGCCGGGGTGGTTCCCGCTCGTCGGCCCGGAGATGGGGTACACGAACATCGTCCCGGTCGACTACGTCACCGACGCGATGGACCACATCGCCCATCAGCCGGGGCTCGACGGTCAGGCCTTCCACCTCACCAGTCCGCGCTCCCAGCGCTCGGGCGAGGTGATCAACACCTTCGCCCGGGCCGCCCACGCGCCGCAGATGAGCCTGCGCATCGACACCCGGCTGCTCTCCGCGCTGCCCAAGGGCACGCTGTCGATGCTCATGCAGCTGCCGGCGGCCAAGAACGTCCGTCGCGCCGTGCTCGCCGACTTCGGGATCCCCGAGGAGATCGTCGCGAACATCCGCCTGGTCCCCCAGTTCGACACCCGCGACACCGAACGGGCTCTGGCCGGCACGGGGATCGCCGTGCCGGCGCTGGACACCTACGCGGCCCGGCTGTGGGACTTCTGGGAGCGCAACCTCGACCCGGACCTGTTCAAGGACCGCTCCTTCGAAGGCGCGGTGAACGGCAAGACCGTGCTCATCACCGGCGGCTCCTCGGGCATCGGGCGAGCGGCGGCGATGAAGATCGCCGCGGCTGGCGGTGTGCCGATCCTGGTCGCCCGCGGCATGGACAAGTTGGCGGAGGTCAAGCGCGAGATCGAAGACGCCGGCGGCACCGCCTACGCGTACTCGGCGGACCTGTCCAGCGTCGACTCCATCGGGGAGCTGTGTGAGCAGATCACCGCCGAACACGCCTCGGTGGACATCCTCGTCAACAACGCGGGCCGCTCGATCCGGCGCTCCATCGCCCTCTCCTATGACCGCTTCCACGACTTCGAGCGGACGATCCAGCTCAACTACCTCGGCACCATCAAGCTGATCATGGGCCTGCTGCCGGGGATGCGCGAGCGCCGGTCCGGGCACATCATCAACGTCTCCTCGATCGGCGTGCAGACCAACCCGCCGCGGTTCTCTGCGTACGTCGCCTCCAAGGCGGCCCTCGACGCCTGGACGCGTGTGGTGGGGTCCGAGTGCATCGGGGACAACGTCCACTTCACGACCATCCACATGCCGCTGGTGCGGACCGAGATGATCGCGCCGACGAAGATCTACGACTCCTTCCCCACGCTGTCGCCCGACGAGGCCGCCGACCTGGTGTGCGAGGCCATCCGGGCCAAGCCCAAGCAGATCAACACGAAGCTCGGCACCTTCGGGGAGATCGCCTACACGCTGTTCCCCAAGGCGGTCGACCAGATCCTGGCCACCGCCTACAAGGTCTTTCCCGACTCCGCGGCGGCCCGCGGCGAGGTCTCCGCGGGCGAACAGGCGTCGACCGAGCAGGTCGCCCTGGCCCACCTGATGAAGGGCGTGCACTGGTAGATCCCTCCCGGCGGGCCCGTGCCGATGGCTGGTGACGCCCCGGGCCCGGTCGGACTCGCACGGGGTCCTCGGTGGCTGCGCCCCTAGGCAACGGCCTCCGCTGGGCTCGTCGTGTCCGCGAGCAGCCGGTGAAGGCCGGTGAGGAACGCCGCGGGGCACTCCACCATCGGCATGTGGCCCGTTCCGGGGAGCCGCACGACCTCCGCATCCGGCCGGGCGCGCAGGAGCTCCTCGAGTCCGCGGATGGGCACGGTGCGGTCGGCGACTCCCCAGATCACGCCCAGAGGCGCCGCGATCTCGCCCAGGCGCGGGCGCAGGTCAACTGATGTGATCGTGGCCAGCGCCGGTCCGCTGAGGTGGGAGCCGCGCGACGCCTCGAGCAGGCCCCTCGCCACCGCGGGAGGCACCTGGGCGCCGTCGGCGACGGCGAGCCCCAGCAGGAGCCGCCGGCCCCAGGCCAGGTCGGTGAGCGGGGCCGCCCCGCGGCGGGCGGCGAGGAACATGTCCGCGGCGCCTGCCAGCAGCCGGGAGACGCGGTCGCCGGCGAGCAGGGCTGCGACCGCCGGCGGGAGGGGACGCAGGCCGGCGGGTGCGACGAGCACGAGCCGGCGCACGACGTCCGGGTGCGCGGCGGCGAGGGTGATGGCGACGCCCCCGCCGAGGGAGTGGCCGACGAGGTCGTAGCGGCCCGTCACCCCCTCGGCGTGCAGGCCCGCGACGATCGCCGCCGCGACCGTGTCGAGGTCGAAGCCCTCCCCCACCGGTGCCGAGCCGCCGAAGCCGGGCAGGTCGACGGTGATCACCCGGCGCCCGCGTGCGAGCTCGGGCACGACCGTCGTCCAGATCCGGCTGTCGGTGGCGATTCCGTGGATGAGCACGAGCGGCGCTCCCGAACCGACCTGCGCGACGGCGAGTCCTTGGGCCATGACGGTCATGCTAGGCGCCGCACCGTGGCGCGCCAGTCCCCGCGGGCGGCGCGGTGGCGGAGCGGGCGGGGGCGGAGCGGGCGGGGGCGGAGCGGGGTCGCGCCGTTGTGGCCCCGCGTCCTGGGCGGACGTGAGGGTCGTGGGCACATCTCTAAGGTGTCCGGAGATGACCGAGGCCTTCAGCATCTCCGCCGAGACCGGCGCCGACGGCGCCTTCCGGCGCCCGGAGTCGACCTTCCGCCACTGGGTGAGCGCGGATGCGGGCGCGCGCTTCCCGCCCGAGGCGGGGCGCTACCACCTGTACGTCGCGCGGGCCTGCCCGTGGGCCCACCGGACGCTCATCGCCCGGGAGCTGATGGGCCTGCAGGAGGTGATCTCGGTCTCCTTCGTCGATCCGGTCCGCGACGCCCGTGGCTGGGCCTTCACCACGCCGGGGCGCTACGAGGATCCGCTGAACGGCTTCACCTGGCTCGCCGAGGTCTACGCGGCAACCGAGCCGGGCTTTGCCGGGCGGGTGAGCGTGCCCGTGCTGTGGGACCGCCGGGAGCGCGTGATCGTCAACAACGAGTCCGCCGACGTGCTGCGCATGCTCCATACCGTGTTCGCCCCGCTGGCCCGCCATCCGGTGACGCTGCGCCCCGCCGCGCTCGCCGAGGCGATCGACGCACTCAACGAGGAGATCTACGAGCCGGTGAACAACGGCGTCTACCGCGCCGGCTTCGCCCGCACCCAGGCCGCCTACGAGCAGGCCGTCGCGGAGCTCTTCACCATGCTCGACCGCCTCGACGCCCGGCTGGCCGAGACGCGCTTCCTCTTTCCTGGAGGCGTCCCGCGAGAGACCGACATCCGGCTGTTCACAACGCTCGTGCGCTTCGATGCCGTCTACCAGATCCACTTCAAGTGCTCGGTGCGCAAGCTCGCGGAGTACCGCCACCTGTGGCCGTACCTGCGCGACCTCTACGCCTGGTCCGGGTTCGGCGCCACGGTCTCCTTCCCCGAGATCCGGGCCCACTACTACCGGACCCACCCCGAGGTGAACCCCAGCGGGATCGTCGCCGTGATGCCGGCGCTGGACTTCGGGGCGCCGGCCGGCCGCGAGGGCTTGGCCTGAGCGCCCCGGGCCCGTGGTTGGCCTGAGCGCCCCGGGCCCGTGGTTGGCCTGAGCACCCCGGGCGACCCCGGAGGCGAGGGTCAGTCCACCTCCAGCACATAGGTCCAGTTCACCAGCACGCGTCGGGCGTCCGGGCTCCAGCGCACCCCGCCGTCACCGGGGATCATCGTCACGGTGAGCTTCAGGTCGGCGTGCTGGCCGGCCCGGAGGGTGCGGGGCGGTGCCCCGCCGTCCAGCGCGGTGACCCGCGGCGGGTGGATGAGGCCATCCTCGCTGAGCACCCCGAAGTCATGGGCGGAGAGACGCAACGTCCCCCGCGTCACCTTAACGGAGGCGACGAAGCTGGCGGGGACGGGCAGCTGCTGGCTGCGATGGCCGGCGTGGACGGCATTGAGGAAGCGGACGGGGACCGTCGGTCCCACGACCGTGAGGTCGGCGCGGGCCCCGGGCAGCTGCGCGACCACCGTGTTGCCCTCGATCGCCGCGCGCACCGGATGCTGCGGGGTCGCGGTGACGATCTGGTCCGGCGCCGGGGCCGCGCTGGGCAGGTAGGCGGGCAGCTTCGGATTGGCTGCGGCGTCACCGAGCACCGTCGTGGAAACCGACACGGTGGTGGCCGCGAAGTACGGCCCCCCGGAGTGGGCCGCTGCCGCTCCCGAGGTGGTTGAGCTCTGGGCGGCGCCACAGGCCGCACAGACCCCGGCGGTCGCGGCGAGGGCAGCCATCGTGGTGAGGACACGGCGGGGGTGACGCCTCACGGCGTCACCCCCCTCGCGTGGGTTGGGCATGCTCACGGCCCTACCGCCGGGTCACCTTGACGACGGTCGAGCGGACCGTCCGCGTCGAGCAGTTCGCCCGGGTGACCAGGTACGTCCGCACGGTGCGCCGGATGGTGACGCGCCGGATCCGGCCGTGCACGCGCTGCTTGGCGTTGATGGTCGTGGTGACCATCGTCGTCTTCAGCACCTTGTTCGCGCCACAGCCGGGACCGTTGGGTGCGCTGAACACGTCCGCGCCGAACGGGGCGAGCCCCGGCTGAGCGGCGAACCCGATGTGACCGGCTCCGTCAAGGCCCGGCGAGGCCTTGGCCACGCCGAAGAGATCCTCCATCGTCCGCAGCCAGCTGTAGTGGTTGTAATCCACCTGGCTGACGGTGCCCGGCTTGATGAACGGGCTGATGAGGACACTCCCGGTCTGGCCGCCGCCCGTGGTCGGGTCATAGGCGTTGTAGAGCGGGTCATCCGCAGTGCTGCGGGCACCGAGGGTGACGCCGCTCACCGGCCCGCTCGGGGCCAGCGGCTGGCCGTTGGCGTCGACGAGGGTGAAGGACCCCGTGTCGACAAAGCCCCTGGGCGAGCCCCCGGACGGGTTGACCGCCGCCACCGGGGTGTCGGTGACCTGCCCGACATACGCCCCGCTGGGGATGTTCGTCCCCGTCACCGTGCGACCCTCGTCGGTGATCACGGCCGCGTTGTCCATGATCGTCGGGCTGCCGGCTGCGCCGGTGGCCCCTGCATCGGTCCGCGCGCCCGGAACGGCGCTGCCGCCGCCGAGCTGGCACTGGCCCTGGGCGACGTTGCCCGTGCCGGTGCACGCCTGAAGGTTCGTCCCCGCGACCGACGACGCCGTCGGACGGTCGATGAAGGAGTTGAACCCGGGTCCGGGCGACAGCTGCTGGCCGTTCACGCCGGTGACGAGCGGGTCGTTGGGACCCGTCGGCTCGTAGTTGACGCCGCGCCCAAATAGGGTCTCCGCCGCTGAGTCGCTGAGCAGCGACGCGTGCGCGGTCGGAGCCACGAGGCTGCCGTTGGCGGGGGAGTTCCCGGTGTAGGTGAAGGGCGGGAACGCCTCGTCGAAGGTGATGTCGATGAGGCCCCCCTGTGTGAAGGCCGGAGAGGCCTCGATCTCGGGGACGATGTGTTGGAGGAACAGGTCCGCCGCGTACAGGCCGCCGGTGTCGTTCACCGGGGGCTTGGGGGTGTTCGGGTCCGAGAACCCGCCGGAGAGGTTGTTGCCCGCGCACACGGCATCGTGGGCGTCGGAGCAGTTGTCCGGGGTGATCCAGCTGAACGCCGGGGTCGTCTTCACGCTCTGGAGGTCGTGGTAGAGCCCGTGGTTGGCGTCGAACAGGCTGGCGATGTGCTGGGAGCTGCAGTCGCCCGACTGGAGGATCGACTCGAACCAGGGGAACGGGAAGTGCTTGGGCACGTACTGGTCCGTCGCGTTGGCCGCGCCCGGGTTCGGCTGGGCCGTCGAGCCGGTCGCTCCGGGGCTCGAGTACGGGGCGCCGCAGTACTGGGTGCCGGCGTCATGGACCGGCCCGGAGGCGTCGGGGTTGCCGAGATCCTGGGCGTAGCCCTTCCAGGAGACGTGCGCGGCGTCGAGCTGGTTGAACAGCGTCGGGACGCTTGCGGGGAACACGCAGCCGGTGGTTCCGATCGGCGCGGCGGGACCGGCCGAGGAGACGAGCTGGCCGTAGTTGGGGTTGCTGGTGAGCGACCCGCTGGTGTCAACCGACCCGGAGATGGCGTCGTAGTTGGGGCAGTCGCTCTGATCGTCGACGACCGGTCCCTGGCCCGAGACGAGCGAGGTGTAGTTGTCGAGGCTGAAGTGCCCGGTGCCGTAGTAGTTCTGCAGCAGCGCGCCCTGGGCGGGCAGCGTGTGCCAGAGGTAGGAGTTGTCGTTCAGGCCCGAGAACGACGCGTCGTAGGACTTGTTCTCGAGGATGATCAACCACACGTGCTTGATCTTTCCCTGCGCGATGCCGAGGCCGTCGTGGACCGGCGCCACGTAGCCCGGTGGGGCGACCGTGGGCGAGTCACCCGGCGTGGCGGTGGTCGCGATGGTGGCGATACTGTGGGCCACGCGGTTCGCGGGGGTCGCCGACGCCGAGGCCCCGCTCGCGGTGGCAACACCGCCGGCGAGACAGGTGAGGGCGGCGAGAGCGGCGAGCACTCGACGCGGGATCCTTCCGCCGCTGGGACGCGGACGTTTCATTCATACCCCTTTTGTGATGGACCGGCAGGAGACCGGTACTCTCACGGACCGCCCGCCCCCCGGTGTAAAGGGGCGGTGAAGATGGCCCGCGGTCAGTCGGTCCCCTGGTTCGACGCCGCCGCGGTGGCCACGTCGACCGGATAGGTGTTGCGTGCGCGCACGAGGAACAGTCCAGCCAGGACGAGGGTGCCGAGCATGATCACGAAGCTCCACATGAGCCCGCGCGCGGAGGCCTCGGAGATGACGCCCACACGCGTGTGGGTGCCCACCGGGGTCTGTTCGGGGATGACACCGGCGATGAGCTGGGAGAGCGCCCCAAAGAGCGTGGGTGCCGCGGCCTCGGCGACCGAGCGCACCACCGTGCGCACCGACTCGGCCCGCCCCCAGAGCCCGGCGGGGACGATGTCCAGGCGGGCCGCGTTGAGGGACGGGTTCGCCGCCGAGATCAACGCGGCCCCGGCGGTGTCGAACCACACCGCCGGGGTGATCGTCGTGCCGAGGAAGCCGGGGATGAGCACGAGAGCGGCCGCGACATAACAGATGGCCGGCACCCAGACGCGGCCCCGCAGCATGCCCCGGTCGAGCAGGAAGTCGGTGAGCCGGCCGCCGACGAGCGTGCCGACGAGCGCGCCGCCGACGAGCACGGCGAGCACGAGTTCAGCGCTCAGCTGCCCGGCGTGATAGCGCCCCCGGATGAACAGGATCGCGAACGTCGTGAGACCCCCGAAGAAGAAGTAGCCCAGGCTCGAGGAGATGATCATGAGCACGTTGGTGGGGATCGCCATCACGTAGCGGACCATCTCGGACACCGACAGCGTGCGCGGGTCCTGATGGAGGATCCGGTCCGGGTCGGGCTCGACCCCCGCCCGGGCGACCGCCTCACGGGCCCGGTCATCCCCCACCGCAGAGTCCAGCGGAGGCGTCGCGCCGGGGGTGACGGGATCCGCTGCACCCCGTGTCGAGCCGGCCGCGGCCTGACGTGCGGGTGGTTCGCCGAAGGCGACGGTCGGGTACAGGCCGCCGTCCTCGAAGGCGGAGGCCCCGGGGTAGAGGTGGCTCTGGCCGCCGCGCTGGGGCTCGGGGACCGTGCGCCACAGTGTCCAGGCGAGGAAGAACCCCGGGATGGCGAGCAGGACGAACGACGCGCGCCAGGAGATGAGGCTGGCGACGGATCCGCACACGATCACCCCGAGCGCGTTGCCGAGCAGCTCCCCACCCAGAATGTAGGCGTAGACCCGTCCGCGTTCACCCGCCGGGAAGTAGTCACCGGTGAGCGAGGCGATGGCCGGCCCCGCGGTGGCGACGACGGCGCCGAGGACAAGCCGGCTCACGAGCAGATCGCCGTAGTTGCCCGCGACGGCGCCCAGCAGTGAGGCGACGCTCCACATGATGATGGAGACGCACAGCAGCGGCATCCGCCGCGTCCGGTCCACGAGCATGCCCACGGGCACGGTGGCCAGGGCGCCCATGATCAGCGCGACCGAGGTGAGCAGACCGACCTTGGTGTTGCCGATGTGCAGCGAGGCCTCGAGCTGGGGCGCCACCGCGCCGACGGTCGCCGCGTCCGCCCCGTTGAGCCCGAGCGTAAAGGCGAAGAGCATGATGATGCGCGCGCGGACCGGGCCCCCGACGCGACGGACGAACTCGCCGCGGACCGCCAGAGCGATCCAGTGGGCGATCTGGGCCGCGCGGGTGCTGACGCCCGGGTGAGGGGTGGCCTCCACGCCGTTGAGTATGCCCACCCGTGGGGACTACACTGGACGGGTAGTACTCCTCGGGGACGACAGGCTTCGACGTGGTCGGTTCGTGGGGATGGTTGCGAGTCGAGGGTCCAGGCGGCCTCGTAAAAAACCTGGAAAACAATAAGTGCGGACTCACACGAGTTCGACCTTGGCCTTGCTGCCTAATCGCAGCTAGCTGAGGTCTCACGTCGCCCCCGCTGGCCTGAGGTGGGGATCGCGGCATCAAGAATGCAGGCTTGCTCAGCCAGGATGTGTTCCCTCCGGGCTGAGGACTTCTAGGGAACTGGTCCTGAGGAACCCGGCCGGCGAGGCGACCTCGGGATGAGAACAGAGCGCCGGCTACGCTCGTAGACGCCATTCGTGCGCGGCTGCGGACGGGGGTTCAATTCCCCCCGTCTCCACCTCGTAGAGACGCCCTCCAGGTCGGACCTGGAGGGCGTTCCTCGTTCATGTCGGCTGGACCGGCCCCGACGCCGCGTACTCCGTGTCGGTCACCTGACGGCCCCAGGTGACGACCGTGCCGTCGGCGTCACTTTGGTGGATGGCCATGTGGGACATCAAGCGCGCGGGGGCGGCGCCGTGCCAGTGGTTCTCACCGGGGGCAAAGAACACCCGGTCACCGGGACCGATGACCTCGACCGGGCCGCCCTCGCGCTGGCAGAGGCCGACGCCCTCGGTGACGAAGATCGTCTGCCCGTGCGGGTGGGTGTGCCAGGCCGTGCGCGCCCCGGGGGTGAAGTGCACCCAGGCGGCGGCGACCGTCGAGGAGGCGGCGGGCGCGGCGACGGCATCGATGAACACCTCCCCCGTGAACCACTCCGGGTGACCGGCCTGGGTGTCGAGGCTGCTGCGAGTGATCTCCATCCTCGGGGTCCTTTCTCGGTGCAGGGCGTTGTGCAGGTCGGTGATTGCCCTTGGGCCGGCCCGCTGTCAAGGTACCCGGGTCCTCGACCAAGGAGTTTCTTCGTGAAGGCCGCCATCTTCCACGAGCCGCGCCACATCAGCGCCGGCGAACGCCCCGACGCGTCCCTGCAAGCCCCCACCGACGCCGTCGTCCGCGTCGTGCTCGCCTGCGTCTGCGGCTCGGATCTGTGGTTCTACCGCGGGGAGACGCCCTTCTCCCGCGGGCCCATCGGCCATGAGTTCATCGGGGTCGTCGAGGAGGTCGGCGCGGAGGTGACGACGCTGACGCGGGGCGATTTCGTGATCGCGCCGTTCGCCTTCTCCGACGGCACGTGCCCCAACTGCGCCCACGGGATCCACTCGGCCTGCGTCCAGGGCGGGTTCTTCCCCCGCAACGGGGACGGAGGCCAGGGTGAGGCGGTACGGGTGCCCTGGGCCGACGGCACCCTCGTACCGGTGCCCGGGTCGGGCCACTCCGGCGCCGTCCTGCGCTCCCTGCTCACGCTCTCGGATGTCATGTCCACCGGTCATCACGCCGCCGTCTGCGCGAAAGTGCAGGCTGGCGACACCGTCGCGGTGGTCGGGGACGGGGCCGTCGGTCTCTCCGCCGTGCTCGCCGCCAAGCGACTGGGGGCCGAGCGGATCATCGCCCTCAGCCGGCACGAGAGCCGCCAGCGCCTGGCCGAGGCCTTCGGCGCCACCGACATCGTCGCCGCGCGCGGCGAGGAGGCCGAGAACGCCGTCCGGGAGATGACCGGCGGCATCGGCGTCGACGCGGCGCTGGAGTGCGTCGGCACCGGTCAGGCGATGGCCACCGCCCTGGCGATCTCGCGGCCCGGGGCGACGGTCGGCTACGTCGGCGTGCCCCACGGCGTCGAGCTTCCCGTGCCGGCGATGTTCTACCGCAACGTCGGCGTCCAGGGCGGTCCCGCGCCGGCCCGCGCCTACATCCCCGAACTGCTCGAGGACGTGCTCGAGGAGCGCATCGACCCGGGGCAGGTCTTCGACCTCGAGACGGACCTGGACGGGATCGCCGAGGCCTACGCCGCGATGGACGAGCGCCGGGCGATCAAGTCGCTGGTGACGGTGTCGAGCCTCTGAGGCCCGCGGGCCCGCCCCACAGGCGGGCCTCCTCGGGGCATCCGACCGTGTGTCCCCGGTGCGGGCGGTCGTTCCGGCGGGGCCGGATGCTTGAATGAACGAGTGCCCGCTCCCTACCGCCGCCGCTCCGCCCCGCTCCCCGGACACCTACCCGAAGCGGGCCCCGGTGAGGTGCTCGTCTGGACCGACGGCGCCTGCCAGGGCAACCCCGGGCCCGGCGGCTGGGCGGCGATCGTCGCCTGGGAGGACGGTGAGGTCGAGGAGCTCAGCGGCGGGCTGGCCCACACGACGAACAACGTCATGGAGATGACCGCGGCCCTGGAGGGACTGCGGGCCGTGCCCGCCGGGTCGCGGGTCTGCATCGTCACCGACTCGCGCTATCTGCACGACGGCATGACCTCCTGGATCCATGGCTGGAAGCGCAAGGGCTGGAAGACAGCCTCGGGCGCCGCGGTGAAGAACCAGGCGCTCTGGCAGGCCCTGGAGGCCGCGGTGACCGCGCACGAGCAGGTTCGCTGGCACTGGATCAAGGGGCACGTCGGGCACGCGCTGAACGAGCGCGCCGACGTCCTCGCGGTGGCCGCGGTCGGTCACGCGGCCCAGCCGGCCTGACCCTGGCGGGCGCCCGGGTGGCCCCGGCTCGCCACTGATGTGCAGCGTCAGTCGCGGGTCCCGGCCAGCCTGGCCCTAGCCCTCGAGCGCGGCGGAGAGCTCGAGCCACTCCTCCTCGAGGCTCTCGCGGGTGAGCGTGGCGCCCCGCATCTCCGCGCTGAGTTCGGCGAGACGCACATGGTCGGCGGCGGCAGCGGCCATCTCCTCCTGCAGGGCCTGCTCACGGGCCTCGGCCCGGGCCAGCTCTCGCTCCAGGCGGGTGATCTCCTTGCGCGCGGCACGCTGCTGGCCGCCTGAGCCGGGGGCGCGCGACAGTGAGCCAGGCGGGCTCACGCGGGCGGTGCCGGCGCCCACGGCGGCGTGGGCCCCCTCGCTCGCGGTCGCGCCGCGGGCCGCGGCGGTCCCGTCCGCACCGTGAAGCGGGGCGGTCCGGTTCGCCCCGTGGGTCGCGGCGGTCGCCGGGGCCTGTGCGAGCTCGACCAGATACTGCTCGATCCCCCCCGGCAGGTGCCGGAGCCCCCCGCCGGGGGCGAGCGCGAAGACGTTGTCGGTCGTGCGCTCGATGAAATAGCGGTCGTGGCTCACCACGACGAGCGTGCCGGGCCAGCCGTCGAGGAGATCCTCCAGCGCGGTGAGGGTGTCGATGTCGAGGTCGTTGGTCGGCTCGTCGAGCAGCAGCACGTTGGGCTCGCCCATGAGCAGGCGCAGGAGTCCGAGGCGCCGGCGCTCGCCACCGGAGAGCTCGGCCACCTTCGTGCGCAGGCGCTCGCCGCGGAAACCGAAGCGCTCGGCGAGACGCCCGGCGCTGATCTGCTCGCCGCCGGCGAGCTGAGCGGTCCCACGGACGTCCTCGATGGCCTGGAGCACGGTGAGCTGGACGGGCAGCTCCGCGGTGTGCTGGGAGAGCAGGGCGAGCTTCACCGTCTGCCCGGTGACAAGGCGGCCGCGCGCGGGGGCCAGTGCGCCGGCGAGCAGGCCCAGCAGCGTCGACTTGCCTGAGCCGTTGACGCCGACCAGAGCCACCCGCTCTCCCGGTCCGATCCGCCAGGTGAGCGCGCGGATGAGCTCGCGCTGGCCCGGGTGGGCAAAGGAGATCTCCTCCGCCTCCAGCGCGGTGTTGCCCAGCCGGGACTGGGCGAAGGCGAGCAACTCGACCGAGTCACGCACCGGCGGGACGTCGGCGATGAGCGCGTTGGCCGCCTCGATGCGGAACTTCGGCTTGCTCGTCCGCGCGGGCGGGCCACGCCGCAGCCAGGCGAGCTCCTTGCGCAGCAGGAGCTGGCGGCGCTCCTCGCGGCTGGCCGCCTGACGGGCCCGCTCGGCGCGGGCCAGCGTGTAGGCGGCGTAGCCCCCCTCGTACTGGTGGACGGATGCGTCGGCGACCTCCCACGTGTGGGTGGCCACCTCGTCGAGGAACCAGCGGTCGTGGGTGATGATGACCATCGCCCCGCGGCGGCGACGGAGGTGGGCGGCCAGCCAGGCGATGCCCTCGACGTCGAGGTGGTTGGTCGGCTCGTCCAGCAGCAGCAGGTCAGGCTTGGTGAGCAGCAGCGCGGCCAGGGCGATCCGCCGGCGCTCCCCGCCCGACAGCGTCTCGGTCCGGGTGGCCCGGCCCGCCGTGAAGCGGGACATCTCGACCCCCCCAAGCAGTCCGCCCAGGACGTCACGGAAGTCCGGGTCGGCCGCCCACTCGTGCTCCGCCCGGTCGCCGGCCAGGGCCCGCTCCACGGTCTCGTGCTGGTCGAGGTCGTCCCCCTGGCTGAGGCGGCCGACACTCAGTGTCCCCCGGCGCACCACCTGCCCCGCGTCCGGCTCGAGCTCACCGGAGATGAGCGCCAACAGGGTCGACTTGCCCTGGCCGTTCTCGCCCACCACGCCGATGCGGTCCCCATCGGCCACCCCGAGCGTGATGCCGGCGAGGATCGTCCGGGCGGCGTAGTCCTTGCCGACGCCGGAGAGATTGACGAGGTTGTGCGCGGGGGCGGGCATCTCGGGTGCCTACTTAAGCGCACCGGCGCAGATCCCGACGTGCGGGTGCGGGTGCGGGGCGCGCGCGTGGCTGCGGGGTCCGGAGGAAAGGCGCCGGCCCGCCTCCACGCGGGCAGACCATTGCCGGCGCGGCCTCCGCCGCGCTGACACCCACCGCGCGGGCGTCCGCCACAACTCTCCACGGCAGTGCGGGACCGGCCGACGGTGCGCGTGCGGTGTTCCCTGGGGACATCCGGCGCGCACCGCCCAGCGAGACGACACCACGATGGACCGTTGAGGGGTCATCGCGGATCTGGACCGAGCAGAGCACGCGACCGCGGCGGCCGATCAGAGCACGCGACCGCGGCGGCCGATCAGAGCGCTCCTCAGGCGCGGCCAACGGAGCGCCCGTCCGAACCCGCGCGCCCGAACCCGCGCGCCGAAACCCGTGCGCCCAGCCCGGGAGCACCCGGGAGGCAGCGTGTCGGCCCACCCCAGATCGCGTCCCACAGCGCCCGGCTAGTCCCCCACCTCGTACGGAGCGCCGGTGAGCTCCCCCGTCAGCAGCCGCGGAAGATAGCTCAGCAACGTCGCCGGGGTGAGATGGTCGCCGGCCGCCGCGACCGTCGTGAGGTCGGCCGCCGACATCCAGCGGCAGTCGGCGAACTCGCCACTCTCGAGTGCCTCCATGCCGCCGAACTGTGGCGCGAAGGTGTCCACTCGGGCCAGCCACCAGCGCTCGTACGCATCCCAGACCACCCCGCGAAAACGAAAGATGAAGCGCCGGCGGAACACTTCGGGCCCGAGGGACAGGTGGGCCAGGCCCGTCTCCTCGAAGGCTTCGCGCACGACGGCGGCCTCGAAGCTCTCCCCCGCCTCGACCTGACCGCCCACCGGGTACCAGAACGCGCCCCCGGTCACCTCATGGCGGCTGCGGAAGAGCAGCAGGCGATCATCCGGGTCGACGAGCAGCACGCGCGCGGCGCGGCGAACCGGCAGCGCTCCGGAGGACGACGTCACAACGCGTCAGTGTGGCACCGTGGAAGGCTCGATGGAGCTCGCCGACGTCCCGTATGCCCGCCGCGACCCGACGCTCGCGGTGCTGGAGAACTTCCACGCGATCAAGCACGCGGTGCGCTTTGGCGCGCACCTGCTCGGCGCCTGGACCGCCGATCCCGCCGAGCTCGATGCGCTCAGTGCCAGCCTTGCCCCCGACGTCCGCATCCCCGCCGAGATCGTCGACGCGGTGGCGCTGAAGGCGGTGACCCCTCGAGGGCAGGTGATCGCCGTCGCCCGGCGCCCCCGTCAGGCGGATCCGGCGACCCTGCTGACCGGTACCGGTACCGGCCCCGCGCCCCTGGCCGGCCCCGGCCCCGCGCCGCGCACGGCCGCCGCCCCCCTGGTCCTGCTGGAGAATCCGGCCCACCTGGGCAACCTCGGGGCGGTCATCCGGGTGTGCGCCGCCGCCGGGGCCGCCGGGGTGCTCACCACCGGCCGCCACGACCCCTGGCACGCGGACGCGCTGCGCGGCAGCGCGGGGCTGCACTTCGCCGTGCCCGTCCACCGCGTCGGGCTCGCCGACGTCCTCGCCGATCGCACGGGCACTGCACGGCCGCTCATCGCCCTAGACCCCGAGGGTGACATCCTCGATCCGGCGGCGATCTCCCCGGGGGCGATCCTTGCCTTCGGGACCGAGCGTCACGGCATCAGCGACACGCTCCTGGCTGCCGCGGACCGGCGCATCCGCCTGCCCATGGAGCCCGGCGTCTCCTCACTCAACCTCGCCACCGCGGTCGCGGCGACCCTGTACGCGCTGCGGCTCGCCGGACCGGCGGCTCAGCGGGCGTAGTCGCGGATCTCACGCGCGACGTCCCGGGCGGTGTCGCGGGCCTTGATCGACTCGCGCTTGTCCCACATGTCCTTGCCCCGGGCGATGGCGATCTCGACCTTGGCCCGGGAGCGCCCGTCGGTGCCCGAGAAGTACAGGCGGGTCGGCACGACGGTGAGCCCCCGCTGGCGAGTCGCCCCCTCGATCTTCTCGATCTCGCCGCGGTGGAGCAGGAGCTTGCGGTCATGCTCGGGCGTGTGGTTGTCGCGGCTCGCCGCCGCGTACGGCGCGATGTAGGAGCCGATCAGCCACGCCTCACCGTCGCGGATGGCCACGTATGAGTCCTTGAGCTGGGCCTGGCCGTCGCGCAGAGACTTCACCTCGGTCCCGGACAGCACGAGACCGGCCTCGAATCGCTCGAGCAGGTCGTAGCGGAAGGCGGCCTGCCGGTTGGTGGCGACGTCGCCGGCGGAGGCTTTGCGTTTCTTGGTCTTGGCCATCGCGGACCTCTGATGCTAGTGCCGCGAATGTCACTCCTGCGGCACGAGGACGAGATCGACGCGGCCGCGCGGGGCGTCGATCGCGTTGACCTCCACGCGCACCCCGTCACCCAGGCGCAGGGCTCCACCGCGCTCGCCGATCAGAGCCGTGCCCGCCTCGTTGAGCTCGAACCAGTCATGGCGCAGGTGGCGCACCGGGAGCATCCCCTCGTACTCGAGCGCGGGCCCAAAGGCGACGAACGCGCCCGCGCCGATGATGCCGACGATCTCCCCGTCGAAGGTGGCGGGGGTGGTGCCCGTGGGTGCACCACCCCCGGTGGGGCGCCCCGCGGTCTCGAACAGCGTGCGCTCGAGCAGGAAGCAGCGCGCGATGTCGTCGGCGTCGCGCTCGATGACCATCGCCGCGCGTTCCGCCGCCGAGCAGACCGACCCGGCGGCGCTCACGAAGGAGACCTCGGGGGCGGGATGGTCACCCGAGATGAGCGACATCAGGGCGCGGTGACAGACCAGGTCGGGGTAGCGGCGGATCGGCGAGGTGAAGTGGCAGTAGGAGTGCAGGGCCAGACCGGAGTGGCCCTTGTTCGTGTCCAGATAGACGGCCTGCTTGAGCGAACGCAGGACGATCCGGTGCAGCGCGACGGCTCCGCGGCCGTCGTGACGGCGCACCCAGTCGGCCACCAGCGCGGAGGCCTCCCCGGCCACGTCGCCGGCCTGCTGGGGCGTGAGCGGCCCAGCAGGCACCGGCGGGGTGGGCACCCCGAGCGAAGCCAGCTGGTCGATCATGCGCTCCACGGCCATCGGCTCGGGGCGCTCGTGGACGCGGAACAGCGCCGGGCGCTTGGCCGCCTCCAGGCAGCGGGCGACCTGCTCGTTGGCGGCGATCATCAGCGTCTCGATCAGGCGGTGGGACTCGGTCTGGAACTCCTGGTCGATGGCCGTCACGTGCCCGGCCCGGTCGAAGCGGAAGCCCGGCTCGGAGGATTCGAGCACGAGCGCCGCCCCGGCGCGGCGCTCGCCGAGCGACGCCGCACACGCCCGCGCGGCGGCGAGCCCCGGTCCCCACGGGTCCTCGGCCCGCTCGGCACCGGCGAAGATGCGGTCCACCTGGGCGTAGGTGAGGCGTCGGTCCGAGCGGATGAGGGCGGAGTAAAAGGCGCTGGTGCGCACCTCGCCGTCACGCACGGACAGCTCGACCGTGAGGGCGCGGCGGGTCTCGCCGGGCACGAGCGAGCAGACGCCGTTGGAGAGCTCCACCGGGAGCATCGGCTCGACCGCCCCGGGCACGTACACGCTCGTGCCCCGCCGGTAGGCCTCACGGTCGACGACCGAGCGGGCCGTCACGTAGGAGGAGACGTCGGCGATGTGCACCCACACCCGAAAGCCACCGGCCTCGGGCCGGCAGGAGATCGCGTCGTCGAAGTCCCGAGCGGTATCCGGGTCGATCGTGAAGGTCTCCAGGTCCCGGAGGTCCCGGCGCCCGGCCAGGCCGTCGTCGACGGCCGCCTCCGCCCCCAGCCGCGCGGCTCGGGCGACCGTGGGATCGAAGCCACGACGCAGACCGCGGTCGAGCATCAGCCCCTCGATCACGTCCCGGGCGACGTCGGGGCGGCCCAGGCGCCGCACCACACGGGCGCGGCTGCCCCCGCCCTTGCCGTGCCCCCGGGCCGGCTGTCCCGGCTCGACAAGGACAAGGTCACCCTCCCCGTAGCGCGAGTCGCGGTTGAGCGCCATGCGTGGGCCGGGCCCGAAGAAGGGTTCGGCGACGAGGAACTTGCCGCGGCGCTCGACGACGGCCACGCGCGCGACGCTGCTGCCGTGCCCCAGGCCGGCAGCGGCGCCACCCACGCCAGAACGCCCGGGGTCGGGCGTGCGCCTAGAGCTCACCCGCGAGCACGTCCTCGGCCCGGTGCAGAGCTGCCGGTCCGGGGGCGTTGGGGTTGTCGTACACGTAGACGTTGGGTGTGATGCCGGGCCCGCGGGCAAGGTCACGCCCCTGGGCGACGCCCGCGCCGCCGAGGTTCCTTCCGTTGGGGGTGAAGAACTGGCCGACGGTGATGTCGAGGATCCCGCCGCCCTCGACGCCCTGGCTCTCCTGGAAGACGCCCTTGCCGTAGGTGCGCGTGCCCACGACGATGGCGTGGCGACGCTCCTGCAGGGCGGCGGTGACGATCTCGGCCGAGGACGCCGTCCCTCGGTTGACGACCACGGCCAGCGGGATCGTCGGGGCGATCGCGTCGCCGAGCGCGGTGTACACCTGCGTCGGCTGATTGCGGCCCCGGGTCGAGACGATCGTGCCGTTGCGGATGAAGATCGAGGCGACCGCCACGGCCTGGGTGAGTAGGCCGCCCGGGTTGTCGCGCAGGTCCAGGACGATCCCCTGGGCGCCCTCGGAGAGCACCTTGCGCACCTGGGCCCGGAGCTGGTCGGCCGAGCCCTGGGTGAACTGGGCGAAGATGATGTAGCCGAGGCGTTTGCCGTGGACGTGAACGATCGACGAGGTCGTCACCGGGGTGGTGACGACGCGGCGGATCACCGTGACCGTCCGTCGGTGGCGACCGTCGGCGAGCGTGAGGGTCACCTTCGTCCCGGAGCGGCCGGTGATCAGATGCGTGGCGCTGGCGATCTTCACCCCCTTGAGCGACCGCCCGTCGACGGCGACGATCACCTCGCCGGGGTGCAGGCGCGCGCCCGCTGCCGGGCCGTTGGGGAACACCTGGTCGACGTAGAGACCGTCGCGGGCCGGGGAGACCTCGACGCCGACCCCGGAGACCTGCGGGTTGGTCTCCTGCTGGAACTCCTGCTGCTGCTGGGGCGGGAAGTAGTGGCTGTAGGGGTCGTTGAGGCTCGCCACGGCCGCCTGGAGCCCACGGTTGACGAGCTGCTGGGGGTTCACCGGCCGGTAGTAGTCCTTCTCGATTAGCCCGACGACATCACGGTACTGCTGGTCCTGGGCGGTCTGGTTGGTGAACGCGGAGCGGATCCAGCCCGGCATCCAGCTCGTGTGGCCCCCGAGGTAGACACCGAGCAGGAGCGCGACGATGACGAGCAGGACCATTCGGGGCCACCGAGGTCCAGAGCGGCGCCGTGACGAGGACATGGTGGGTCTGAGGGTAGCCGGGCGGCGGTATGCGCCCCCGCCCGGCGTCCCCGGTGCGGCTCAGCTCAGATGCGCAGGAAGCGGCGCAGGGACAGGCCCGAGCCGACCGCCGAGACGGCGATGCCGCCGCCGACGAGGACGACCACGAGCCAGCCGAAGGGAATCGTCTGTGGGGCCCGCAACAGCGACCAGTTCCCGGCCAGCGGGTCGAGCAGCGCAACCTTCATCAGGCCGAGGATGGCCAGCGCGATGAGCGCGCCGACCGCGCCGACGAGGATTCCCTCGATGACGAAGGGCCAGCGGATGAACCAGTCGGTGGCGCCGACGAGCTTCATCACCTCGACCTCGCGGCGGCGGGCGTACAGGGACAGGCGGATGGTGTTGCCGACCAGGAGCACCGAGGCGAGGATCAGCATGACCGCGAGCAGCGCGGCGGTGATCGTCACCAGCTTCGTCACCTCGAGCACCTTCTTGGTGTCGGAGGTGTGGTTCGAGACGGTCTGGATCGCGGGATCCAGCGGGCTGCCGTGGCGGTCGATCGCCGCCCGGATGGCCAGCGCGGCGGCCGGGTTGGTCGGGATCACGTGGAAGGTGTCCGGCAGCGGGTTCGAGGACAGCAGCGCGTAGGCGGCGGGATCGGACTTGGCCTGCTGGTGATAGGCCTCGGCCTTGGACTCGAACACCACCCGCTTGACGTTGGCGATCGCGGCGATCTCGCTGCGCACGCGATTCTCCTGGGCGCGGGTCGCCGAGGTCTTCATGTAGACGTCGACCTCGACCTGGTTGCGCACCGAGTTGGCCGAGCCCTGCGTCGCCTGCACGATCGGGATGAACACGCCGACGACGACCATCGTCACGACGATCGCGGCGAGCGCGGCGAAGGAGGGGGCGGCGTTGCGGCGCATGGCCCGCAGCGCCTCCTTGAGGAAGAAACCGAGCTTCATCGACTCATGCCTCCTACAGCAGCGACTCGGGGAGGCGCTCGGCCTCGCCCGCGAGCAGGTCGGGCGCCTGAGGCGGGTTGCGCAGGCGGTGGGCGAACTCTCGCGTCGTCTCGTCGCGGACGTACAGGCCGGTGGCCTCGTCGCGGACGATGCGGCCGCGCGAGAGCTCGAGCACCCGTCGGCGCATGCGGTTCACCATGTCATGGTCGTGGCTGGCCACGAGCACCGTCGTCCCCGTGCGATTGATCCGGTAGAGCAGCCGCATGATGTCGATGCTCGTGTCGGGGTCGAGGTTCCCGGTGGGCTCGTCGGCAAGCAGCAGCGGCGGGTGGTTGACGAACGCACGAGCGATCGAGACGCGCTGCTGCTCACCGCCGGAGAGCTGGTCCGGGTAGTTGTGCAGCTTCGTCGACAGGCCGGTGAGACGCAGGATGTCCGGGACCTTTGCGCGGATCTCGCGCCGGGAGTGGCCGGTGACCTGAAGCGCGTAGGCGACGTTGTCGTACACGGTCCGGTTGGGCAGGAGCTTGAAGTCCTGGAAGACGACGCCGACGTTGCGGCGGTAGTGGGGCACCTTCGCCCGAGAGATCTGGGCCAGGTCGCGGCCGGCCACGCGGATCGAGCCTGAGGTCGGCTCGAGCTCCTTGATGAGCGTGCGCATCACTGTGGACTTGCCCGAGCCGGTGGAGCCGATGAGGAAGACGAACTCCCCCCGGTCGACCGAGAAGGTCGCCTGGTCGAGGCCCATGTCGCCCGACGAGTACCGCAGCGACACGCTGGCGAAGTCGATCACGGGCTGGCCCGCTCCGGGCCGAGCACGACTGCTGCCGGCAGGGCTGGTGGGGCTGGTCGCGCCGCTGAGGCGACTGGGGCGAACGGGGCGCGGGGACCGCTGGGCGGACCGCGCACTGATGGTTCCGGTGCCGTCCGGGATGACCCGCCGGCGACGTCCGGGGTTCTGCTGAGAGTTGGCCATAGGCACCGGGGAGCCTAGCGGTGTCGACCTTTACCGTGACCTAAATCCTGCCGGGTGCAACGCAATTTTCAGGCTGCTCGCTACCGTTATCCGCCGTGTCGGAGATCACCACCACGGTGCTGGCCAACGGCCTCCCGCTGCACCGCATCGCGCTCACCGGGACCCGCGCGGTCACCGTCCTCGTCGCCTTTGACGCGGGGGCCCGCACCGAACGCCCCGATGAAAACGGGATGGCCCACTTCCTCGAGCATCTCGTGTTCAAGGGCGGCGAGACCTACGGCGACTATCGCGCCGTCAACGAGGCGGCCGAACGGGCCGGGGCGGTCCTCAACGCCTACACCTCCCATGACCTCGTCGCCTTCCACATCACCGCGCGCTCGACGAAACTGCTCGAGGCCGCGGACCTGCTCACCGACTTCGTCGGGCGTCCGCGTCTGGACCCGGTCGAGCTCGACAAGGAGCGCGGCGTGGTCATCCAGGAGATCGCCCGCTACGAGGATCAGCCCTCCGCCGTGGCCGAGCACCTCATCGACGCCGCCGTGTTCGGCGACCACCCTCTGGGGCGTAAGGTCCTGGGCACGACCGAGCATCTGCGCGACACCTTCACCCGGGAGGGGATCGTCGCCTTCCGCGCTCGCCGCTGGGCCCCCACCCGCGGCGCCGCCTTCGTCGTCGGGGACCTCTCGGCGCTCGCCGACGCGGCCGCGCGCCAGCGCTTCGAGTCCCTGTTCGAGCGCTTCGAAGCCCGGCCCGAGCCCGAGCCCTACCTTCCCGCCCCCGCGCTCGCGCCGACGATCTCGGTCCTCGAACGCGATTCGAATCAGTCCCATCTGCGGATGTCCTACCGGCCGCGGATCGACGTCGGTGACCCTCGCCAGCGCGCCGCGCTGACGATCTACTCGACCCTGCTCGGCGGCTCCATGGGCTCGCGCCTGTTCGACGAGATCCGCGAGCAGCGCGGTCTCGCCTACTCCGTGGGGGCCTACCCCCACGCCTACGCCGACGTCCCCGTGCTGCAGCTCTCCGCCGGCCTGCAGTCCGACAAGGCGGTCGAGGCCTACCGGCGCATGCGTGACGTGGTGAGCGAGCTGCGCCGCGACGGACCCCGCCCCGAGGAGGTCGAACGCGCACGGGCCTACGCCGCCGGCGCGCGCGCGATCGCCTTCGAGAACACGAACGCCATCGCCCGCAACGCCGCCGCCCAGGCGATCGTCTTTGACCAGAGCATCGACCCCGACGCCGTCATCGAGCGCCTGGACGCGGTCAGCTTCGACGAGGTGCGCGAGGTGGCCGCCGGGGTGGCCGATGAGCTCGTCGTCGCCTGCGTCGGGCCTCACACGGTCTCGGAGTTCGCCACGGCCTAGGCGGGTGCGGGCTGCGGTTTGGGGGACCGGCGCCTGGCGTGGCCGCCGGGTCCTGACCCGGCCCGTGACCCCGGCGGCGGATGGCCGTCGCCCGCGTGAGTGAACCGCTTGGGGTTGCCAACCGTTAGAACTCCAGAGATGGAGGGAGGACTGCTCACGCCCGCACGCCAGGACCGACCACGCCAGGCCGTGCTCGAGGCGCGCGGTCTCGTCGTGCGCACGGACGCGCGCACTCTGCTGTCCGAAGTGTCGCTGTCCCTCGCCCCCGGAGAGCTCGTGGCGCTGATCGGACCCAGCGGCGCCGGCAAGACCACGCTGCTGGGTGCGCTCTCGGGCGCGGGGCCGCTGCACGGCGGCGCGGTCGCCCTGCACGCCTCCGGCGAGCAGCAGCGCTACGGCATCGGCTACGTGCCCAGCGACGACCCGCTCCACGGCCAGCTCAGCGTGCGTGAGGAGCTGCTCTTCGCCGCCGCGCTGCGCGGCCCCGCGGGGCTGTCGGTGGAGGTGCTCGAGGCGACGGTCGCCGCGGTGCTCGAGGAGCTCAGCCTCACCGAGCGTGCGGACCAGCGCATCGCCAGCCTGTCCAAGGGTGAGCGCCGGCGGGTGTCGCTGGCCGTCGAGCTCGTCGGCCAGCCCGATGTGCTGCTGCTCGACGAGCCGGGCAGCGGCCTGGATGCGGGCCTGGAGCGTCGCCTCATGGCGCTGCTGCGCCGGCTCGCCGACCAGGGCCGCGCGATCCTCGCCGCCACCCACGCCACCGCATCGCTGCGGCTCTGTGACCGGGTTGCGGTGATGGGCCGCGGTGGAGTGCTCCAGTTCGTCGGCGGCGTCGAGGAGATGCTCGCCCACTTTGGTGTCGACAGCGTCGACGCGGTCTACGAGCGGCTCGAGGATCTCGCCGACACCGCCGCAGCGTCCCCGGAATCGACCTCCGGCCGGGGCTCGGAGCTCCCGCCCGAGCGGCCGTTGCCCCTGGGGCCGGCCCCGGGCTTCGGCCGCCAGCTGGCGATCATGGCCGAACGTGGCGCGCTGTGTCGCCTGCGCGACGCCCGTGGCCTGGCGCTGCTCATCGGACAGGCGCCGATCATCGGCCTGGCCATCGCGCTCGTGCTCCCCCAGGGGTCGGTGTCGGATCCCACCCTGGGCCCCTACTACGGGGTCCTCATGGCCTTCCTGCTGCTCACCGCGTCGATCTGGCTCGGCACGATCTCCGCGTGCCGCGAGATCGTCGCCGAGGTCGACACGGTCCGTCGCGAGACCGCCGTGGGGCTGCGCATCGACGTGTACATGGTGGCCAAGTGCCTCACCCTGTTTCCCGTGGTCATCCTCCAGACCGGTCTGCTCGGGCTCGTCGTGGTGACGATTCAGCGCGTGCCCCAGGGCGCGCTGATGATCGTCGTGGCCTGCCTGGTCTGCGGGCTCGCCGCGGCATGCTTCGGCCTCTGGCTGTCGGCCTGGGCGCGCAACTCCGACATCGCCGTCGGCTCGACGCCGCTGATCATGATCCCGCAGCTGCTGCTCGCCGGTGCCCTCATACCGGTGAGCGCGATGCCGCTGCCGTTTCGCTATATCTCCGACGCGCTCGTGGGCCGCTGGGCCTTTGACGCCATCGGCAGCGCGCTCGGGCTCGGAACGCGGCTGGGGTCAAGCCTGTCGGCGGTCACCGGCCTGGAGCCGACCTCCTTTGCCCCCACCCCGGGCTCACCGATCGCACTGATGGCCGGCCTCGGCCTGCTCGGGCTGGTCTTCGCCGCCCGCGCGCTGATCGTCCGCATCCGCGTCCTCTGACCCGGCCGGCGAGCCGGGCCCGGAGCGAGCCGGCCCGGCAGCAAGCCGGGCGACGCGGCGCTACCCGATGGCGATCATCCGCTCGATCGGGATCCGCGCCCGCTCGGCGAGGGCGGCCGGCACCTTCACCTCGGTGCCACCGACCTCGGCCAGCGCGTCGCGCAGCTTGGCCAGCGTGATCATCTTCATGTACCGGCAGGAGGCCGCCTCGTTGGCGGCGATGAAGTCGACCCCCGGGGCGGCCTCGCGAAGCCCGTGGAGCATGCCCGTCTCCGTGGCGACGATCGCCGTGCGGCGCTCCCCGGCGTGGCGGCGGGCGTAGTCGAGCATCCCGCCGGTGGAAAGCATGTGCACGCCCTCAGCCGCGACGTCCCCGGCGGAGACGTACTCGAGGATCGGGGTGGAGCAGCCGCACTCGGGGTGGATGAGGAAGTCGGCGTCGGGGTGGGCCGCCCGGGAGCGGTTGATGTCATCGGGCCGGATCCCCGCGTGAACGTGACACTCACCGTCCCACACGTGGAGCGAGATCCCGAGGGTGCGCTCGACGTAGGCGCCGAGAAACATGTCCGGGCCGAAGAGGATCTCCACGCCGTCACGGCCGGCCGGGTGGGTGTCGAGGATGTGCTCGACGACCTGAACGGCGTTGGCCGAGGTGACGCAGTAGTCGGTCTCGGCCTTGACCGCCGCCGTGGTGTTCACGTACATGACGACGACCCGGCGCGCCGGGTCGAACGTCGCCTTCCAGTCCCGCAGCTGCTCGGGGGTGATCGAATCGGCGAGGGAGCAGCCGGCGTCGGCGTCGGGGATGACCACGCGCTTGTCCGGGGAGAGGACCGACGCCGTTTCAGCCATGAAGTGGACGCCGCAGAAGAAGATCTCCCGAGCATCGGTGGCGGCGGCCTGGCGGGAGAGCCCCAGGGAGTCCCCGACGAAGTGGGCGACCTGCTGGATCTCCGGAAGTTGGTAGTTGTGCGCGAGGATCACCGCGCCGCGCTCGGCGGCGAGCTGGCGCACCTCGGACTGGAGGGCGGGGATGTTCTCCAGCAGCAGGGGGCCGGCGGCGGCGTGGGCGGTGTCGGCGTCGGACGGGGTGCCGAACATCGGGAGGGCGGTCATGACAGCGGCTCCAGCAAGAGTGAGAGGTCGAGGGCCGGGGCGCTGTGGGTGAGGGCGCCCACCGAGATGAAGTCTACGCCGGTGCGGGCGACGTCCCCGAGGGTGGTCAGGGTGACGCCGCCGGAGGCCTCGGTCTCGGCGCGGCCGTCGACCCGCGCCACCGCGGCGGCCAGGCCGGGCAGATCCATGTTGTCGAGCAGGATCCGGAAGCGCGTGCCCGCCGGGACGTTCCCTGCGGCCTGCGCGTCCGTCCAGGCGGTGAGCGCCTCGTCGACCTCAGCGAGGGTCTCGGTCTCCACGACGAGCGTGAGGCCGGGACGGTGCGCCGCGGCGGCGCGGACCGCCGCCCCCACGCCGCCGGCCATCGCGGCATGGTTCTCCTTGATGAGGAACTCGTCGTAGAGCCCGACACGGTGGTTCACCCCGCCGCCGGCGTGGACCGCCGCCTTCTCGAGCCGGCGCAGGCCCGGTGTCGTCTTGCGCGTGTCGAGGATCCGCGTGCCGGTGCCGGCGACGGCCTGGACACAGGCGTGGGTGAGCGTCGCCACCCCGGAGAGGCGCTGGAGGAAGTTCAGGGCCGTCCGCTCACCGGCGAGCAGCGCTCGCGCGCTGCCCTCGATCTCCAGGACCGGGCCGCGCTCGCGAAACTCACCCTCAGCGACGCACCGCTGCAGCGCCACGTCGGGCTCGAGGGCACGGAAGGTGCGTTCGGCCAGCTCCAGCCCGAAGATCACGCCGGGTGCCTTCTGGGTGATCCGGGCCCGGGCGCGGCGGCTGGCCGGCACCGTCGCCTCACCCGTCACGTCGCCGGTGCCGACGTCCTCGGCGAGGGCCGCCGCGACGAGCGCGTCGAGCGCGTCGGAGGCGAGCCCGGCGGCGCTCACGCCGCCCCCGCGTCGACGAGCACCCGGAGGGTGCCGAAGGACGGGTCGGCGGCGCCGTGCAGGCGGGCGCCCGCGACGACGAGCGCCCGCAGGTAGTCGACGACCTCGGCGGTCACCCGCTCGCCGGGCAGCAGCGTGGGGATGCCGGGGGGATACCCGGCGATCGACTCGGTCGAGACACGCCCGACGGCGGCCTCGACGTCGACCGCCTCGCTCGCCCCCAGGAAGGCCTCACGCGGCGCGGTGATCGCCTCCCCCACGCCCGAGGGCGGCGCGGGCACGACGACCCGGGCGCCGGGATCCGGCGCGCCGATCCCGCGGACGACCTCGGCGAGGTCGTGGGCAAAGCGCTCCAGCGGCTCGACCGGCTGGGCCAAGCCGAGCACGAGCACCACGGCCTGGTGGGTGGCCAGCTCGAGGTGGATGTCGTAGCGGCTGCGCAGCGCCGCGGCAATGGCATAGCCGGTGTGGCCGGTGCCGCGCACGTCAACGACGACGCGCAGCGGATCCCAGCCGGCCACCCCGGGCCGGCCGACCTGCTCGCCGCCGACGACGCGGCAGCCGGGGATTGCCTCGATCAGTTCGCGCACCCGTGCGGAGGCGGCGAGCGTACGCTCGAGGAGCATCTCGCCGTGGACGGCGAGCTGGCGCCGGGCCGCGTCGAGTGAGGCCATCAGCAGCGCGGAGGGCGACGTCGAGCGCAGGAGGCGCACCGCGCGGGCCACGGCGTCGGCATCGAGTCGGCCCGTGGCGCCCACCAGCAGCATCGCCGACTGGGTGAGCGACCCAACGATCTTGTGCGTCGAGGCGAGCATCGCGTCGGCTCCGAGCTCCAGCGGGGAGGCGGGCATACCGGCGTGGAAACCGAAGTGGGCGCCCCAGGCGGCGTCGACGATCAGCGCGGCACCGTGGCGGTGGGCGACCTCGGCGCAGCCGGCCACGTCAGCGGCCATGCCGTAGTAGGTCGGCGACACCATGAACACGGCCCGAGCCTGCGGTGTCGCCGCCAGGCAGCCTGCGAGGGCGCTGGGGGTGATGCCGTGGGCCATCCCGAGCTCCGGGTCGTACTCGGGCGCGACAAAGCTCGGCATCCCCCCGGAGAGCACGAGCCCGTCCACCAGGCTGGCGTGGGAGTTGCGTTGGACGACGACGCGGCGCCCGAGCGGGGCCAGCGCGAGGGCCAGGGCGTGATTGCCCTGCGTGGCCCCGTTGGTGAGAAACCAGCAGCGCGCGGCCCCGTAGGCCTGAGCGGCGAGCGTCTCGGCGCGCTCATACGGCGTCGGCCGCGAGCCGAGGTCGACCCCCTCGATGTCCTGGGGGATGTCCAGGGCGATGGCGTCCTCGCCCAGGGCGTGAAGCAGGCCCGGATCCGCTCCGGCCACCTTGTGGCCGGGGACATGAAAGCGTCCCGGTCCGCGGAAGCCGTAGGAGACGACCGCGTCGAGGTACGGCGCGGTCGGCTGTTCAGTTGGCACTGGCCGCCTTGAGCAGGTAGGCGCGCACGAACCCGTCGAGGTCACCGTCGAGCACACGGTTGACGTCCCCCATCTCAAAGTCCGTGCGGTGATCCTTGACCATCGTGTAGGGGTGCAGGACGTAGGAGCGGATCTGGGAGCCGAAGTTGACGTCCTGGGCCTGGCCCTTCTCCCGGGCGATCTCCTCGCGGCGCTCGCGTTCGGCCCGCTCGGCGAGCTTGGAGCGCAGCATCACCATCGCCTGGGCCTTGTTCTGGGTCTGGGAGCGCTCGTTCTGGCACTGCACGACGATGCCGGTTGGCCGGTGGGTGATGCGGATCGCCGAGTCGGTCTTGTTCACGTGCTGGCCGCCCGCGCCCGAGGCTCGGTAGGTGTCGACCTGGAGATCGTCCTCGTCGATGGTGATCTCGCCGACATCCTCGACCACCGGCGAGATCTCGACGCCCGCGAAGGACGTCTGGCGCCGGTTCGCTGAGTCAAAGGGCGACAGGCGCACCAGGCGGTGGACGCCCTTCTCGGCGCCGTAGAGCCCGTAGGCGTTCTCCCCGTGGACGGCGAACGTCGCTGACTTGATCCCCGCCTCCTCCCCCGGTGAGGCCTCGAGCAGCTCCACGGTGAACCCGCGCTTCTCGGCCCAGCGCATCTCCATGCGCAACACCATCTCGGCCCAATCCTGGGCGTCGGTCCCGCCGGCGCCGGCATTCACCGACACCAGCGCGTCACCGCTGTCATAGCGGCCCGAGAAGAGGCGCTGCTCCTCGAGCGCCTCGAGCCGGGCCTCGACCGAACGCACCTGCTCGTCGAGCTCGGCGGCCAGAGACGAATCCTCCTCGGCCATCTCGGCCAGCGCGTCGAGGTCCTCGACGTCGGACTCCAGCGTGCGGAAGGTGTTCAGCTTGCGTGACGCGCGGGCGTGCTCGGCGCTCGTCGCGGCGGCACGATCCTGGTTGTCCCAGAAGCCCGTGGCGCCCATGGCCGCCTCGAGCTCCTCGACCCGCTGGCTCAGTCCAGCCGGGTCAAAGATAGTCCGCAAGCAGCTTTAACTGCTCGCGGATGGCCGCGAGCCTCTGACCCAGAGGCTCTGTGGAGGGCGAGGTGCTCATCGCATCGGCGAGGCTAGCAGCGAGCTTGGCCGTCCCCCGTCCCCGCAGGGCATCGCACGGCGCGACACTAGGATCGAAGGCATGCCGCCGCTCGATGCCGACCTGCAGATGCGCTCAATCGACGTCGCCGGCAGCGAGCGATCCTTCTGGATTCCCGACCGGCGACCCCGCGGCGACCAGGTCCGTCTGCTCATCGTGCTCCACGATCGCGGCGACACGGGCCTCAAGCTCGCCCGCCGCAGCAGCCTGCACCGTCTGGCCACCGCCGCCGGCTTCAACGTGATCTTCCCCGATGCCTTCGAACGCGTGTGGGACGACCACGGATCCGGGCGCCGCGACGGAGCGGACGACGACCTCTTCGTCGCAACGCTGGTCGAGCACCTGCGCCGCCGCGGCGAGTTCGGCGCCGCGGCTCCGCTGCTGCTGGGCTACGGCGAGACGGGGGCCGCGTTCGCCGAGCGCCTGGCCCGCGAGGGCGTCCATGATCTCGGCGGGGTCGTGCTGGTCGGGGGCACCGCCCGCGAGGCCAGCCGGGCGCTCACCCCGGTGCCGGTCCGCCCCCTGGCGCTGATCCTTTCCGCACCCCCGGCCGGAGGGTCGCGGCGACCGGGCCTGCGTGGCCGGCTCGCGCTCCGCGACGTGCATGGCCACGGGCTGGTCTCACCGGAGACGCTGCTCGCGGACTGGCAGGCGGTGAACGGCCCCGCGGGCATCACGCTCGAGCGCCGCGACGTCGGCGTCGAGGATCCCTCAGGCGCGGTCGCCCTGCTCGAACATCTCGACGAGCGCACGACACACTGACGCGCGCCCGCCGGTGACGCGCGCCCGCCGGCTCAGCCACAGCGCAGATCGGCGTCAAAGCCTCCGGCGTGGTACTGCGCCAGCGTCGGGGCGACGCCGGTGAAGCCCCCGTTGGTGCAGTCGCCCTGCGCTTGGTGCAACGACCGCGCGCCGGCGACCCAGTCGTTCAGCGCGGGGAAGTCAGTGGGCGTCGTGCTGACGTCGAGCCCGGTGATCGTGCTCCACTGGCTGGCGGTGGAGTAGACCCCGACCGGGAGCGTCGCTCCCGCCGCCTGCAGTCCGGCGATGAAACCCTGGATGGCAGCGATGTTGAGAGCCGTGTCGCCGCTCGTCGCGCTGGTGGCCCAGCTGTTCCCCGTTTCGATGTCGAGCCACCATGGAGCATCTGCGGCGACGGAGGAGCTGCCCGAGGACACGAGGCCGTAGGAGTAGCTGGCGCGGTCCTCGCCATAGATGTACGCGCAGGCCTCGCTCCAACTGCCGGTACAGATGCCGTAGGCGGCGGTTGCGCTGCCCGTCTGAGGCCAATCCGTCACAGCTGGGCCCGGATCGGCGGTGTTGATGTACAACGAGGTGCCGGGTTGCCCGGGGCTGCTCAGCCCCGGGGTTGCCTGCGCCCAGGTCAGTTCGCTCGAGAAACACGAGTTCGCATCGTTGGCGAGACCGCCGTTGACACCGATGATCCCAAACGCCGCGCTGGACGGATAGGCGCCGCCGCACTGGGGATAGGAGATGTCATACCCCGTGGTGCCGGAGGAGCCCGATGACGGCTTCGCCTGCGCGCCGGACGCCGCAACGAGCATCATCAGACCAGCCGCGCCTCCGCTCAGCAGCCGGAAGAAGACTCGACGCACCTAGCACACCCTTTCTGGTCGACCCTGCCACTCTACGCGGTCCAGGCCCACAGTCAAGGCACGACGCACACGGTCGCGCGCGCTGTCCTCCGAGGCCGCGGCACGGCGCCACGTCATGGCCCGCCGCGGATCGCCAGAAGCAGCGATCCAAGCCGATTCTGGGGTGCTCGGGCTTAGATCAGACGCCGTGGCACTTCTTGAACTTCTTGCCTGAACCGCACCAGCACGGGTCGTTGCGGCCGATCTCCTGCTCGGCGTCGACGTGGCGCTGCTGGACGGCGACGTTTCCGCCGGCGGGCTCGGCGGCCATGTCCCCACCCGGGGCCGACAGGGCGGCGTCGGCCGCGGGATCGGCCCCGGCCGCCGCGGCGGCGATCGCCTGTCGGCCGCGCAGACCCGCGCCACCTGAGTAGGAGACCCGGCGGCCACCGGTGGACGAGCTCGAGCTGGGGGCACGACGTGGCGCGGGGGGCGGCGGCGCCGTGGCCGGGTCCTGCACCGGGTCGGCGGGCTCGACGTGGAAGATGAGTCGGGCGAAGTCCGTCCAGATGAGGTTCATCAGGTCACCGAAGAGGCTGTAGGCCTCGTTCTTGTAGATGACCAGCGGGTCGGTGACCGACATGCCGCCCAGGCTGCGCAGATGGATGCCGTCCCGCAGGTAGTCCATGTCGTGGAGGTGTTCCTTCCAGCGCTGATCGATGATCTGCAGCAGAAGGAAGCGCTCGACGACTCGCATCCACTCCTCACCGAAGGTCTGCTCGCGCAGGTCGTACAGCGCGAGGGCCTCCTCCTCGAGCCGCGCGGCGAGGTCGTCGCGGTCGATCTTGCCCGGCTCGAGCGAGCCGAGCAGCGCATCGGAGGGGACGTACACCTGCTGGATCTGGGTGATGAGCTCCGGGATGTCCCAGTCCTCGACGAAGTCGCCTCCGGCGTATTCGGCGACGAGCCGCTCGATGAGGTTGACAATCTCGTCACGGGAGGCCTCGCGCATGTCGCGCCCCTCGAGGATCTCGTCGCGGTAGGTGTAGATGACCCGGCGCTGCTCGTTGAGCACGTCGTCGTACTCGAGTGTGTGCTTGCGCTGCAGGAAGGCGTTCTCCTCCACCTTCTTCTGGGCCTTCTCGATCTGCTTGGAGAGCATGCCCGCCTCGATCGGCTCCTCGTTGCCCTCCTCGTCGGTCGTGCCAAGGCGGTCGAGGATCCGGTAGATGCGGTCTCCGGCGAACAGGCGGACGAGGTCGTCCTCGGCTGAGAGGAAGAAGCGCGAGACCCCGGGGTCGCCCTGACGGCCGGCGCGCCCGCGCAGCTGGTTGTCGATGCGCCGAGACTCGTGGCGCTCGGTCCCGATGATGCAGAGGCCGCCGGCCGCCTCCACCTCCTCACGGGCGCGGGTGACCTCCTGCTCGAAGCCGGGGACGAGGTCGGCGACGCGGGCGTCGAACTCGGCGGTGCCCTCAGCGAGACCCTCCGAGCGCGCCTGCAGCGTCGCCATGTGCTCGGCGTTGCCGCCAAGCTTGATGTCGACGCCACGCCCGGCCATGTTCGTGGCGATCGTCACCGCACCCGGCCGACCCGCCTCGGCGACGATCTCGGATTCCCGCTGGACGTACTCGGGCTTGGCGTTGAGCACGGTGTGGGGAATCCCGCGTTCGGTGAGCTTGCGCGAGAGCAGCTCCGAGACGTCGACGGCGATGGTGCCGACGAGAACGGGCTGACCGCTGGCGTGCCGGGCCTCGATCTCCCGTACGACCGCCGACCACTTGCCGTCCTTGGTCTTGTAGACCTGGTCGTTGTGGTCCTCGCGGACCATCGGGCGGTTCGTCGGCACCTGGACGACCTGGAGGTCGTAGATCTTCATGAACTCGACGGCCTCGGTGAGCGCCGTGCCGGTCATCCCCGCGAGCTTGTCGTACATGCGGAAGAAGTTCTGGTAGGTGATCGAGGCGAGCGTCTGGTTCTCCTCCTGGATCGCCACGCCCTCCTTGGCCTCGATCGCCTGGTGCAGGCCTTCGGACCAGCGCCGGCCCTCGAGGATCCGGCCGGTGTGCTCGTCGACGATCTTCACCTGGCCGTCGATGACGAGGTAGTCCTCACCGTTCTTGAACAGGGACTCGGCCTTCAGCGCCTGTTGGAGGTGGTTGACCAGGTGGCCGTTCTCGGCCCTGTAGAGGTGGTCGATGCGCAAGAACCGTTCGGCCTTGGCGACCCCGAGCTCGGTGACCGACACGGTCTTGTACTTCTCGTCGAACTCAAAGTCGAAATCCGCGACGAAGGCCTTGCGCTCGGGCGGCAGCAGACCCTCGGGCGTCTTGCCGGGCTTCATCTGGCGGGCGAGCTGAGCGAACTTCACGTAGATGTCCGCCGCCTGTTCGGGCGCCCCGGAGATGATCAGCGGGGTGCGGGCCTCGTCGATGAGGATGTTGTCGACCTCGTCGACGATCGCGAAGTGGTGGTAGGGGGATCCGCCGTCGGCAGGCTTGGGGCGGCCGCCGTGCTGGACCTTCTGCTCGAGCGACACCGCCATGTTGTCGCGCAGGTAGTCGAAGCCGAATTCCGAGTTGGTCCCGTAGGTGATGTCGGCGGCGTAGGCAGCCTGCTTCTCGTCGTAGGGCTGCATGTTCTGCAGGATCCCCACACTGAGGCCGAGGAAGTCATAGATCGGCTTCATCCACAGCGCGTCGCGCCGGGCGAGGTAGTCGTTCACCGTCACCACATGGACCCCGCGGCCCGAGAGCGCGTTGAGCACCACGGCGGTCGTCGCGGTGAGGGTCTTGCCCTCACCGGTCTTCATCTCGGCGATGGCGCCGTCGTTGAGGACCATCCCGCCGATCAGCTGGACGTCGAAGTGGCGCATGCCCATCGTCCGGCGTGAGGCCTCACGGACCAGCGCGAAGGTCTCGGGCAGGAGGCTGTCGAGATTCTCGCCGCCTCGCGCACGCTCGCGCAGGTGTTCGGCGAGGCTGCGCAGGTCCTCGTCCGAGGAGGCCTCCATCTCCGGCTCATAGCCGTTGATGCGGGCGACACGCTGCTGATAGCTCTTGAACTTCTTACCTTCGCCGATGCGGAGGGCGCGGTCCAGGAAGGACATGGGCTGGAGGGTAGCGGGCGCAGGCGGCCGGAGACGGGGTGCGCGGCCGCCGTGCGAGCCGCGCCGCCGAGCGGGCCTCGGGCGGCGCGACCCGCTGGAGCGGGAGAGCGCTCAGGCCGTCGTCGGGCCCATCTCTCCGCCGTTCACGAGCGCGGCGGCGGAGCGGCCCATGGCGCGCGCTTGGCGCCTATGGCGGCGCTTCTCCCTGTGGCGCTTGACCTGCACGGCAAGTTCCTCGGAGGCCTCGTTGATGGAGTGGTGCATCTCATGGCTCGCCGCGCACGCGCGCAGGGTGACGCCCTTGAGATGGAGCGTGACGTGAACGACCTCAGAGTTCGCGATCGCCGGGTTGGGCTCGTGGAACACCTCAACCTCGAGTTCCGCCAGGGACGAGACCTGACGGTCCACCACCCTGAACCTCCGCGTGACGTGCTCCCGGAGCTCCTCCGTCACGGGCAGATTGCGGCCTTTGACATCGATTCGCATCGATGACCTCCTGGGGTCTGGTGGCCGCTCCGTCAGGTGGCGGCGACGGCCACACGGTGCAATCTGGAATTCATACACCTCAGCGGGCCCTGTGTCGAGGGCGAACATTCGTCGAGGCGCTGGCCAGGTCGCGGGCCGGACGCCGACCCCGGCCCGACGCCTCCCGGGCCGGACGCCGACCCCGGCCGGACGCCGACCTGGGCCAGAGTGGAACAATCGGGCGGTGCTTCCGCCTGTCTCCTGGACCTTTGAGCCGAGCGTGATCGTCGGCGTCGCCGCCCTGTCGCTCGCCTATGTCAGCGGCTGGCGCCGCGCCCGGCGCCCCGGCCAGCCGCACCCACCCGGCTACGGCCACCTGGCGCTGTTCGTCACCAGCATGCTGTGCGTGCTCGTCGCGCTGGTTTCGCCGGTGGACGGCTGGTCCGACGACTTTCTGTTCGTCCACATGATCCAGCACCTGCTGCTGCTCGATCTGATGCCGATCTCCCTCGTCCTCAGCCTCACCAAGGGCATCCTGCGTCCGGTCACCCGTCGCGTCACGGTCATCGAGCGCCGGGCTGGGCCGCTGGGCAGCCCCGTCTTTGCGCTGCTCGCCTACATCGTGATGATGCTGGTCTGGCACATCCCCGCCATGTATGACCTCGCCCTGGAGCACCCGCTCATCCACGTGGGCGAGCACGCCTGCTTCGCGGCGGCCGGGTCGATGTACTGGTGGCACCT
>DASSZV010000080.1:0-11032 GCA_035702765.1 Solirubrobacteraceae bacterium
AAGAAGGGCATCGAGAAGGCCGTCGACCAGGTCGTGGCCAACATCGCCCAGCAGGCCAAGGCCGTCTCCGGCAAGGAGCAGATCGCCCGCGTGGCGACCATCTCCGCCGGTGACGAGGAGATCGGCGACGTCATCGCCGACGCCATCGAGAAGGTCGGCAAGGACGGCGTGGTCAACGTCGAGGAGGGCAACACCTTCGGTCTCGAGCTCGAGTTCACCGAGGGCATGCAGTTCGACAAGGGCTACATCTCCCCGTACCTGGTCACCGACCAGGACCGCCAGGAGGCCGTGCTCGAGGACCCCTACATCCTCATCGCGAACTCCAAGATCGGTTCGGTCCGTGACGTGCTCCCCGTGCTGGAGCAGGTCATCCAGTCCGGCAAGCCGCTGCTGATCATCGCCGAGGACGTCGAGGGCGAGTCCCTGGCCACCCTGATCGTGAACAAGCTGCGGGGCACCTTCACCGGTGTCGCCGTCAAGGCTCCGGGCTTCGGCGACCGCCGCAAGCGCATCCTCGAGGACATCGCGATCCTCACCGGCGGCGAGGTCATCACCGAGGAGCTCGGCCTGAAGCTGGAGAACACCCAGGTCAGCCAGCTCGGCAAGGCCCGCCGTGTCGTGGTGGCCAAGGACACCACGACGATCGTCGACGGTGCCGGTGACCCGAACGCGATCAAGGGCCGGATCTCCCAGATCAAGTCCGAGATCGAGACCACCGACAGCGACTTCGACCGTGAGAAGCTCCAGGAGCGCCTGGCCAAGCTCTCCGGCGGTGTCGCCGTCGTCAAGGTCGGCGCGGCCACCGAGACGGAGGTCAAGGAGAAGAAGCACCGCGTCGAGGACGCGCTGCAGGCGACCCGCGCGGCGCTGGACGAGGGCATCGTCCCCGGCGGCGGCGTGGCGCTGCTCGTGGCCCAGAAGGGCCTCGACATCGACGCCATCGAGGGCGAGGACGAGAAGACCGGTGCGCGCATCGTCTTCCGCGCCCTGGAGGAGCCGATCCGCCAGATCTCCGAGAACTCGGGCCTCGAGGGTTCGGTCGTGGTGAACGAGATCCGCAAGGCCAAGAAGGATCACGGCCTCAACGCGGCGACCGGCGAGATCGTCAACATGATCACGACCGGCATCATCGACCCGGCGCTGGTCACCCGCTCGGCGCTGCAGAACGCAGCCTCGATCGCCAAGAACATCCTCACCACCGAGGCGATCGTCGCCGAGGTGCCGGACAAGAACGACGGCGCCGGTGGCATGGGCGGCGGTATGCCCGACATGGGCGGCATGATGTAACAAAACGCCCTGGGGCCCGTCCGGGCCCGACCACATCGGTCGGTCCGGACACCCCTCGGCAGTCACTCTTTGAGTGACGCTGTCTCAGGAGGGGCCTGGTCTTTGGGACCAGGCCCTTTCTGCGTTCTGGGGTGCCGTGACACGGACGGCCCAGGATGGGTCCGGTGGCGTCGGCGCAATCGCCTGCTGCCGCCGAGGCGGTCCCTCAGGGGGTCGCCGCGGCGGTCCCCGGCGTCGCCGGAGCGGCGCCCAGGCCGATGGCCAACCCCGTCTCGGCGTCGAAGAGCTGCAGCTTGTCGAGCACCACGGAGAAGGTGGCGACCTCTCCCCGGTGGATCTGGCTCTCGGGTGCCACGCGGGCGACGCCCTCCTCCCGCATCGCACTCGCCAGCTCACCACCACCACCACCGAGCTCCCCCGCGCCCGCCGCGTCCTCGAGCGCCAGCGCATCGTCGATCCGGTGCCGCGCGGCCCCGATGCGGAAGTGGATCAGCTTCTCCGAGCCGAGGGACTCGATCACGTCAACGTCGCCCTTGAGCTGCCCCAGGGCGTCCGGGTCGGCCTCGGTGGGTAGCGCGGCATCGCGGAGGTGCTCGGGACGGATGCCCACGATGACCGGCCGGCCGTGGTGGGCCCGCAGCTCGGACATGCCGGCCAGGCCGGGGGGCAGCGCCAGGCGCTGCTCACCCAGCGCCAGCCAGCCGCCCTCGGCGTCGATCGAGCCCTGGTACATGTTCATGGCTGGTGAGCCGATGAAGCTGGCCACAAATGTGTTGGCGGGCCGGTCATAGAGTTCCTGGGGCGGGGCGACCTGCTGGAGGTGGCCGTCGCGCAGCACCGCGACCCGATCGCCCATCGTCATCGCCTCGGTCTGATCATGGGTGACGTACATCGTCGCCACGCCGATCCGGCGCTGGAGGCGCATGATCTCCGCGCGCATCTGCACGCGGAGCTTCGCGTCGAGGTTCGACAGCGGCTCGTCCATGAGGAAGGCGGCCGGCTGACGGACGATGGCGCGGCCCATCGCCACGCGCTGGCGCTGGCCGCCGGAGAGCTGTGCGGGTTTGCGTGAGAGGTGCTCCTCCAGTCCCAGCAGCCGCGCTGCCTCCTGCACCCGGCGGGCGCGCTCGTCCTTGGCCATCTTGCGCAGCTCCAGTGCGAAGCCGATGTTCTCCCCGACGGTCATGTGCGGGTACAGGGCGTAGTTCTGGAAGACCATGGCGATGTCGCGCTCGCGCGGGCCCAGGTCGTTGGCCTCGCGCTCATTGATGCGCAGGGTGCCGCCGGTGATCGGCTCAAGTCCGGCCACCATCCGCAGGATCGTCGTCTTGCCACAGCCGGAGGGCCCCACGAGCACCATGAACTCGCCGTCGGCGATCTCGAGGTTGAAGTCGTGCACCGCGACGAAGCCGTTCGGGTACTCCTTGGTGATGTTCTCGAGGCTGACTGTTCCCATGAGCTACTCCGTCGTCGGGGTCATCGGATCGCACCGGCGGTCAGGCCCGAGACGATGCGGCGCTGCGCGAACAGGACGAGTAGCGCGATCGGGATTGAGATGATGACGACCGCGGCGTCGATGCGGTTGTAGAAGACCTGGTACTGGCTCTGGCCGAAGTTGACGATCGCCAGGGGCGCCGTGAAGTGATCAGCGGTGTTCAGGAACGACACGGCGAAGGCGAAGTCGTTCCAGGCCAGGATGAAGGCCAGGATCCCCGTGGTGAACACGCCGGGAATGGCAACGGGCACGACGATCCGGCGCAACACCTGCAGCCGCGTGGCGCCGTCGACAAACGCTGCCTCCTCCAGATCAACGGGGATCTGCGCGAAGAAGTTGCGCAGCAGCCAGGTCGCCAGCGGCAGCGTGTAGACGAGGTACACGATGATCAGGGGATAGATGTTGTCGAGCAGTCCGAGGTTCTTGAGCAGCAGGAACAGCGGGCCGATCATGGCCAGCACGGGGAAGAAGCCGGCGATCAGGGCAAAGGCGAGGATCGCCCCCTTGCCACGGATCGGCAGGCGGGCAAGGGCATACCCGGCCATCGTCGCCACCACGATGGTCACCACGGTGGTGGCCACGGCGACGATCGCGCTGTTGAGCAGCGGGGTGAGGAAGTGCTGCTGGGAGAAATCGTTGCTGTAGGAGCTCAGGGTGATGTGCCCGGGCCCCAGGCCGGTGGCGGTGACCCCCGCCGCGACGGTGGAGTCCGATTCGAGTGAGGTCCGCAGGATCCAGTAGAACGGGAACAGCGAGATGAGCAGGACGATGAGCACCGCGAGGTAGAACAGCACCTCTTGAACCAGCGCCCAGCCGCGCGGGAATCGGCCCCGCCGGCGCCGGCTGCGGGTGCGTACGGGCCGGGCGGGGGAGGCCGTCGTGGTTGCTGGGTTCGCGCTCATTCGCTCCCCGGTTTCAGGACGCGGACGTACACGGCGGCGATGGCCAGTGCGATCACGATGAGCATGATCGACATTGCGCCACCGTACCCAAAGTCCGTGTTGGTGATGAAGGTCTGGTAGTTGAGGTAAGACAGGGTCTCCGTGCTCGTGCCGGGGCCCCCGCCGGTCATGATGTAGATGACATCGAAGACGAGGAAGGCCTGCAGCGTGCGGAAGATCAGGGCGATGGCCAGCGCGGGGCGCAGCAGCGGCAGCGTCATGCGGCGGAAGGACTGCCAGGCCGTGGCGCCATCCATCTTGGCCGCCTCATAGACCTCACTCGGGATCACCTGCAGACCGGCAAGCAGCATGATCGCGATGAACGGGACGTTCTTCCAAGCGTCGGCGACGAAGATGGCCACCCAGGACGTCGTCGTGCCGGCCAACCAGGTCGTATGGGCGCCGGGAAGGTGGGCCTTGCCGAGGAGGTAGTCGACGAACCCGGCGCGCGGGTCGAACATCGTCTTCCAGAGCGTGGCCGAGACCACCGTCGGCACCGCCCAGGGGACGAGGACGGCGGCCCGCAGCAGGCCTCGGCCGGGAAACTTGCGATGGAGCATCAGCGCCAGCCCGAGCGCGAAGACGGTCTCCAAGGCCACTGAGATCACGGTGAACAGCGCGGTGTGGAGCAGGTCGGTCCGCCACTCGCTGGACCCGAACATCTTCGTGTAGTTGCTGACTCCCGCGAAGGTGTGGGGGCCGACGATGCTCAGGTTGTCGTGGTGGACGGAGTTCCACAGGTTGTAGATGAGCGGGTAGCCGGTGACCAGCAACAGGAGTAGAACGAGCGGCGCGACAAGCGCGTAGCCGAGGCGGCGGTCCTTGACACTCATCGTGTGCTCACTGTGCCTGGGTTCGGAGTCCGGCGGGCCGATTCATCCCGCAGAGGGCACACCGGCCACCCGTGTCCCACTCTCCGGGAGTGCGGGCAGACCCGCACTCCCGGAACACTGCGATCATCCGCCGCCGCCGGCGGACTTCACCTGCGAGGCAGCCGACTGCAGCGCCGAAGCGGGCGAGCCGGAGTTGGCGTAGACCGAGGAGAACGCCACCTGGAGGTCCTGGGAGGCCTGGAGGTAGTTTGGGCTCACCGGTCGCGGCTGAGCATGCTCGTTGAGCACCTTCACCTGCCGGAAGTACGGCGCTTTGCGATACAGGGCCGATGTGTAGGCGGCCGGCAGAGACGGCGGATCGCCGGTCGCCTCAGCGCGGGCGATCTCCACTGACGGGGAGGTCAGGTACTGGATGAGCTTCCACGCAGCGTCGGCGTGTTGGGTTTTCGCGTTGATCGCCAGCATCTCCCCGCCGAGGGCCGCGCCCGGGGTTCCCCCGGGTCCGGCTGGGAAGGGGATGTACCCCACGTGACCCTTGGCCGGGCCGCCCGTTGCGGCCACCGCCTCGACGAAGGGGTAGTTGATGGCGAAGGGGGTATAGCCAGAGGTGAACTCCTGCTGGACCTGGCCCTCCTGCCAGCCCGTGACCGCCTGGGGGGCGATCTTGTTCACGTAGATGGCGTCGTGGAGCCACTTGAGCGCCGCGACGTTGCCGGCGCTGTCGACGCTGTTGAGCGTCAGCTTGCCGCCGAAGGCGGAGTCGACGGTCAAAAACGACGTGATGGCGCCTTCGTACTTGGCGCCCTCAAAGGCGAGGCCCTCCTTGAGTTGGGGGTCCTTGGCCATGGCGGCCTTGGCGTCGGCGACGACCTGCGCGGGTGAGGTCGGCGGGGTCTTGATGAGGTCGGTCCGGTAGAAGAGCCCCTCGGGGTTGTCGAACCACGGGACCGCGTACAGGGCGCCGTTGTACATGCCGGCGGCCGTCTCGCTGGCGAAGTACTGGCTGGTGTTTGGTGAGAAGCTCTGCAGCGACCGTGCCCAGCCGGCCTGGGCGAACTTCGCCGGATAGGTCACGTCAGATTCAAAGACGTCGGGCGTCGTCGAGCCGGCGATGAACGCATGCTCCAGCTGTTGTAGGTAGGTGCTCGAGTCCGGTGAGAGCACCTGGATCTTCACGGTGATGTTGGGGTTGGCCTTCTCAAAGGCGGTGATGGCCTTCTGTGTCGCCTGACCCTCGGTGCCAAGGCCGGACTCGGCGAAGGTGATCGTCTGCTTGGCCGTGGCCGCCTGGGACTTCGGCGGTGAGGATGAGGATGAGCCGCATCCGGCAACGGCGAGGGCGAGTGTGCCCACCGCCGCAACGGCGGCGGGCCTCGGTCCCCGGGGAAGGAAACCTGTGTGTTTCATAAAGGGCCTCCTTCCCAGAAACGCGCTCCCGCATTCTCAGCTGTGCAAAAAACACTGCATGGCGCTCCGGGCCTGGCCCAGGCCCGCTCCGCGGGGCGCCCGCTGCGCCGGAGACCCGACGATCAAAGGTTCGCCCAGCGGCTTGAGACTCAAGATCACGTCTGAGATCGGGTCGCCTGACAGCGACGGTGACCGTGAGAAACGTCAGGAGCGCCGGCCAAGCTCTCTCGTGCTGCCACGACGCGTGACACCCCTGTGAGCCCCTCCAAACTCTCCTTCGTGATGCACCGCGCGGCGACGGTGCGCGTGCGGTGTCGCTCAGGCACACCTGGCGCGCACCGTCCATCCCGCGTGTCGCACGCTGAAGCGTTGGGGCGTCAGATCCTGGGAGATGTGGCCACGTTCCAGGGGGCCGCCTGGGCCCGTGGCGCTTGCCACCGTCGCACCGCCGCCCCACCCCCGCGCCGGCGGCGCTAGATTGCCGGGCGCGTGATCTTCCACATCGCTCCGGAATCTGACTGGGAGGCGGCCATCGCCGCGGGCGCCTACGCCGCCGACTCCCTTTCCACTGAGGGGTTCATCCACTTCTCCAACGCCGAGCAGGTCGCGCGCGTGGCCGGTGTCCGCTTCAGCGGACGGGATGATCTGCTGCTGCTGTGCGTCGAGCCCGAGCGTCTGCGCGCCCCGTTGCGCTACGAGCCCGGTGCTCCGGACTCCCAGGAGCTCTTCCCCCACCTCTACGGTCCCCTCGAGCTCGATGCGGTCGCCGCCGTACGCCGCTACCGCGCCGGGGCCGAGGGGTTCCCGACCCCGATGTCCGACGGTCTCCTCGATATGGGCCCGGGGCCGGGCGCCGGATGACCGGGCGACGGCCGACCGTCGCGATGGTCGGGGCCGGCCAGCTCGCCCGGATGGCCTGGCAGTCGGCGATCGACCTGGACGTCGACCTGGTCTGCCTCGCTACTGGCGACGATGCGGCCATCCGCGCCGGCGCCCAGCTGCTGGAGGGATCGGCCCGGGAGGCCGACGACCTGCGCGCGCTGGCCGCACGCGGGGACGTGCTCACCTTCGAGCACGAGCTCGTCGACCTGACGACGCTGCGCGAACTCGAGGCTGAAGGGGTCGTCGTCCGTCCGTCCGCCGACGTGCTCGCGCTGGCCGTGGACAAGCTGCACCAGCGCCGGACGCTGCGCGCCTGGGGTCTGCCCGTGCCCGCCTTTGCCCCCGCACCGGATCCCGGGGCGGTGCAGAGCTTCGCCGCCGAGCATGGCGCCCGGGTGGTGCTCAAGGCGGTGAGCGGCGGCTATGACGGGCGTGGGGTATGGATGTGCGAGACCCAGGACGAGGTGGATCGGGCCTTCGCCGACGCGCACGCTGGCGGGCTCGAGCTCTACGTGGAGACCGCGGTGGTGATGGCTGGGGAGGCGGCGATCATGGTCGCGCGCTCCCCCTCCGGCGCGGTGAAGACCTACCCGATGGTGGCCACCCGGCAGGTCGACGGGATGTGCCGCGAGGTCGTGCTCGGGGCCGAGACGGCCGTCACGACTGAGGTGGCCGCGGCGGAGATCGCCGTCTCCCTGGCCCGGCACGTCCGCCTGGAGGGCCTGATGGCCGTGGAGCTGTTCATCACTCCGTCCGGGGAGGTCCTCATCAACGAGCTGGCTCTGAGGGCGCACAACACCGGCCACATCCACACCGAGGCCGCCGTCACCTCCCAGTTCGAGCAACACCTGCGCGCGGTGCTCGACCTGCCGCTGGGCGACCCGGCCCCCACCGTGCTCGCCGCGGCGATGGTGAACATCGTCGGGCCGGCCGACGGCAGCGACCCGGCTGATCACCGGGGGGCTGCGCTGGCCGTGCCCGGAGCCCACATCCACCTCTACGGCAAGGGTGCGCGGCCGGGCCGCAAGCTCGGCCACGTGACGGTGTGCGCCGACACGCCGGAGAAGGCGCTGGCCCTGGCCCGCCGGGCCGCTGACGCGCTCGAGGGCGCCGGGGAGGCGCACAGCGCCCCAGCCCCGGCCGGCGCCGAGGCGGCCCGCGAGTGATGTCCGGCCACAACCCGACCGTCGGCGTGGTGATGGGCTCCGACAGTGACCTGCCCGTGATGGCGGCGGCCGCCGAGGTGCTCACGGAGCTCGGGATCGTGTCCGAGACGCGCGTGGTCTCCGCCCATCGCACCCCGACGGACATGATCGCCTACGGCCAGAGCGCCGAGGCCCGCGGCCTGAAGGTGATCATCGCCGGGGCGGGGGGAGCCGCGCACCTGCCCGGGATGCTCGCCGCGGTGACGCCCCTGCCGGTCATCGGCGTGCCGGTGAAGCTCAAGGCGCTCGACGGTCTCGACAGCCTGCTGTCGATCGTGCAGATGCCCCGGGGCGTGCCGGTGGCCACCGTGGCCATCGACGGCGGGCGTAACGCGGGCCTGCTGGCCGCGCGGATCCTGGGCACCGCCGACCCCGACCTGCGCGCGAAGCTCACCCGCTATGCGGCCGCTCAAGCCGAGCTGGCCCGCGCCGCCGACGCGCGCGTCCGCGGCGACGCCTGAGTCGCCGCCGCGCGGAGGGCCTCGGCCCGTGCGCGGGGACCTCTGAGCTCCGGGACGCGTCGACTCTCGTAGCTCGACATGCCGACGCCCTCAACCGTCGGCGGCACCGCCTGTCAGAGCGCGGGGATCCTCACCCACGCGCTCCAGCGCTCGAGTTCGCGGAAGCCGAGCCGGGCGTACACCGGCTGGCCTGTCGGGGTGGCCAGCAGCTGACAGAGAGGCGCCCCCCGGGCGAAGGCCCGCGCGGCCGCCGCGGCGGTGAGCGCCGAGCCGATCCCCCGCCCGCGGGCGCCGGCGCGGGTGGCGACGTTGATGATTCCCGCCCCGCTGGGGTTCACGTCCAGCAGCGCGGTGGCCACCGGCTCGCCGTCCAGGACACCCAGCAGGACCTCGATCCCCGGCGCCCGGAGCAGCCTCGGGCTGCTGAGCTGACGCATCAGCCCGAGCGGCGCGTCAAAGACCTCGGCGACGATCCGGGCGTGCGGTTCTCCGTCCTCGGGGGCGAGCGTGCGGATCTTCAGACCGGGGACCGCCGCAGCCGACGGCGCCGCCGTGATGGCCATGATCGGGGCCGAGGGCTGGCGCGCCATGCCGTGGCGCCGGGCGAGCTGGGCGACCATCCGCCGGGAGCCCGGGCGGGTCTGCAGGGCACAGGGCAGGCCGCTGAGCGCGATCCGGCGCAGCTGGGCGCCGAGCTCTTGGACCAAGCAGGGGCCATAGACGTTGAGGCCGTTGAACGGCGCCGCGGGCAGCCCGGTGACGCCGGCCAGCCAGAAGTCGCCGGCCTGGGACCAGCCGTGCCCGACGTGGTCCAGCAGTTTGGCCCAGCCCTCCCGGTGCGCGCGCGCCGCCGCGTCGGCGAGGGCGGTGGTGTCGGTGCGCCGGGGAGCGAACCTCACGCCGCGCCGACCGGGAGCGATACCGCGGCGGCCGCCGTCGATGCGGCCCAGTGCGCCCGCAGTTCGGCGAGCACTCCCTCGGTCTGGCCGGCCAGCGCCGGCCAGCTGAAGCCGGCGGCATGGGCGCGTCCGGCCGCTCGCATGCGCTCGCGCCGGGTGGGGTCGTCAAGCACCGCCGCGATGGTGCCCGCGAGCGCCTCCGCATCCCCGGGCGTGACGCGCGGGATCTCGGGACAGCCGGCGACGACCTCACGCAGACCGCCGGTGGCCGAGACGATCACCGGACAGCCCGCGGCCATCGCCTCGAGCGGGACGATTCCGAACGGTTCATACAGCGATGGCACGACGGTGAGGTCGGCCACCGCGAGCAGCGCGTGCAGCAGCTCGTCGTGCACGCGTCCGAGAAAGCGGACCCGGTCGATCAGGCCCAGGTCGGCGGCCTGGCGCCGCAGATCCGCCTCGGCGGGCCCGGCACCGGCGACGACCACACGCAGCCCGGGACGCTCGGCGGCCAGCGCGGCCAGCGCGTCGAGGCCCACGTGAAAGCCCTTCTCATAGACGAGCCGGCCGATGAGCAGCATGAGCTCTGCGCCGTCGCGGCCGTCGACCATGCGCCGGCGCAGCGCCCCCAGGTCGGTTCCCCGTGCGGGCACCAGGTCGGCGGCGTCGATCCCGTTGGGGATCGTGCTCAGCGACCCCGCCGCCAGGCCGAAGACCCGCTGGACGTGGCCGGCCATGTAGTCCGAGCAGCAGATGACATGGTCGGCGTCGCGGACCATCGCCCGCTCGGTGAGGTGGATGGCGCGCTGGGGATGGGTGTGGACCCAGCCGTTGTGCCGGCCGAACTCGGTCGCGTGGACGGTGACGAGCCAGGGCAGGCCGTGCTCCCGGGCCAGGGACCGCGCCGCGCCGGCCACGAGCCAGTCATGGGAGTGGATGACGTCGTACCTGCCCGCGTCGCCGCCGGCCCCTCCGTCGCCCGCCCCGTCGCCCATGCTTCCCGCCCCCGCCCCGGCCGCCGCGGATGGCTCCGGGTCGGCCAGCAGCGCCCGGCCACGCGCGAGCAGGCGCTCGTTGAGCTCGTTCACCCAGCCGATAAAGGCGTCGAGCTCCCGGGTGAAGGGCGGGATCTCCACCCGGTGCACGGCGACCCCGGCGAGGGTCTGCTCGGGCACCGCGCCCCGCGTGAGCACGTCGATCCGGTGCCCGTGGGCGCCGAGCGCCGCTGAGAGCTTGGCGACGTGACGTCCGAGACCGCCCTCGATGACCGGCGGGTACTCCCAGGAGATCTCGAGGATCCGCATGACCCTCAGGTGTGTAGCTGAGACGGGCCCGGGGCGTCGCGAGAGCCGGGCGTGGCGAGGTCGCCGCGCATGGGCGCGGCGGTGGGGGCCCCGGTGAGCCGGGCCTAACGCTCACGCAGCTCGAGCACCGCCCCCGTCCCCGTCCCCGACCCGGTCCCCGACCCGGGGTGGACCCGAACCCGCACCTCGACCGCGTCGCCGCGGCGGAAGGCCACCGTGCCGGGATCGGCGGGGAGGGCGACGTAGGCCGCACCGGGGCCGAAGGCCTCGGGGTGGCGGGCGCGGAGGGCGAGCAGGTCCCGGATGAGGCCGAGCTTG
>DASSZV010000044.1:0-2821 GCA_035702765.1 Solirubrobacteraceae bacterium
GATGGTGGTCACGAAGAATGTGCAGGATTCGCAGATGGACTCGAAGTGGCAGTCCATCTCGACGGGGCGGGCGCAGTGGCCGTTGCCGAGCATGCGGCTGTTCATCTCCCGGCGGAGCTTGAGCATCTCAGCGCCCTCGGCGTCGGCCGGTAGGTGCGCCGCTCGGTCGTAGAGGGCCTCGACCTTCTCCGACACGGCGAAGTACTCGTCGGCGACGGCGCGGTCGGCGATCTTCGCATAGACCATGGTCATCGTCATGGTGCGGTGGCCGAGTAGGGCGGCGATCGCCTCGAGTGACATGCCTCGGTTGATGGCCTGGGTGGCCAGTGTGTGACGCAGCTGGTGCGCGGTGATCTTGGCGATGCCGGCGGCGGCAGCGATCCTGGTCAGGGCCCGATCGACGCGGGCCGGCGGGATGGGCCGCCCCCAATCCAGGAAGATCAGATCGGAGCGTAGGCCTGCGGGCCGGTCGGCCAGCCAGTCATCGAGCAGTGTCTTGAGCTGTGGGTGCAGCGGGATGTAGCGGTCGTTGTGCAGCTTGCCGACGGGGACTCGCAGCCAGTAGGCGGAGCCGATCTGCACGACGGCGTCGATGGTGAGCGCCATCAGTTCGCCCTTGCGCAGTCCGGTGCGTGCGAGCAGCTCGATGGCCAGGCGGGCGAAGGGGTCCGGGTCGGCTCGGGCCGCGCGCAGCAGCTTGGCCGAGGCGGCGTCATCGAGGAAGCGGGGCAGCGGCTGGTCGGGGATGGGTAGGTCACCGGCGAAGATCAGCGGGCGCGTCGGCGCGTCGGGATAGTCCCATTCGGTGATCCGGTCGAAGAAGCACCGCAGCGTCGTGAGGTGCCCGCGGATGGTGTGGCGGTGCAGGGTGCCGCCACCGGCTCGGGGGCGGTTGGCGAGCCAGGACTTGTAGGCCTCGATGTGGTGGCGGCCGATGTCGCCGACGCAGCTCACCCCCGGTGCTTCGCGGGCCAAGAACGCGGTGAACTCGCGGAGCACCTGCTCGGCGATGCGCACGGTCGAGGGCCGCAGGCTCAGCTCGATCTGGGCGAGGTAGCGCTGCGCGGTCTCGGTCAGGCCGGGCGCGACGGCCGCCCACTGCGCGGTCGCGACGACGCCCCGGTTCGGCCGGTGCAGCCGGGGTGGTGTGTCGGTCATCCCGGCGTGAAACAGCGTGGCGCGCAACCGGACCAGCGCGGAGCGCAGCTTGTGGCCGGCCTTGGGGTGCCCAGGGCCGGCGAAGGCGGTGAGCAGAGCGTCGCCGCCGGAGTCGAGTTGCTCGGAGGTCACCTGCTCGGGAAGGACGCCGTGCAGCGCGGCCAGCTGTGCGAGCGCGGACCACTGGTCGCGCACCCACACCTCGTCGGAGCCGAGCGTGCGCGCGGTGGCGGCGAGCCGGGCGCGCAGGACGGGGTGATGGCGGGCGGCGATGGAGCCCAGCCGAAGGTCGGCCCGTGCCAGGTACTCGGCCGAGACGCTCATCCTGGCGGTGACCATGAGCCAACACGCGAAGCGTCGCTGGTGGGCGGGCAGGCGTAGCTGCTCGTCGACCGGAAGCGCGGAAAACGCTGCGGGGACGGGGTATCGGGCGCAGAACGCCCGGGCTCCGCCGATGGTCGATGGCCACGTGCTCGCCCCGGCCTCGGTCAGTTCGGCGGTGAAGGCGCCCACCAGGTCCTCGGCCTGGGCGGTGAGGACGAGGCGGACGCTCACAGCCGCACCGACTGCGCCTCGATCGCCTCGGCCGCGCGCAGATACTCCCCGGCCAGCCAGTCGTTGGCCAGGTGAAGGTAGATCCGGGTCGACTCGATCGACGCGTGCCCAGCCTGGGCCTGGATGGCTTCCAACGCCATCCCCGCCTCACGCAGCCTGGTGAAACAGGTGTGACGGAGCTGGTGGCACGTCAAGTGCTCCAGGCCGGCCCGTCTCCTGGCCCCGTCGACGATCTCGTCCAGCCCGGCGGCCGAGAGCGGCCGGCCCCGCCGTGGCCCCTTCAGCACGACGAAGACCCGGTCGGTGCCGCAGGTTCGTGGGCGTTCGGTGTCGTAGTAGGCCGCGACGGTGGAGAAGAACCGGGCCGAGACCGGCACGATGCGCTGTCGGCCACCCTTGCCCTCGGCGACGAACACCCGCCGCTCGCCCGGCCGCAGGTCGGGCAGCCGCAAACCGAGCACCTCGCAGCGCCGCAGGCCACCGAGCAACATGGCCTGGGCCATCGCCCGATCCCGGTGCGTGCGCAGCGCGGCCAGGAAAGCCTCGACGTCCGCCGGTTCGAGCACCCGCGGCAGCGTGCGCGGCGCTCGGATCAAGGGAACGCCCCGCACCCCGGGGCGGCTGCGTCGTCCCCGGGTGGCCAGGCCGCGTGGGACCGGGTTGGTCGCCACCCCGCTATCGCCCCGGGCCATGAGATAGTCGAACAACCCGGACACGCTGGCCAGTCGACGCTTGATGGTACGGGCGGACAGGCCCGCCTCGCCGTCCTCCAGCCGCACCACCCCGCGGCCGCGGCGAGGAGCGCGCTGGGACTTGATGAACCCCAACACGTCCGCGGTGGTGACCTCGGCCGGTTGCTTCACCACCTCGGTGAAGAAAACCTTGAGGTCATAGGCCGCGGCCAGGAGCGTATTCGGACGAGCCCGCGCGGCGACGAATTCGAGATAGTCGTCGAGCAACGGATGACCGAGCATGACGGCCCGAAGCTCGTTGCCCGACATCGTCTTGATCAGGCTGGAAATCACGGACAAGAGGGGTCTCCGCTCGCGAGGCCCGACACCGGCGAACGGCGGCGGGTCGACGGTCAAGATCACCCTCATATCATGAG
>DASSZV010000008.1:0-85469 GCA_035702765.1 Solirubrobacteraceae bacterium
GGGGCCCGCACCACCCGGGGCCCGCACCACCCGGGGCCCGCACCACCCGGGGCCCGCACCACCCGGGGCCCGCACCGTCCGGAGCCCGCACCGTCCGGAGCCCGTACCGCCCCGGAGCCCGGAGCGGTTCTCGCTAGGCGACGGAGTCGAGCACCCGGGTGAGGCCCTCGGCCAGACCCACCTGGGCCTGCCAGCCGAGCGCAGCCGCGGCCCGGGTGACCTCGAGGCAGGAGCGCTGCACCTCCCCCGGGCGCGCGTCCGCATGCACCGGGGCGGCCAGCTCCAGGTCACGCCCCGCGGCGACCTCGCCGAGGGTGCGGACGAGATCCAGCAGCGAGGTCTCGGTCCCCCAGCCGATGTTCAGCGGACCCTGCAGATCCGCGTCGGCGGCGGCGAGGTTCGCCGCCACGACGTCGGAGACCTCGACCCAGTCCCGGGTCTGGGTGCCGTCGCCGTAGATCGTCGGGCGCCGGCCCTCGAGCAGGCAGCCGCAGAAGATCGCCACCACACCGGCCTCACCGTGAACGTCCTGGCGCGGGCCGTAGACGTTGCCGTAGCGCAGTGACACGGTGGAGAGACCGTGGAGGCGTGCGTACAGGTCCATGTACCCCTCGGCGGCGTACTTGCTCTGCCCGTACGGCGCCAGCGGGCGCACCGGGACGTCCTCCGGGGTCGGCAGGCGCTCGACGTCGCCGTAGATGCCGCCGCCGGTGGAGGTGTTCACCACCCGCCGCGCCCCCGTGCGGCGCGCCGCCTCGAGCACCGACAGGGCCCCGCCGACGTTGATATCGAGGTCACGCGCGGGCTCGGTGACGGACACGCGCACGTCGATCTGGGCGGCGAGGTGGAAGACGAGCTCGGGCTGGACGCGGGCGAAGATCGCCTCCACCGCAGCGGCGTCGCGAATGTCGAGGACCTCCAGGGCCGCCCCAGCGGCCAGCGCCGCCGCGAGATTCTCGCCGCGGCCGGTGGAGAGGTTGTCGATGACGGTGACCGTGTCGCCCCTGGCGAGCAGGGCGTCGACGAGGTTCGATCCGATGAAGCCGGCTCCGCCGGTCACGATGCTGACAGTCATTGCCCCGGCCAGGATAAAGTCATGGATCGCCTGCCTTCTCCACGAAGGCGAAACTTAACGGCGTGCTCACGCGTTCCATCCTTGCGTTTCGGCCGGAGTAGCGGAATCGCCGACCAGAAGGGACCGCTCGCAATTGCTGGACATCTCTCTCCTCAACGACTCTGCCGGGGTCGAACCGCCGCCGAGCGTCGAGATCCTCGGGGTTCCGCTCGCGCTCACCGATTACAGCGCGATGATCGATCTCATGGACTCGTTCGTCGCGGCGGGGGAGCGCGGATTCGTCTGCGTCGCCAACGTGCACTCGGTGATGGCCTCCAAGGAGGATCCCGAGCTCGCGGCGGCGCTGCAGAGCTCGAGCCTCAACGTCCCCGACGGCCAGCCGCTGGTCTGGGCGATCAACGCCCTGGGGCACAACCTCGCCGACCGCGTCTACGGACCTGAGCTGATGTGGCGCTCCTGCGCCCACGCCGCCCGGACCGGCCAGCGCCTCTACCTCTACGGCGGCCGCAACCAGGGCGCCCTGGTCCAGCTCGCGCTCAACCTGCGCAAGCGGCACCCGGGTCTGAGGATCGTCGGTGGCTACTCCCCACCCCACCGGCCGCTCACTGACGAGGAGAACGACGCCGTCATCGCCGAGATCAACCGGGCCCGACCTGACGTCGTCTGGGTGGGGATCGGGGTACCCAAGCAGGAGAAGTGGATGGCGCGGATGCGCCCCCGCCTCGACGCTCCGCTGCTCATCGGCGTCGGCGCCGCCTTCGACTTCCACGCCGGGCTCGTGCCTCAGGCGCCCAACTGGCTCCAGCGCGGCGGCATGGAATGGGCCTTCCGCCTGGCCCACGAACCACGGCGCCTGTGGAAGCGCTACTTCCGCTACAACCCCTGGTTCATCGCCGCCTTCGCGGCGCAGTTCGGGCGTGAGCGGCGCGGCGCCCTCCGCGCTTGAGCCGGACCCTCGTCGCGGTCCCGACCTGGCACCGCGACGGTTATCTCGACGTCGCGCTGGCCTCGATCGCCCCGCAGGCCGCGGCCGCGGGCGCTGACCTGCTCGTCATCGTCGACGGACCCGACCCCGCCTCGGTGACGGTGGCCCGCCGGCACGGCGCCCGGGTTCTCACCCGCGCCGACCGGGGCGGCGCCAACGCCGCCCGTAACCTCGCGCTCCGGGAGTCCGACGCCGAGCTCGTGGTGTTCGTCGACGATGACATCGAGGCCGAGCCCGGCTGGCTCGCGGCGCTCCTGGACGCCGCGACCCGGCTGCCCGAGCATGACGTCTTCGGCGGTCCGATCCGACCCTGGCTGGAGCGTCCGCCTCGCCACTGCGGCCGTGAGCCGGCGCCGATCACCGCGCTCGATCTCGGGCCCGGGGACTGCGACACCCGGTATGTGTGGAGCGCGAACATGGCCATCCGCCGCCGCGCGCACACGCGGGTCGGCCCCTTCCTGGAGGCGATCCACGGCCGCGGCGAGGAGGAGGAGTGGCTCGACCGTCTCCACCGGGGCGGCGGCCGGGTCCGCTACGTCGCCGCCGCCGCGGTGCGCCACCGGCGCACGGGCGACGATGCTCGCCTGTCCGCGCTGGCCCGGGCCGGCTTCGCCCTGGGCGCCTCCGCCCGGGCCAACGACGTGCGCAAGGCGGCCGCGCCCACCCTGCGCGGCGAACTGCGCCTGCTCGCCGGCGCGCTCTGGCACACGCTCGCGCGGCGCTGTGGCTACGGGGTCGTCTTTTGCGCCCACGCCCTCGGGCGGATCAGCGAGACGCTCGCTCCCCAGCCCGCCCCGCCCACGCGCGACGGCGACTTCGTCTCGGGCTTCAGCGGCCTGGTGGCGGGCCGGCGGGCGGTGACGCTCGCCCGAGCCCGGGACGGGCTGGTCGATGTGTGGACCCTCCCGCGGCGCCGTCGCCTGCGCCGCGACGCGGCGGTCTGGGGCACCCCGCGCCGAGTCCAGGTCCTCGCCCTGGAGCGGCCGGACCGTCCCAACATCCTCGGGCCCGCGCTCGCCGAACTCGGCGCCGGCCGCCACGACGTGGCGGTTCTCCGCGGCGCGGTGGGCGACCGCGGGCGCTTTGAGAACCTCAACCGCCTACTGGGCGACCCCGGCGTCACCCTGGCGGACCGAGACTGGCTGATCATCCTCGACGACGACGTCGCCCTGCCCCGCGGCTTCCTCGACGCGTTCCTGTTCCTCGCCGAGCGCTGGGATCTCGCCCTCGCCCAGCCCGCCCATCGCCGGCTCTCCCACGCCGCCTGGCCGGTGACCCGCCGGCACGGCGGCGCCGTGCTGCGCGAGACGCACTTCGTCGAGATCGGCCCGCTCGTCGCCTTCCACCGGCGGACCTTCTCCCGACTGCTGCCCTTTCCCGGGCTGCGGGTCGGCTGGGGCGTCGACGCGCACTGGGGGGCGGTGGCCCTCGCCGAGGGGTGGCGCTGCGGCGTCGTCGACGCCACGGCGATGGCCCATTACCTGCGCCCGGTCGCCGCGTCATACGATGCGACAGCGGCGGTGGCGGAGATGCGCGCCTTCCTGGCCGCCCAACCCCACATCACCCCGGCCCAGGCCGCGCGAACGCTGAGAACCCACCGCAGTTGGTAATCCCACGCCGCTCCGTCCCGTGGCCCGCGCTGGGCGCGGCTCTGCTCGTCCTGATCGCGCTGCTCACCACCAGCGGCGACCTGGGGACCGGCTCGGCGAGCCCGCCGGCCAGCCAGCTGCCCACCGCCTGGGTGGACGTCGTCCTCATCCTCGCCGGCGGCGGAGCCCTCGTGAGCCTGATCGGCGATGGCCGGGGGCGGCGGGGCTGGCTCAGCGTCGGGCTGTTCGGTGCCCTCACCGCCCTCGCGGCCCTGTCCGTGGCCTGGTCGGTGGCCCCGGACCAGAGCTGGCAGGAGGCCGGGCGCGACGTCGCCTACCTCGGCGCCTTCCTACTCGCCGTCGCCCTGGCCCGGCGCAGCCGCGCTGACAGCCGCGCGGCCCTGCTCGCGCTCACCCTCGCCGCCCTCGCCCTGTGCGCCTGGGCGCTGCTCGTCAAGGCCCTCGACCTCAACCTCTACGGACAGCCGAGCTACGGGCGTCTGCTGGCCACGTTCGCCTACTGGAACGCCACCGGGCTCACCGGCGCGCTCGCCCTCCCCGGGTCGGTCTGGATCGCCTCCCGGCGCGGCGGGTCGATCCTCGCCCGCGGCCTTGGGGCCGCGGGCATCACGCTGGCGGCGACCGTCGTCGTGCTGTCGCTCTCACGCAGCGCGCTGGCCGCCGCCCTGCTCGGCGTCGTCGTCACCGCGCTGGTCCTGCGCACGCGCCGCCGGGCCGTCGCCGTCCTCCTGCTCGGCCTGCTCGGGGGACTCCCGGTGTGGATCGACGCGCTCAGCACCCGCGCCCTGGCCGCGGATTCGCGCGGGTCGATCTACGGCGGCAGCGCTCACCTTCAGCGCGGCGGGGCCGAGCTCCTCTTCGGCCTCGTCCTGCTCGCCGCGGTGGGACTCGTCGCCGCGCTGGCCGGGGGGCTCAGCCGCTGGCTGGACGTTCACCCCCAGCCCGCGTCGCGGCGCCGGCTGGCCGACCGGATGCTCGCACTCGCCCTGCTCGCGGTCCCCGTGCTCATCGCACTGTGGCTGCTCACCAACGCCCGAGGGCCGTTCGGCGAGATCAGCCATCTCTGGCACCGGCTCACCTCGGCGAACTCCGGACCGGTGGGTGACCAGGCCGCGCGCCTCACCAGCGTCACCAACAGCCGCGCCGCCTACTGGCGCCAGGCCCTGTCGGTCGGGGAGCACCATCTGCTGGCGGGCACCGGGGTCGGCACCTTCTTCCCGGCCCACCTGCGCTATGCCACGGCCCGGCTCTCCCTGCCCGGCCAGGACGAGCACCACGCCCACTCCTACGTCTTTGACACCTTCGCCAGTCTCGGCCTGATCGGCATCGCCCTGATGCTCGCGCTGCTCGGCGGCTGGCTCGCCGAGACCGTTGCCGGGCTGCGCCGTCCGGGCCCCGCGGCGGCGCCGGATGAGTTCGACGCCCGCCTGGCCCTGCTCGGGCTCGTCGCCGCCTTCGGGGTCTCCAGCGGCCTGGACTGGACCTGGTTCTACCCGGGGGTGACCCTGCCCGCGCTGATGGCCGCCGGCTGGCTGGCCGGGATCGGGACGACGGTGGCTGGGCCCACCGCGGCGGTGCTCCCCCTGCGGCGGCGTCCCGGGCTGATCCTCGCCGGCACCCTGATCGGGGCGCTCACCCTCGCCGCGGCGTGGATGAGTTTCGCTCCGACCCGCGCGGACCGCTCCATCCAGGCCTCGGTGAACGCCCAGATCGCCGCCGCGGCGGCATCCGCCGCGCATCGGCCAGAACGCGCGGTGGCCCTGGAGCTCGCCGCACTGGGCGACGCCCGAGCCGCGGTGAGCCAGGACCCCCTCTCCGTCACGGCGCTGGCGCGACTCGCGGCGGTGGACGGCGCCCTGGGCGATGGCGCCGGTGAACGCGCCGAACTCCTGCGGGCAACGCAGATCCAACCCGAGAATCCGCAACCCTGGATCCTCTGGGGCGGTTATCTGCTCTGCCGCGGGGACTTCTTCCCCGCGCGCGAACCGCTCTTCCGCGCCACGCTCCTCGACCTCACCGACAGCCAGTCCCAGCTGCAGATGCTCGCCGCCGCCCAGACCGATCAACGCCCCAGCCAGTTCTGCGCAGGCGCCGCATGAGCCCCGCTGGCTCACGCCGCCACCCGGTCCCGCGGACCCTGGTCGCGTTGCTCGTCCTCCTGGGGGCCCTGGCGCTCAGCCCGGTGGCGAGGGCGGACAGCGCCCAGACCTCGCTCATGCAGGACGACCAGTTCCTGATCGACTCGGGCCCGCGGGCGATGCTCGACACGCTGGCCACCATGCAGCGCCTGGGCGTGCAGACCGTGCGCGTGAACGTCGAGTGGGCGAACATCGCCCCCGACCCCGGCTCGCGGACCGCGCCGCCCGGCTTCGCACCCGGTCAGGCGGCCGCGGCCGACCCCGCGAGCTATCCGGCGGCCAACTGGGCGCCCTATGACCGGCTCGCCGGCGCCGCCCCGCTGTACGGCATCTCGGTCCAGTACAACCTCACCGGCCCGGTGCCTCTGTGGGCGACCGGCCCCGGGGCCCCCACGGCCCGGGTGGCGACGCACTGGCAGCCCAGCGCAACCGACTTCTACGACTTCGTCCTGGCCATCGGCACCCGCTACGACGGCAACCACGGCGAACCGCGCGTCTCACAGTGGTCGATCTGGAACGAGCCGAACCAGCCGGGTTGGATCGCCCCCCAGTGGCTGAAGGTCCACGGCCGCGTCGTTCCCCAGTCACCGCGCATCTACCGGGCGCTGGTGAACTCCGGCTACTACGGTCTGCTGTTCTCGGGGCATTCGACCCGCACCGACACGATCCTCATCGGTGAGACCGCGCCCGAGGGCGAGGACTCCGGCGGCGTCTCCACGCCGATGACGCCGATCCCCTTCCTGCGCGCCCTCTACTGCGTCGACCGCCGCCTGCGTCCGTTGCGAGGGCGCGCCGCGCGCGCCCTCGGCTGCCCGACCCGGGGCACCGCGCGCGCCTTCGCCCACGCCAACGCGGGCCTCTTCGCCGCCACCGGCTTTGCCCATCATCCCTATGACTTCCGCCACACCCCGTCCACTCCCTGGCCGGACCCCAACGCCGTCCCGCTGGGGGACATCGGCCGGCTCGAGCGCTTCCTCGACGGGACCTTCGCCGCCTATGGCGTCCGCCGCCGCATCCCCCTGTACTTCACCGAGTACGGCTATGAGACCCGGCCGCCGGACCCCTACCGCGGGGTGAGCCTCGCCACCCAGGCCGACTACCTCAACGAGTCCGACTACCTGGCCTGGCGGAATCCGCGCGTGCGCAGCGTCGCCCAGTTCCTGCTCGTCGACTCCGCTCCCAACCCGGCCTTCACCCCCTCCCAGCGCGGCTACTGGGACACCTTCCAGACCGGGCTGGAGTTCCTCAACGGCGCGCCCAAGCCGGCCTTCGCGGCCTACCGCATGCCGCTGTGGCTGCCCCAGACCCACGTGCGCCACGGCCAGAGCGTGTTCGTCTGGGGTCAGGTGCGCCCCGCTGACGCCCTGGCCAGCCAACCCGTGCGCGTCCAGTGGCGCGGGGGCGGGGGCCGCCGCTGGCGGACACTGGCCACCGCGCACACGGCCGCGCGGTCCGGCTACTTCACCGTCCGCGTGCAGCTCCCCGCCAACGGCTACGTGCGCTCGCTCTGGCACGGCCGGATCAGCGCAGGAACCGTTCCCGGCGCGGTGGCGGTGACGCTGGTCAGCCGCCGGGTCCCGGTGCTCGTCCGACGCTGAGGGCCGGTCCGCCGCCCCTGGACCCCGCGCGGGGCGATCAGACCTGGCCGCGACGATCAGACCTGGCCGCGACGATCAGGCCCGGCCGCGCGGATCAGACCTGGCCGTGACGATCAGGCCCGGCGCCGCTTCAGGCCCGCAGCGGGAGCGAGCTCTCCGAGTCGACCAGGTAGGGGGGCAGGCGCCCCGGTTCACGGGCCGCGACGACCTCCTCCAGGAGCGCCTCATACTGGTCGGTGACCACGTCCCAGGAGTAGCGCCGGGCCCGCTCGAGCGCGCGGACGCGGTACTCCTCCACCAGCCTCGGGTCGTCGAGCAGGCGCTCCAGCTGGCGGGTGAGATCGTCGACCCCCCGCTGGCCGTCGAAGTACAGCCCGGCGTCCCCGACGGTCTCGACGTTGGGCCGATGGTCGTTGACCAGGACGCAGTTGCCCGCGGCCATCGCCTCGAGCAGGACCGGGTGCGTGCCGCCCACCTCGGTCGGGGCGATGAAGGCGTAGGCGTTCTGCTGCAGCTCCCAGTAGCCCTCACCGAAGATGTAGCCGGGGAAGACGACCCGCGGATCCGCCGAGCGCCAGACATGGCGGATGTAGTCATCGGCGTAGGGGGCTCCGCCGACCACGGCGAGCTTCATCCCCCGTGCCCGCTCGGCGCTGATCCGGCTGAAGGCCTCGACGAGCAGATGGGAGTTGTTCTCGGGCTCGAGCCGGCCGACGAAGAGCAGGTAGCGCCGGGCCTCCAGGCCCAGGCGCTCCAGTGTCGCGGTCGAGGTCACCTCGGGCCGGTCCACCCCGTAGGGGATGACGCCGATGCGCTTCCCGTAGCGGCGTTCAAAGACCTCGGCGACGACGTTGGAGTCAGTGATCGCCCGGTCCGCCCACTCCGGGGCCCGGCTCTCGGCAAAGCGCAGGTACGCCTTGGCCATCCCCGGCCACTTGGACCGATCCGAGTCCAGGCCGTCCACGTTGATGACCGAGGGGATCGAGGCCCAGCGGGTCACCCGGCACAGCGGTGAGTTGCCCGCGATGAAGAACAGCGCCACGTCCGGCCGGGTGACCCGGGCGACGTGGACGGAGGACAGCAGGGTGTGGACGAAGGTGTCCAGGTACTTGTTCTGAATCGTCGGCAGGTGGACGAGTGAGGCGCCCTTGTAGGTGCTGAGGCTGGGGTCGACGACGTGCGGGCGGCAGTAGACCATCACCTCGTGCCCGCGGTCGGTGAGACGGTCGGCCAGCTGTTCCACCGCGGTCTCGAAGCCGCTGTAGGAGGCGGGGATCCCGCGGGTACCGAGGATGGCGATCTTCACAGGGTGGGTGGGTCGGACGGCCCGGCGTGGGCCGGATCAGACGCGCCGGCGGCGCGCGGACAGAGCCAGAGAGTAGGCGCCGACGTGGGCGCGCGCACATTCCGCCCAGGAGAACGTGGCCGCCTGGGCCCGCCCCGCGGCGGCCAGGCGCTCGCGCTCGGTGACGTCCGCGCCGAGGCGACCCAACCGTGCGGCCAGGGCGGCCCGATCCCCGGGCGGGTAGGCGGCGAAGGCCTCAGCGCCGACCTCGAGCGCGGCCTCGTTGGCCGCGGCGATGACCGGGGTGCCGACCCGCATGGCCTCCAGCAGCGTGAGACCGAACCCCTCATAGACGGAGGGGTGGACCAGGGCGACGGCGCCGGCGTAGAGCTCGGCCAGGCGAGCGCGGTCGACCGAGCGCTCGACCCGTACGCCGGCCAGGCCCGGGTCCTCGACGTCTCCGGCGAGCACCAGCTCGCGGGGGTCGAGGACGTCGCCGCGACGGTACTCGGCGTAGGCGACCAGGAGCGTCGCGAGGTCCTTGCGCGGCTCGGAATCCCCCACGTAGAGAAAGTGGGTGCGCGCGCGGGCGGGAACCTCAGGCAGCTCCTGGCCCGGCCCCAGCCGGGCCACGGTGATCCGCGATTCAGGGACCCGCCAGCGCTGGGTCACCTCCCGCGCGGTGGTCTGCGAGATCGCGATGACTCCCTCGGCCGCCACGGCGGCCTGGCGGTAGGTGAGGTGCGCGTAGGTGGCGAAGCGCCGGTCGAACATGCCCGGAAGCACTTCAAAGGCAAGGTCGTAGACGGTGACCACCTGGGGGATCGCCCGGCCATGTGCGCGGGCGGGGAGGGCGTGGTGGATGACCTGGGCCTTGACCCGGCGGGCCAGCCGGGGCAGCTCGACCTCCGACCACCAGGTGTCGACGGCGGCGTTGCGGGCGCTGCCGGCCCCGCCCCCTGCCGGGGCGGCCCGACGCTCGTTGGCCGCGGTGTGCACCTCCACCTCGTGGCCCGCCCGCAGCTGCGCGACGAGGTTCTCCAGGTACACCGCGGTGCCCGACTGGGGCGCCCGGGCCGCGTAGGTGGTGTCGATGAGAACCCGCACTGGACCAGATCCTGTCTTAAGCCGCGGCGGCCGTGTCGCGCCTCAACGCCGCGCCGACGCGAGCAGCAGCCGCGAGAGCGGTCCCAGGCGCCCACTCGCCCGGACGTTCACGGCGGTGAAGGCGAACTCATCCAGGAGCCGCCGCAGGCCCCGCCGGTCGTAGAGGTGCAGATGATCGCCCAGGGGCGGGCTGAGCGCCTCGATCCCGGCCAGGGCGAGGCGCAGGCGGGTGTGGTTGGGGGTGCTGAGCAGCAGCTCGCCACCGGGAGCGAGGACCCGGCGGACCTCCGAGAGCCAGTGCCCGGTGTCGGCCACATGCTCGATCACCTCGCTCGCCCAGACCAGATCGAAGGCGGCGTCCGCCAGGGGAAGGTCACCGTCGAAGGGCACGCGCAGCATCGTCACCTCGGCGCCGGCCAGGCGCGGCCGCGCACGGGCCCGGACCAGGGCGGCGTCGGCGACGTCGGCGAGGGTGAGCGCCAGCGGGACGTGTTCGAGCATCAGTTCGGCAAACACACCGTCCCCGCAGCCGAGGTCCAGGACGCGCAGACCGGGACGCAGATGTTCCAGCAGGAACCCGCTGCGCCGGTCCAGGTCAGGCGGCACGAGGCGGTCCGGCAGGGCCGCCCAGAGCTCCTCGTAGTAGTCCCTCACCCCACCCACGCTATAGATTGCCCGGACGTGAGCACCCTGAGCGGTCCGGTCCTCGCTGCACCGGGGCGCATTCTCGCGGTCAATCCGGTGAGCTTTCCCGGCGGCGCCGAGACGACCCTGCTGCGTCTCCTGCGTGGCCTCGCCGCCCGCGGCTGGCGCGTGCGAGCGACCACCCCGGACGGCGGCCCGCTGGCCGATGCGATCGTCGCGGCCGGACACGACTGGCACCCGCTGGAGCTCGGCGGACTGGGCCGGGGCCAGGGTGCAGCGGCGCTGGCGGCCTGGCCCGCGGCGGCGCGCCTGGCCCGCGACAGTGACGTCGTCCTGCTCAACGGCAGCGTGTGCGGGCGCCTGCTGCCCGCGCTGAGCTCGCGGCGCCAACTGCGCCTGCTCGACGTCAACGACATGGTGGGCCGCGTCCCGCGCTTCTGGCGCTGGGCCGACGTCATCCTCGCTGACACCGAGGCGGTGCGCCGGCGCCTGGTCGAACTCGACCCGCGGCTGGATCCGCTGGTCGTCGGAGCCCCGGTCGACCTCGAGCCCCCGCCAGCCGACCCGCCCTGGCCCCCCGGCGCGGGCCCGGTGATCGGCTTCGTCGGCCGGCTCGAGCCGCGCAAGGGGGTCCATCACCTCCTGGACGCGGTCCCGTCCATCCGCGCGACGCAACCGGCGGCGCGCATCGTCCTCATCGGCGACGAGCCCTACGGCAGCGATCCGGGCTACACCCGGCGGCTGCGCGAGCGCGCGGCCGAGCTGGGAGTCCTCCAGGTGGGCTGGCAGCCCAACGCCCCCGGGCTGATGCGCCACCTCGACGTGCTCGTGCTGCCCTCGGAGTCCGAGCCCTTCGGCACCGTCCTCGCCGAGGCGATGGCCGTCGGGACACCGGTGGTGGCCAGCGCCGTCGACGGCCTCGTCGAGGTCGTCGAGGACGGGGTCAGCGGGCGCCTGGTGCCGCCGGGGGATCCCCCGGCCCTCGCGGAGGCCGTGCTCGACGTGCTCGCGCGCCACGCGCAGATGGCCGCGGCGGCGCCGGCTCGGGCCCGCCGCTGGGGGACCGAGGCCTACGTCGAGCGGATCGACGCGCTCCTCCGCGCCCGACTGAAGGGTCCGCGCTGATGCCGCGCGGGACGGGGAGCAAGGCCGGGGACGCGCCGCTGCGGGTCGCCTTCGACAGCCGGGCGGCGCGCAACTCCACCGGCATCGCGCGCTATGCCCGCTCGCTGGCGCGGGCGCTCGCCGACCTCCCCGGAGTGGCGCTGAGCGAGACCCATCAGCCGCGGGCGGGCCGGGTCGACGTCTATCACTCTCCCTGGATTGACGGGGCGTCCCTGCGCCCCGTCGTGCCGATGGTCGTCACCCTCCACGACGTCATTCCGCTCAAGCGTCCCGGTGAATACCTGCGCTCGGGGCTGCGCTTCAAGCTGCGCTACCTCGCCGTCCAGCGCGCCACGCGGGTGATCGTGCCCACCCAAGCGGTGGCGCAGGACGTGCGCCGCACGCTCGCCATCGCGCCCGAGCAGCTCGTCGTCGTGGGGGAGGCGGCCGACCCGGCCTTCCACCCGCGCGGGGCCGCCGAGGTCCGCGCGGCCCGGGAGCGGTTCGGCCTGCCCGAGCGCTACCTGCTCTGGGTCGGGGGCCTGCAGAGCCCCGACCCGCGCAAGCGCATCGCCGCGCTCTCCCGCGCTCCGCGCGAGTTGGCGCTCGTGCTCGTCGGCTCGGCCGGCCGCTGGGCCCGGGAGCTGGAGAACGTCATCCTCACCGACGAGGTCAACGATGCCGAACTGGCGGCGATCTACACCGGCGCCCACGCGGTGGTGTTCCCCTCCGACGACGAGGGCTTCGGGCTCGTGCCGGTGGAGGCGCTCGCCTGCGGCACCCCGGTGGTCGCCTCCGACATCCCCGCCCTGCGCGAAGTCCTCGGCGAGCGGGCCAGCTTCGTGCCCGCGGGGGAGCTCGCCACCCTGATCGCCGCCGCGGAGCACGCCACGCGGCCGGCGCCGCCACCGCTCAGCGCGACCTGGAGTGACATCGCCGCGGCGACGATGGCCGTCTACCGCGAGGCGCTCGCGGCCGCCGGCGGGCCGACCCCGCGCCCCCGGTCCCGGTCCGCGCCGCGCTCGGGCTCGCGCTCCGGCCCCGGTCCCGGTCCGAAGTCGGGATGAGCACGGTCGTCCTCGACGCCCGGGACGCCGCCCGGGCCATGCCGCACGGGTCGGGCATCTACGTCGCCCGGCTGCTCGAGGCGCTCGGCGCCGAGGTCCCGGAGGGGCACCGGCTCATCCCACTCGGGGCCCCGGGCGCGGCCGGGCGCCTGCCCGAGGTGCTCGTCGAACAACTGCTGATGCCCCGCTGGCTGTCGCGCCGGCGTGCCGACCTGCTCCACGCCCCCGACTCCTTCCTGCCCCTGCGGCGCTCCTGCCCGGCCGTGCTCACCGTCCACGACCTGGCCTTCCTCGCCCTTCCCGGCGACATGCCCGCCCGCACCGAGGCCAAGTACCGCTGGCTCGTCCCCGCCGCCGCGCGCTCGGCCCAGCGGGTCATCTGTCCCTCCCACTTCACCGCCGAGGATCTGGTGCGGCGCTGTGGCATCGATCCCGGGCGCATCCGCGTCATCCCCGAAGCCGCGGCGCTGTCCCAGGGCACGCTCACTCCCCCGCCGGGGCCCTACCTGCTCAGCGCCGGTGACCTGCGGCCCAAGAAGAACCTCGGGGTGCTCATTCAGGCCTTCCGTCGCCTCCATGCCGAGGGCCTGCCCCACCGCCTGATCCTCGCCGGCGCTGACCTGGGCCGCGGTCGGGCCCTGGCCGCCCTCGCCGGGGCGGCGCCGCTGGAGCTCACCGGCTTCGTCTCCGACGCGGAGCTGGACGCGCTCATCCGCGGCGCCGACGCCGTCATCGTGCCCGGTCTCTACGAGGGCTTCGGCCTCGCCGCGCTCGACGCCATGGCCCGGGGGCGTCCCACCGTGCTCGCCGACGCCGGGGCGCTGCCCGAGGTGGGGGCGCACGGCGCGCTGTACTTCGCCCCCCACGATCCCGCCCAGCTTGCCGACCGCCTCTGCGGGCTGCTCGGCTCGGCCGAGGCCCGAGCGCACTGGGCGCGCGCCGCGGCGGCCCGGGCGACACAGTTCTCCTGGGCGGCGACGGCGGCGGCGACCTGGCGGGTATATGAGGAGCTGATTTGAGCGCCGCGGCCTTCATCATCCTCTCCAGCGACGAGGCCGACCACCTCGACGCCGCCCTCGACGCCGTCGCCGGCCAGGGCTTCGACTCCGGCCTGGTCGTCGACAACGCCTCGCGCGACGCCACCGCGGAGGTAGCGTCCCGCCACGGCGTCGCGTGCCTCACCCTCCCCGCCCGGGTGCCCTACACCAAGGCGATGAACCGCGGACTGTCCCGGCTGCTGGACGGCCCCGCGCGCCCCGAGCTCGTCGCCCTGCTTCAGGCCGACACGTTCCTGCGCCCGGGGTATCTGGCGGCGGGTCGGCTCGGCTTCGAGGGCCGCGCCGACGTCGGATCGGTCGCACCCAAGCTGCTGCGCACCGAGGGCCCCGACCCCGAACAGCGGCTCGAGATGATCGACGCCGCCGGCATGACCTTCGACCGGCGGCGCAAGAACGCGCTCGTCGGTCATGGCTGCCCCAGCCGCGCCTACGGCCTGCCCGCCGAGATCTTCGGGGCCGACGGTGCCGCGGCGCTGTGGCGCAGCGAGGCGCTGTGGGACTGCGCGGTGGAGGGCGCGATCCTCGACGAGAACATGCCCGGCTGGGGCTGTGACGCCGACCTGGCCTGGCGGGCCCAGCTGCTGGGCTGGCACTGCGTCTACGCCCCCGCGGCCGTCGTCGACCACATCCGCACCTACTCGCCGACGACCCGGGCCCGGGCCCGGCCGGTGGACCGGCGCACCCAGTTCCGCAACCGCCTGCTGATGATGGCCAAGAACGACACCTGGGCCGACCTGCGCCGCGACCTCGGCGCGATCCTGCTCTATGAGCTGCTCGCCCTCGGCTACGCGCTCGTGCGGGAGCCGGAACTGCTCGGCGGCTACGTCGAGGCCCTGCGCCGCCTGCCCGAGGCCCGTCGCCAGCGCCGGATCATCCAGACCCGCCGCCGGGAGCGGCGGGTCCCCTTTGGCCTCGTCGCCCCGGACTGATCGTGGCCGTCACCCGGCCCGGGGCGGCCGGGCGGGGCGCCACGGCGGCCCGTCGCCGCTGCTGCACACACTCACAGCAGCGGCGTCACCCGCGTCGACTCAGACGGCGATCAGCGGACGGATGATCTCCTCGTCCGCCGGCGGCACGTAGGGCCCGGGCTTGGCGGCGGGCTTGCCGCCCGGGAAGGCCAGGCGCAGGATCGTGCGCTGAACGCTGCCGAACTGCTTGGAGAACGGACCGGTGTTGTAGGGGAGACCGTAACGCTCGCAGATGTCCTTCACCTTCGGGGCGATCTGGCCGTAGCGGCTCGAGGGCATGTCCGGGTAGAGGTGGTGCTCGACCTGGTAGCTGAGGTTGCCCGAGAGGACGTGAAAGATCGGCGACCCGTCGATGTTCGCCGCGCCCAGGAGCTGGCGCAGGTAGAAGCCGCCCCGCGTCTCGTTCTCGGTCTCCTCCTCCGAGAAGGTGTAGGTCTGATCGGGGAAGTGCCCGCAGAAGATGATCGCGTAGGACCAGACGTTGCGGATGATGTTCGCCGTGAAGTTCGCCGCCAGGGTCGCCTTGAAACCCCTGGGCCCCGAGAGGGCCGGGAAGGCGATGTAGTCCTTGGCGACCTGGCGCCACGCCTTGTGGCCGATGCCGCGCAGCTGGCGGCGCAGCTCGTCCATGTCCTTGGTGCCCTCACGGACAGCCTCCACGTCGAGGTCGTGGACGGCGACGCCCCACTCGAAGAAGCCGGCCAGGATGAGGTTGTAGAGCGGCTGGAGCAGGTAGACGGGGTGCCACTTCTGGTGCGGGTCGATCCGCATGATCTCGTAGCCCAGGTCCTTGTCCTTGCCCCGGATGTTCGTGAAGGTGTGGTGGACGTAGTTGTGGGAGTGCTTCCAGGCGTCCGAGGGCGAGGCGGTGTCCCAGTCCCAGGTGGCCGAGTTGATGCGCGGATCCTGCATCCAGTCCCACTGGCCGTGGAGCACGTTGTGGCCGATCTCCATGTTCTCGAGGATCTTGGCGATCCCCAGGACGCTGGTCCCCAGCAGCCAGGCAGGCTTGTAACGGCTTCCCAGCAGGATCGCCCGGGAGAGCAGGGCGAGCTGGCGGTGCAGGGCGATCATGGTGCGGATGTAGGTGGCGTCCTTGTCGCCGAGGTCAGCGAAGACCTCGTCGTGGATGGCGTCGAACTCGCGGCCGATCTGCTCGATCTCCTCCTCGGAGAAGCGGGCGATGGGGTTCTCGATCAGGGCTTCGGTCTGTGGCATGCGCTGTCAGTCCTTTGTCGCTGGTGCGTTCTAGAGCGCGACGGTTACGGGGCCGTCGGGGCAGTTGACACAGGTGCGGATCTCCGTTCCGGCATGGGTGAGGTCACCGGTGCGCAGGTCGCGCACCGAACCGGCGGTGAGCGTGCCCGTGCAGGTGTGGCAGATGCCCATGCGACACCCGAAGGGCAGCTTGGCACCCGCCGCCTCGCCGGCCACGAGAATCGGCGTCGTCCCGTCGCAGTCGGCCGCGATCCCGCTCGCGGCGAAGGTGATCGTGCCGCCCCGGACCTCGATGCCGCCGAGGACGAAGTGCTCGAAGGACTCGACGTGGAGCCGGTCCCCGAGACCGGCGGCCGTGTAGTGCTCGCCCAACGCGTCGAGCATCCCGCCGGGGCCGCAGGCGTAGGCCTCGCGCTCACGCCAGTCCGGGCAGACGGCGTCGAGATCTGCAGGGACCAGACGCCCCTGCTCGGCGGTCGCGCGAAAGATGAGGGAATAGCCGGGGTGGGACGCGTCGATCCGTCCCAGCTCACCGGCGAAGATCGCGCCCTCGCGCGTGCGGGCGGAGTGGATGTGGACGATGTCGTCGAGATGACGGCGACGTTCGAGCCCGCGCACCATCGCCATCACCGGGGTGATCCCGCTGCCCGCGGTGAGGAAGAGCAGCTTGGCCGGGACCGGATCGGGGAGCACGAACTCACCCTCGACGTCCCCGAGGGTGACGATCGACCCCGTCGCCTGGGGACCGTGGAGCCAGCGCGAGACGACCCCGTCCTCGGTCCGCTTCACGGTGACGGTGATCTGGCCGTCGGGCCGGGGCGAGTCGCTGGAGAGCGAGTAGGCGCGCCATTGGCGCTTGCCCTGGATGTCGAAGCCGATACGCAGGTACTGGCCGGGCCGGTGCCCGCGCCAGCGGAAGCCGGGAGTGATGTAGACGGTGACGGCATCGTCGGTCTCGGCGTGGATCCGCTCGATGCGCCCGCGCAGCTCCTTGGTCGACCACAGCGGCGAGATGAGCTCGAGGTAGTCGTCGAGGTTCAGCGGCCATGTGAAGTACTCCAGACCCCGCAGCACCAGGGCCGCCATGCGCGGCATCTGCACCCGTGCGCCCTGTTCAGGCATGCATTCTCCTCATCCTCAGATCACTTCCCTCAGGACATCTGCTGACATCACCGTGACATACCCCGACCGCTGCCGCCCCACCAGCCACATAGTAAACAGATGTTCACTATCTGCCAACCGGCGGGTCACGGGCGGGTCATCGGCCTGACCCCGGCGCCCACGGTCGCGATCCGGCGCGCTCCCCGAGCAGGCGGGCCAAGCGGCGGTGCGAGAGCCGGGCCCGCCACGGGTTCGCGTAGAAGCGGGTGTCCCAGAACCACTCGGCGAGCAGCCCGCGGGCCGAGGCCTCCCCCGCATCGAGGAACATGGCGTAGGCGGCGGCCTCGCGGCGGGCCCGGAGAAAGATCTCACGCACCGGATCGTGGGTGTGGTCATGGTCGACGACGAGCCCCGGGTCCAGCACGGTGGGACGCCCGTGGGCGAGGGCCCAGAAGCGCGCCCACTCCTTGTCCTCGGCCCCGGGCAGGTCCTCGCGGAAGGGCCGCCGGCGCCACAGCTCGGCGCGGACCCCGCCGGCGGCGTTGGAGTAGCCCCAGCGCGGATAGCCGCGGATGAGCTGGGGGCCCAGCCGGACCGGGGCGAGCAGGGCCGATCCGTCGGGCCAGACGCGCTCACCGCTCGCTGCGGCCACGCGCGGGTCGTCAAAGGCTCCGAGCAGGCGATCGAGCCAGTCCGGGTCGCGGACGTAGGCATGGGCAGAGAGCGCGACGATGACCTCCGAGCTCGCGTCGGCCCGGGCGGCGCCGAGGTTGAGCGCGCGACCGAAGGAGAAGGCCTCCCGGGGAATTGACACGACTGCCGCGCCGGCACGACGGGCCACCTCCGCGGAGGCGTCCTCTGAGGCGTGATCCACGACGATCAGCTCGCTGCCCGCTCCCCGCCCGCGCTGGCGGCCCAGGAGCGCGAGGCATTCAGCCAGCGCCACCGCTTCGTTCCGGACCCGCACGATCACGCTCACGGCCATGGGGTCACGCTAGAGCAGGGCGGCATCGCCGTGGGTGGAGCCGACGCGAAGGTCGATCCCTACCATCGAACGTTCGTGTCCGTCCCTGGCCCCCCGGTTGATGACGCCGTGCACGCCGACGCTCCCGCCCCTGATAGCTCACGCCCCTCCGCGGCGATCTTCGACATCGAGATCGATCTCGGCGAGCCGGCCGAGATGCTGTCGACGATCTCACGCTGGGCCTGCGCCGGCCTCACCCGGCGCGTGATGTACGTGAACGCCCACGTGGTGAACCAGAGCCGCTCATACCCCGAACTGCTCGCCGCGCTGCGTCGCGCCGACCTCGTCTACTGCGACGGCTACGGCGTCCGCCTGGCCGCCCACGTGCTCGACAAGCCGGTACCGCACCGGATGACCGGCGCGGACTGGATCTGGGATCTGGCCAGCCTGTGCGAGCTCTCCGGCCAGCCGATCTACCTGCTCGGCTCCGAGCCGCCGATCGCCCGGGAGGCCGCAGACCAGCTCCGGCGCTGGTACCCCAGGCTCGACGTCACCGGCGCTCATCACGGCTTCTTCGCGCTGGGGTCCCCCCACAACGACCGCGTGATCGAGGACATCAACGCCCATCCCGGCGCGATCGTCCTCGTCGGGATGGGTTCACCCAAGCAGGAGCTGTGGGTCGACCACTACGCCGACGCCCTCCGCGGGTCGGTGGTGTGGACCGTCGGGGCGCTCTTCGACTACGTCTCCGGGCACGTGCCGCGCGCGCCCCGCTGGCTCGCCGACAACGGCTGGGAGTGGATCTTCCGCCTGGCCCTGGAGCCCCAGCGGATGTGGCGGCGCTACCTGCTGGGCAACCCGCAGTTCCTGGCCCGGGTGATCGCCGAGACCCGGGGCCGGCGTCTCGACGGCGCCCGCTGAGGTCGCCACGCCCGGGGCGGCGCGGTGAGCCGTCCGCTCGCGTCAGCTCGAGCGCAAGCGGAAGGGCTCGAGCTCCTCGAGATCAGCTCGAGCGCAAGCGGAAGGGCTCGAGCTCCTCGAGGGCGGCGATCGGATCCCCCCGGAGGAACCACGCCCCGCAGGTCCCGGCGATCGCCTCGGAGGCGCCGGCTCCGGCGATGAACAGCGTGTGGCGGCGGGAGAGCTCGCGCACCTGCCCGGCGGCCTCCAGGAAGCGCTCGGCCGCCGTGGCGGCCAGCACGATCAGGTCGGGCCCAAGGCGGTCCGCGGCGTCGGCGAGGGTCGCCGGCGGCGTATCCGCCCCCAGTAGGGTCACCTGCCACCCACGCCGGCGCATGGCCACCGCGAGCATCACCAGCGCGAGGTCGTGGCGCTCCTCCGGGGGGCAGGCGAGCACGGCGCGCCCGCCGGCGCTGTTGGTGAGCGGGCCGCCCAGGGCGAGCAGCCGGGCGCGAACGATGTTCGTGGCCAGGTGCTCCTCGGCGATCGTCGACTCACCCTGCTCCCAGCGACCGCCGACGTCGTGGAGGTAGGGCAGCAGGACCGCGGTCACCAGGGTTTCGAAGGAGAAGTTGGCCAGCAGCAGCTCAAAGGCGCGCTCGGCTCCCTGACTGTCGAGGCGCCCGAAGGCCTCGGCCAGCCGGGCCGCCGCCGTGACCAGCTCGGCGTCACCGCTGGAGGCGACCGCGGCGCCGAGGTGGACGAGCCCCGGCCCGGCCAGCACCGCCTCGGCGGCCGGGAGCGGGGTGGCGACGGACGGGGCCGGGGCGGTCCGGTCCGGGGCGGTCCGGGCCGCGGCGGCGGCCTGGGCGGCGGAGAGTCCCGACTCAAGGTGGGCCTTCATCGTCTCGATCCGGTCGAGATCCGCGTCCGAGTAGAGCCGGGTCCCGCCGGGGGTGCGGGCCGGGTCGATGAGGCCGTAGCGCTGCTCCCAGGCGCGCAGCAGGGCCGGGGAGACGCCGGTGCGCCGGGCGACCTCACCGATCTGGAATCGCGCTGTGTGCATCCTCTCCACAGTACCTCAACAGGATGTCAACAAAACCTCGTTTGACCCGCTCCTGACCGGGTACAATCTCGACATGATCTCAACAGATCAGCCCGCCGTCGAGATGGAGCTGCCCGGCCTTTCCTCCTCCAGAGGCCTCGTCAGCACCTGGCGCACGCGGCAGAACGCGGGGCACTCCATCTCCGACGCGGGAGCGCGGCGACGCACGGTCGCCGCGCTGCATGACTTCGACCCGGTCCAGGTCGCCGCGCTCGAGGCCGGCGCCTGGGCGGCCTACTACCGCCATGAGTGGTGGCGGTTCATCCGGCTGGGAATGGCCTGTGCTCGCCAGAGTTTCGGATTGCCCTGGCGGGACACCGTCCGCCTCTCCTGGCTCGTCATGCGGGCGAACCAGCACTGGTCGCCCTACCCGGACAACGACGCGGCCCGCGCGCTGGCGACCATGGAGCGTTTCTACGCGATCCTCGCCGACCGTCACGGGCTGCTGCTCGACCCGGCCCAGGCCGCCCGCCGGGACCTGGCCTGGTGGCGCATCCACCGCGAGCTCCAGCACGGCCTGCGCTCGGACACCGCGGCCCTGGAGGCGGCGCTGATCGCCTTCTGGCAGATCGTCTACCCGGTCCCGGAAGTCGACCTCAGTGCGGCCGCGCGAGACCGCGCCGTGGCCATGGAGGTGTCGGATCGCTGGATCGTCGAGGGCTGTCACCCCGACAGCCCCCTGCTCGAGCGGATCCGCCGGGCGCTCACCGACTCCTACGCGGCGCTTCACGCCGCGGTGGCCGGCACCCCGGTGCTGGCCCAGTGAGCGGCCCCGCCCGGCGCCTCACTCCGGCTGCGCCGCGACGCGGGCCAGGCGCCGCGCGACCCATGCGATGACCGGCCCGTACGTGAGGCCCAGTGCCCGCTCCAGCGGCGCCGGAGCGTGCAGTTCCAGCCGCACGATGCTTCCCTGCGGCGCGGCCTCGACCGCGTGGCGGACCCGCACCGGTCCGGTGCGCCAGTCCCAGAAGTGCCCGTCCTCCTTGGCGGTCACGGTGACCGGGACCGGCAACCAGGGACCCACGAGCGCGACTCCGGAGCGTCCTGTCTGCACCTCCGGTGTGCCCAGCCCGACCCCGCCGCGAATGTGCGGGGCCCAGGCGGACCAGCACGCGGGCTCGGCCAGCAACCGCCAGACGGCGTCCGGCGGCGCCGCACTCGTCGTCTCGAAGATCATCGTCGTTCACCACCATAGGGACCCTTCATGAGCACCTCCTCCGACTTCAGCCTCGCCGGCGCGACCGTGCTGCTCTGCGGCGCGACGGGCGGCCTCGGCCGCGCGCTGGCCAACGAACTCGACATGCGCGGGGCGACGGTCACCGCCACCGGTCGCGATCCCGTCCGCCTGGCGTCGGTGCCGGCCGGCGGGGGGACCCTGGTGGCCGACCTCACTGAGTTCGACGCCTGTGAGGAAGCGGTCGAACTGGCTGCCGCGAGCACGGGCGGACTCGATGTGCTCATCAACGCGGTGGGTGTCGTCGCCTTCGGGGCCGCGGCGGAGATGTCGCCGTCGACCATGCGCGAGGTGCTCGAGGCCAACACCCTCATCCCGATGATGCTTGCCCGCGCCGCGCTGCCGCAGCTGCGCGCGGGTGGGGCGATCGTCAACCTCTCGGGGATCATCGCCGAACCCGGCCGCGCGATGGCCGGGGCGTCGACCTACGCCGCCTCCAAGGCGGCCGTGCGCGCCTTTGACGAGGCGCTGGCCCGCGAGGCGCGGCGCGTCAAGGTGCGGGTGATCGACGCCCGTCCCCCCCACACCGAGACCGGCCTGGCCGGACGCGCCCTGGCCGGTCAGGCGCCCACGCTGCCACGCGGGCTCGCGCCTGAGGCGGTTGCGGCGCGGATCTGTGATGCTCTGGAGCAGGGCGAACGCGACCTTGGCTCGGATGCCTTCAGCAGCGCTGAGGGCATCGCGGGGTAGTGGATGTCGTCGAGCTATGAGCGACGTGGTGATCATCGGCGCCGGACTGGCCGGCCTTGTCTGTGCGGCTGACCTGAGCACGGCCGGCATCGACGTCACGCTGCTGGAAGCCGGGGACGTCGTCGGCGGGCGCGTCCGCACCGACCGGGTCAACGGGTTCCTCGTCGACCGCGGCTTCCAGATCCTGCTCACCGGCTACCCGCAGGTGCGCAAGCGCCTGGCGCTCGACCGCCTCGGGCTGGCGCACTTCACCCCGGGCGCCCGGATCCGCACCGGCGACGGGATGGAGACCGTCGGCGACCCGCTGCGCGCCCCCGGGGACCTGCTGGCGACCCTCCGCGCCAGGGTGGCCAGCCCCAGGGACAAGCTCGCCGTCATTCGGCTCGTCGCCTCGGTGTGCGCCCCGCCGGCCCGGACCGTGCTGCGGCGCCCGGACATGAGCACCGCCGAGCGGCTGCGCCGGGCCGGCTTCTCACGCACGTTCATCGACCGCTTCTGGCGGCCGTTCTTTGCCGGGATCCAGCTGGATCCCGAGCTCGAGGTGTCCTCGCGCCGCTTCGAGATCGTCCTGCGGATGTTCGTGTTCGGATCCACCGGCCTGCCCCGGGAGGGCATCGGGGCGGTGCCCGCCCAGCTGGCCGAGGGCCTGCCCGCCGGTGTGCTGCGCCTGGACAGCCCGGTGGCTGCGGTGAGCCCCGAAGAGGTGCGTCTGCAGGACGGGGAGCGGTTGCGCGCCCGGGCGATCGTCGTGGCCACGGACGGACCCACCGCGCACCGCCTGCTCGGCGCCCGGGTGCCCGACCCCGGTTCCCGTTCCGTCGGTGCCTGCTGGTTCGCCGGCGCGACCCCACCTGTGCGCGGACGCCACCTGATGCTCGACGGCTTCTCCGACGGACCGGCCCGGAACGTCGTGGTGATGAGCGAGGTCCAGCCCAGCTACGCACCGGCGGGACGCTCGCTCGTCGTCGCCGCCGTTCCCGGGCCGGCGGCGTTGGCGCCCGGGATGTCGGCGGCCGTGGACGAGCAGCTGCGCCGCTGGTTCGCCCTCTCATCCGGCGAGCTCGAGCTCATCCGCACCGACGTCATCCGCCACGGCCAGCCCTCGCAGACGCCGCCGCTGGCCATCCGCCGGCCGGTGCGCTTGGGGGAGGGGCTGTTCGTCTGCGGCGACCATCGCGACACGGCCTCTCAGCAGGGCGCGATGTTCAGCGGCGAGCGCACCGCCGCGGCGGTGCTCGCGACGCTGCGGGGGACCGCCGGTCCGGAGGGGCCCCGCCTGTGAGCGGGGCCCTCGACACGCTGCTGGATCGCGCGATCGTCCCCGGCTACAGCCGGTTCGGCTTCCGCCTGCGCCGCCGCAGCTGGCCCGAGGGCGGTGCCTATGCACGCCTGGACGGCCAGACGGTCGTGCTCAGCGGTGCGACCTCGGGTCTCGGCCGCGCGGCCGCCCTGGAGCTGGTGGCGCTGGGGGCCCGACTGGTGCTGCTGGTCCGCTCCCGTGAGCGGGGTGAGCAGGTGCGGGCCGAACTCGCGCGGACCGGGGGGCCCGGGGCCGAGGCGCGCGTGGAGCTCGTGCTGGGCGACCTGGGCGACCTCAGCTCAGTGCGGGCGGCCGCTGCGGAGCTGCTGGCGCGGGAGGCGCCGGTGGACGTGCTCATCAACAACGCCGGGGTCATGCCGCCCCAGCGGACACTGTCGCCCGACGGGATCGAGCTCACCCTGGCCACGAACGTCGTGGGACCGTTCCTGCTCACCAACCTGCTGGAGCCCTCGCTCGAACACGCCGCCCGGGCACATCCCGGGCGGGGCCGGGTCATCATCGTCTCCTCCGGGGGGATGTACGGCCAGCGCATTCACCTCGACGATCTCGAAATGTCCCATGAGCCCTACAGCGGCGTCACTGCCTACGCGCGCTCCAAGCGCGCCCAGGTCATCCTCACCGAGCTCTGGGCCCGGCGCTGGGCCGACGCGGGCCTCGGCGTGCACGCGATGCATCCCGGCTGGGCCGACACCGAGGGGGTCCGTGAGTCCCTGCCGCGCTTTTACCGGCTCACCGCGCCGCTGCTGCGCAGCCCCGCCGAGGGCGCCGACACAATCGTCTGGCTCGCCGGCGCGCCGGCCGCCGCGCTGGGAAGCGGGGATTTCTGGCACGACCGTGAACGCCGGCCCCGGCACCTGCTCGCGCGGACGCGTGAGAGCCCCGCTGACCGCGAGGCGCTGTGGGAGCGCCTGTGTGCCCTGAGCGGCTGGAGCGCGGCGTGAGCTCGGTCCTCATCACCGGCGCCACCGGGTTCGTCGGGGGCCGCCTGGCCCGGCGGATCACCGCCGCCGACCCGGGCACGACCGTCCGCTGTCTCGTGCGTGATCCCGCCAGTGACCGCGCGCGAGCACTGCACCAGGCCGGCTTTGCGCTGCACCAGGGCGACGTGCTGGATCCGCCGAGCCTCACCGGGGCCGGCGAGGGCATCGACGTCGCCTACTACCTCGTCCACTCGATGGGTCGGGGCGGGGACTCGGACTTCGCCGCCCGGGAGCGCCAGGCGGCCACGGCGTTCGCGCGGATGGCCCGCGAGGAGGGCGTCTCCCGGGTCATCTACCTCGGCGGTCTGGGCGACAACCCGTCCTCAGACCATCTGCGCTCCCGTCACGAGACCGCGCGGATGCTCGCTGAACACGGACCGCCGCTCACCTACTTCCGCGCGAGCATGGTCGTCGGGCCGGAGTCCGAGAGCTACCGCACGCTGCGGTACCTCGTCCAGCGCCTTCCGGCGATGATCGCCCCCTCGTGGCTGAAGAACGCCACGCAGCCGATCGCCATCGACGACACGCTCGAGTACCTCGCCCGGGCGGTGGAGGTCGAGGCCTCGACGGGGCGCGAGGTCCAGATCGGCGGACCCGACGTGCTCGCCTACGGGGAGATGCTCGACCGGATGGCCGCCGTGCTCGGCCTGCCCCAGCGCCCGCGGGTGCCGGTGCCCTTCATCACCCCGTGGCTCTCCGCCCTGTGGATCGGGCTGGTCACGCCCGTCGACGCGGGCATCGCCCGACCGCTGGTGGAGGGTCTGGCCACGCCGACGGTGGTGACCGACCCCTCGGGCATGGCGCTCTTTGACATCACCCCGATGCCCTTTGACGAGGCGCTGCGCCGGGCGGTGGCAGCGGACCCCGAGGTGACGCTCAAGGGCTGACCGGCGTCGCGTCCGGCCGCGCTCAGGGCTCGACCAGGCGCTGTGACGCGGTCTGGGCGACGTTGTCAAAGCGCGTGGGCCAGTCGATGCGCCGCAGCACGAAGGCATCGTTCTGAGCCACCGGCGGGTCGACGGTGTACCGGGGCCGGGGGAAGGGTGCGCCCCCGCCGGGTGTCGTGGAGGGGTCGCGGCTCAGGCTGAGGGAGTAGTCCGCCCGGAACCCCGGGGTCGCGTAGGCATAGGTGGTGTTCTTCAGCGGCTCGTAAGAGTCAACCGGGTGACTGCCGAGCATGTACACGGCCCACAGCTGCAGCCCGCCGTCGGTCGGCGGGATGTCCACGCGGACGCTCGCCCCGCGGGGCAGGGCGGCCGCCCACTGGCGGATCTGGAACAGCTCCGGGGTGACCTGCTCGTTCTGGGCACGGGCGTCCCGGTGGTCCAGGGCCAGGGCCGCGCCCGTCCAGGCGAGCAGGGCGACGACCGCAGCCCAGCGCACCGCATGTCCGCGGCGCGAGGCCGCCGTGCACAGCGCGGCGAAGGCCAGGGTGAGCACGAGCAGCCCGACGAAGCTGAGGTGCTTGAAGTCCATGTACGTGCCCGAGGCGGTGAGCCGGAAGCGCAGGTCGAGCAGCAGCAGGGCGGCGAGGACGCCCCCCACGCAGAGGGCCAGACGCCGCGGCAGGCGCCACAGCGCCGCCCCGGCGAGGGCGATGAGGGCGGCGGCCACGACCGCGCCGACGGAGTTGGACCCCCCGGTGCCGGTGAAGTGCCCGACCGTGATGAAGCGCTTCACGTCACCGCCCCAGAGGTCACTGGAGGGGGTGAGCAGCTGGGAGACGCCCTCCTCGAGCTTGATGACGCTGCCGATGACCGCGGGCGTGAGCAGGGCGAGCAGGGCCACCGCGGCCACCCCGGCGCGCCAGGAGCGGATGGAGGGGCGCCGCGGGCGCTGCCAGGTCGCCACCGTCACCGCTGCGAGGATAACCAGCGCGTAGGGCAGGGACAGCGGGTAGGCGAACCACAGCATGAGCAGCAGCCCGAGGCAGGCGATCCCCGCCCGCCGGTCCCGGGCCTCGAGCGCATGCCACCCGAACAGGATCGTGTACGGCATCAGCGCGGTGCCCCAGAGCTGGTTCCAGTAGGGGTGCCAGGCGAGGTACTGCAGGATCCAGGTGAAGCCAACCAATGCGGTGATCGCCGGACCGGCCCAGCCGGGCGCCCGGAGGCAGCGCACCGCGACGAGCCCGTAGCCGAGCGCCGCGGTGAGCACGAGCACGGCCACGAGCACCGGGAAGGCGCGGATCGGGTCAACGTGGACGAGGTTCGCCACGGCGGCCAGCGGATAGAAGATCGGGTAGCGGAAGCGCCATTCCTGGGGCACGACGTCCAGGGGCAGCCTGATGTCGGTCGCCGTCGGCGGCACGTGCTGGAAGAGCACGGCGATCCCCACCACCTGGCTGGAGTCGGGGTTCTGGCCGTAGACGGTGAGCGCCCCGGTGCGCCAGGCGGGAATGAGCGCCACGAGGAAGAGGATGCCCAGGACCGCCGCCCACACCCAGACGCCCGCCCCCGTGTCGAGCCGCGCCGCGGTGGCCGCGGGCGGGGCGGTGGCCGCGGGCGGGGCGGTCTCCGCGGACGGGGCGGTGGCCGCCCCTGCGCGTCCGTGCGCCGAGCGCCGCACCAGCCAGGAGGCGAGCAGGCCGAGGGCGAGCGTCAGCCACAGGCTCACCTGCAGGGGGACGTGGGCGACGCCGAAGGCCATCAGCACCATGCCGCTGAGGGCCGCGCCCATGACGAGGCTGATCAGCGGGGCCAGCGGCCGCCAGGCCGTGGGGACCAGCGCGTGGGCGGCCGCGTCACCGCAGACGCCGAGGAGCACAAGGGCACCCGCCCCGATGAGCAGCACCTGGGGTAGGGCATGTGGGTGATAGGCCCGGCAGGAGACCGCCAGTCCGAGCGCGGCGACCGCGGCCAACACGGGCACCCACCAGGCATCTCCCGCCCGCCCGAGCCGAGAGCGGCGGACCAGGCCGGCTGCCCGGGCGGATCTCACGGCGGTCATCTCAGTCCCCCCTCGGCGCGCTGGACCGCGGCCCGCAGGCGCGGGGCGATCCGCTCGGCACGGAAGGTGTCCAGCCGCTCATGGCCGCGGCGCACGAGCTCCTGGCGCAGGCCCGGGTCGGTGAGGACGAGATCCATCAGCTCCGCGACCACGGCGATGTCAGCGTCGGGCACGAGCAGTGCCGCCGACCCGCTCACCTCGGGGATAGCGCCGAAGGGCCGCGCGATCACCGGCACCCCGAAGCTGAAGGCCTCCAGCAGCGGGATGCAGAAGCCCTCGTGCTCGGAGAGGCAGAGGAAGAGGTCGGCGTCCCGGTAGCGGCGGGCCAGCTCGCTCTCGGGCAGGCCGCTCTCGATCCGCACCGCCCCGGGGGCGTGGTCCCGCACCAGGCCCCGGAGTCGCTCGACATGGCTCTCCGAGCTCGCGTCGCCGATCAGGTCCAGGCGCGCCCCGGGCGCGTGCCGGCGGCGGAACAGGCCGAAGGTCCGAATGACCTCATCCTGGCGCTTGTGCGGGGAGAGCCGGCCGACGAACAGCACCTGCGGCGCGGCGCCATCCGCTTCCCCGGTCACGCTCACGGAAGCGGTCGCGACCGCGGCAGCGGTCACGCCGGCGCCCGCGCCGGCGCCGAGGCGCTCGGCGTCCAGGAGCAAGTGGATCACCTCGGTGTGGTGGGCCCCGTACGCGGCGAGCTCCCCGGCGTTGAACGCGGAGTCGGCGGCCGTCGCGTCCGCCGCGCGCACCAGCGGGCCCAGCTGATCACGGCCGACCTGGCAATGTGCGGCCAGGCCCGGGGCGTCGATCCAGAACCATCCCGCGGGCGTGACGTTGTGGTAAAGCAGCAGCTTGCGCCCGGGCAGGGCGAGCACCTCATCAAGGTCCGGCCAGCCCGCCGAGTGGTGCAGGAGGACGACGTCGTCAGGCGCGGGCGCAAGCTCCCCTGCGGGCGCGACGGGCGCCTGCAGTGCCGGGTGCCGGCGGTAGGCGTAATCACCGCCGCCCCACCCCCAGTCGGCGAAGTAGCGCCGGAAGACGCCTGCCTCGGTGGTGATCGCGTCGTGAGGTCCGGCGCCCGAGAGCAGCTGATGGACGACGGTCATGCCCAGTCGTCCTCAGCCGCGTCGGGCGCCTCGACGACATCGGCGGCGCGGACGGCCGCCTCGAGGTCGCGCACGCGCGTCTCCAGGGTGCGCACATAGTTGAGCAGCAGCACGTTGAAACGGGCCTGGTCGGAGATGAGCTGGGCGGTGAACTGGCCCAGGAGCCGGACGAGCAGACGCTTGAGCCAGGTGATCGGGGCACCGCCCCGGCGGATCGAGCGGACCTCGTAGCGGCTCGGATCGGGCACCGCCCACTCCGAGAGGCGCGCGGCGATCTCCTCATAGGGCGGACCGAAGCGGGTCGGCTCGATCCCGGAGTCGGCATCGCGACGCTCGGCGGCCCGGCGCCGAGCCAGGGCCAGGGCCTGCTCGGGGGTCGTCACAGCGTCGCCTCGGTCTCGGTGCGGACGAGCGTGCGATAGCGCTCCAGCCCGGCGGCCACCTCACCGTCGAAGACGACCCGGCCGTGGTCGAGCACGACGACCCGGCGGCAGGCCCGCTCGATCGCCGAGAGGTCGTGGGAGACGAGCACGAGGGTCGCCCCTGCGCCGATCCGGTCGGCGATCCGTACGAGGCACTTGCCCTGGAAGCCCTCGTCACCCACGGCGAGCACCTCGTCGATGAGCATCACGTCGGCGTCGAGGTGCACGGCGATCGAGAAGCCCAGGCGCAGCAGCATGCCCTGGGAGTAGGTGCGGATGGGCACCTCGATGAAGTGCCCAAGCTCGGAGAACTCGATGATGTCGGGCAGGCGCGCGTCGATCTCGTTCCGGTTGAAGCCGTACAGCGCACCCTGGAGGTAGATGTTCTCGCGTCCGGAGAAGTCCCGGGAGAATCCGGCGGCGAGCTCGAGCAGGGAGACGACCCGGCCGCCGCAGGCCGCGCGTCCGTGATGGAGGGGGATGATCCCGGCGAGAACCTTCAGCGTCGAGGTCTTGCCCGCGCCGTTGCGCCCGACGATTCCCACCGTCTCACCCGGCCCGATGCGCAGGCTGACGTCGAGAAGTGCGGGGATCCGCTCCGGGGTCAGCTCGGCGCTCACCCCAGCCCGGGAGAACAGGCCGCGCAGGGTGCCCGCGGCATCGGCGCGGACGTCAAAGGAGCGCGTGGCGTGCTCGAGCAGGATCTCCCCGGGGACGAGCGGCGTCCGGGGGCTCACAGCACCACCGCCAGCTCGCCCTGCATGCGCAGAAACAGCGTGCGGCCCACGAGCAGCGCGACCGCCGCGGCGAGCACGCCGTAGAGCACGCGGCCGACCCCCGGGGCGGCGCCCGCGTAGATGATCGCGCGCAGGCCCTCGATGAACGGCGCCACCGGGTTGACCCAGTTGAGCACCGTGGCGATCCAGGGGTGCCGCTCCACGTAGCCCAGATGGCCGGTGTTGAAGTAGATCGGCGTGAGGAAGAACAGCGGCAGCAAGCCGGCCTGGATGATCGGCAGCACGTCCCGGAAGTAGGCGTGCAGGACTGACACGGCGAGGGCCAGGCCGAGCAGGAACAGGTACAGGGCGACCAGGAACACCGGGACGAGCGCCAGCCACGGTGTCCAGGTACCACGGATGGCCAACGTGATGACGGTGACCAGCGCCAGCACCGCGCACAGGGTCACCGCCTGCACCGTGACCGTCGCCGCGGGGATCGCCTCACGCGGGAAGCGGGCCTTGCGCACCAGACTGCCCTGAAGGATGAGTGAGTCGGCCGCCGCGGTGAGCGAGGCCTGAAAGAAGCTCCAGACCGCCAGTCCGACCATCAGGAACAGCGGATAGTCGGGAATGTTCTGGACCTTGAGGATCGCCCCGAACATGAGCGTGTAGGCGCCCATCATCACCAGCGGGTTGACGAGGTACCAAACGACCCCCAGGGCCGAGCCCTTGTACTTCTGGCGCAGCTCGCGCCGCACGAGCTGGGTGAAGAGGAAGCGGTAGGCGAGCATCAGGTCTCGAGCATCAGGGTGACCGGTCCGTCGTTGACCGACGCCACCGCCATGTGCGCCCCGAAGATGCCCTGGCGGGCCGACAGCGCGGCGCAGAAGCGTTCGTAAAGCGGCTGAGCCGCCGGGCCGGGCGCGGCCGCCCCCCATGATGGCCGGTTCCCCCGGCTCGCGTCACCGTAGAGGGTGAACTGTGAGATGGCGAGGACCTCCCGGTCCCCCAGCGGCTCGTTCATCCGACCCTCGGCGTCGGAGAAGATTCGCAGGCGGGCAACCTTGTCCGCCAGCCGGTCAGCGTCCTGCTCGGTATCTCCGTGGGTGACCCCGAGCAGCACGAGCAGTCCCGCTCCGATCGCCGCCACCTGCTCGCCCTCCACGGTCACCGAGGCCTCGCTGACCCGCTGGACAAGCGCTCTCAGAGAACCTTCTCCATCGCCACGTGCCGGATGCCCGCCTCGACGAACTCCCGACCGGTGACGACGTAGCCCGCCTTGTCATAGAGCGAGCGCGCGTAGGTTTGGGCGTGCAGCACGATGCGCCGGGCTCCACCGGCCTGGGTTTCGGCGTCGGTGCGCTTGAGCATGTCGGTCGCGATCCCCTGGCGGCGTGCGGACCGGGCGACGGCGAGCCGGCTGAACTGGACGGTCGAGCCGACGAACACGAGCCGACAGGTGGCCAGCAGCTCTCCGTCACGGACCGCGATGAGATGGAGGGCGTCATGGTCGCGACCGTCGCGCTCCTCGTGCCGGGGCACGCCCTGCTCCTGACAGAAGACCTCATAGCGCAGCGCCATCGCCGCTGCGAGCTCCTGACGGGTCTGGGTCCGGCGGATCTCGTATGCGGGAGTCTGGGACGGCGACTGGGGTGCTTCGGTGCCCACGGGAGAAAGCTTGCCACACGTTCGGTCTGCTTAAATGCACGTTATCTTCCTGCCCGGCCAAGGCGGAGGGGGTGCGACTCGTTCAGGGAACCCCGCTGGGTCAGCCGGTGCAAAGACCGTATGTCCGGAATCGCCACGCCGTCCTCGGCGATTCCCCGATCGAGATTCTTCTATGCCCAAGGGTGACCGCGCCCCGTTTCCGACTGCTGCCGCGATTGCGCGTGCTGAAAAGCTCACGCGCGAGACCTTCGTGCACCCCGGCGAGAGCCGTGAGGAGGCTCTCGCCCCCGGCACCCCGCGCCGCCGCGCCCTCGACGCCGCCATCGCAGAGATCGACCAGGGCCTCACCATCGCCTCCCTTGAGTGGCGGCGCGAGTTCTCCCTGCTGCTCGGACTCGAGCGCGTGCTCTCCGACGACGAGCCCCGCCTGGCCGACGGCACCCTGCTGAACCCCCATCAGGTCGACGCCCTGTCGGGCACGCTCACCGCACTCCTGGCCCAGACCGCCGCCGCCGCCGCTGCGGAGGCGGCGACTGTGGGTTCGCCGCCTCCGACCCTCGCCCCAGCTCACGCACCCGAGCTGTCCGCGGACGCGCCCCGACTCGCCGCGGGCGCAGCTGACCCGGACGACCTCGACGAGGACGAGGACGAGGACGAGGACGACCTCGACGACGAGCCGGAGGACGAGGAGCCCCGCGACTTCCCCGAGGATGACGCCGGTCTTGACTCCGACGTGGTCGTCGATCTCGACGACCCCGGCGCGGATCGACGCTTCTGGTTCGAGCACGCCACGGGCGCCGGCAAAACCGTCGCGGCCATGGGCTTCGTCGAGGCCTCCCGAACCGGCGGGGTGCTCATCCTCACCCACCGGCGCAACCTCGTCGACCAGTTCATCGACGAGATCCGGACCCGCGGCTACCGCGACCGGCTCTGTGCGCCGCTGCTCATCGGCCAGGACGCCGCCAACGGACCGGTGACGGTCGAGACCTACCAGTGGTTCGTCCGCAACGCGGGGAAGATCTCCGACGCCTACACCGTCGTCATCTGCGACGAGGCCCACACCGCCCTGGGAGAGAAGACCTCCGCCCAGATCCGCTCCTGGGACAAGCCGGTCTGGATCGGCATGACCGCCACGGGCGCGCTCATCGCCCGTCACGTCACCGACCTGTTCCCAACCCAGACCTCGCGCTTCGACCTCGCCCAGGCCGCGCGGCGCGGCGTCATCGCTCCGCTGCGCTGCATCCGTATCCCGCCCGGCCCCGGCGTCCGCACGATCGCCAAGGTCCCCCTGCGCCGCGGTGAGGTCGACACCGAGTTCGATCAGGAGATGCTCGCCGAGCTGCTCGACCAGACGCCGTTCAACCTCGCCATCGCGGACCTCTACAAGACTCGCTTCAACGGGCTCCCGGGCGTGGTCTACGCCGCCGGCGTCAAGCACGCCTACAACGTCGCGGAGTCCTTCCGCGCCCTGAACATGAACGCCCAGGCGGTGTCGGGCGAGACGCCCAAGCGCGAGCTCGCGCGCATCCTCGCCGACTACGAGGCCGGCAAGGTGGACGTGCTCATCAACGCCCAGCTGCTCGCCGAGGGCTGGAACTCCCCCCGCGCCACCGTCTGCATGCACCTGGCCCCGACCGCCTCCAAGCGGATCTACCAGCAGCGCGTGGGCCGCGTCACCCGCCGCCATCCGGGCAAGGAGGCGGGCATTGTCGTCGACTTCGTCCACCCCGCGACCAAGCACGACGACCCTGTGGTGACGCTGCACTCGCTGCTGGACCGCGACGTTTACCGCGGTGGGGCGATCGTCGTCGGCCCGGTCCGACGCGGACGCGGCCGCCGCGTCCGCGTCGAGCGCCGAGTGCTGCCAGTGACCCCAGATCCCGAACGCCGCGCTGAGGTCTTCGAGCGCGAGCTCTGGCGGATCGCCGTCGAGCATCTCGACTACGGTGAGCAGCGGGTCTGGGCCCAGCTCGCCGGCGCCCGCGTCCAGCCCAATGGCTGGCGGCGGGCCAAGGCGATGCTGCACTTCGACCGCGAGGGTGAGCTTCGGCGCCTGTTCCTCGTGACCACGCTGCAGCGCAACCGCTCGGCCCAGCTGCGTCTGCGCGCTCTGCAGGAGATCTCCGCCATCCGGGACGCCGAGGCCTTCGACACGGCCATCGATCTCATGGGCACCTGGCCCAAGGACGAGCGGCGCGAGGGCGTCAAGATCATGCTCCAGGCGTTGGCGGAGCGGCGGATCGGCCGTCGCGATCAGGCCAATGCCTGGATCTGGCGCATGGCCGAATACACGCGCGAGGTGCACGAGGAGTACGCCGCCCAGCGCTGGCCGGAGACCAAGCGTCTGCTCGGGCTGCTCGTGAACTCCTCGGGGTCGGCACATGCCCGCAACGCGCGTCGCCTCGTCCACGCGACGCGCACCCAGGACCGGCGCCTCTCCGCCGCCCTGCTGGCCGCCGCGCTCGCCCACACACCCGAGGCCGAGGAGGCGCTGCGCGGCGCCCGGACCCGTATGGCCCGCAAGCCCGCGGCGCTCGCCCGGGAGCTGCTGCGCAACTTCCCCAAGGCCAAGAAATCCGCCAAGCGCCGCCGCAAGACCAAGGCCGCTGGGGAGACCGCCGTCGCCGTCGCTGCGGCGGTCGGGGCGAGCGAGACCACCAGCGTGGTCGATACCGATCTGGATCTGGACCTGGACCTGGATCTGGATGAGGACGACGACGAGCTCACCGGACCGATGCTGAGCTTCGACGACGATGATGACGACGACGACGACGACCCCGTCGCACCCTTCCACTTCGATGACGATGACGACGACGACGACGAGGGCGACGTCGCCGCCACCGACCCCGGGACACGTGCTGGCCGGGCTCCGGCTTCAACTTCGGCGCGCGCCTCCGACGACGGCGATGGCACCGGTGCAGGCGCAGGCACCGAGCTGACCTCCGCCGAGGCCCGCGCCGGCGGGCGAGGCTCCGGAGAACCCGCCTCCTCAGAGCGTCCAACCTCCCGACGGCGCAGCCGCACACGGCGCAGCCGGACCTCGGCTGCCACACGGGCGGACCGCGCGTCCGTGAGTGCCGGCGCTGGCGCCGGCACGGCAGCGGCGCACACCTCCGCCCCGGCGAACGCCGACGCTCAGACCCGGGAGCCAGCGGGCGCCAACGCCGACGCTCAGACCCCGGAAGCACCGGGCGCCCACGCCGCCGCTCAGACCCCGGAAGCACCGGGCGCAGACGCGGCCGCACCACCCACGCGGACCCGTTCAACACGGCGCCGCGCACGCACCGCCGCTGCACCGCCCACACCCGACGAGCCCGCGGCGGCCGACGCGACCCCTCGGGGCGCCGAGGCGGTGAGCACGAGTTCGGCTACCACGGCGACGCCCGAGGCGCCAGCTCATGCCGACGCATCCGCGGGCGCCTCTGCCAGCTCTGACGCGACGCCGACGGGCGCCACACGTAGCCGCAGCCGGCGCGCTGCCGCCACATCCACCGGCGCCACATCCACCGACACCAAGCCCGCCTCGACACAACCCGCCTCCGCGAGGCCCGCCCCCGTGGACCCCGCCGACATCAAGCTGGCCGCCGGAAAGCTGACCGCTGGTAAGGCTGCCGCCGGTAAGGCTGCCGCCGGTAAGGCTGCCGCTGGTAAGGCTGCCGCTGGTAAGGCTGCCGCTGGTACGGCTGCCGCTGGTACGGCTGCCGCTGGTACGGCTGCCGCCGGTAAGGCTGCCGTCACGGAGACGACAACCAAGCGCACCACCGCGCGACGGTCGACGGCCAAGACCGCTGACGCGGTCACGGCAGCGGCGAGCCACGCCGCTGCCATCGAGTCTGGACAGCCCGGCGGCGCGAGCGGGAGATCCACGACAAGCTCGACTTCAGAGCCAGAACGGCTCGAGCCCACCGCGGCGCGCCGCACCCGCCCTCGCCGCGCGACGGTCAAAGATCCCTCGTTGGGCTCACCCGATGCGAGCACTCCGAAGCCAACCTCGGCTTCCGACGCCGCCACGGAGAGCTCGGCGTCCGGGCGGAGCTCTGGCGCGGCGCCTAAGAGCTCCGCTGCGGCGTCCGGGACGCCCACTCCGGCACGGCGTCCGCGGACGCGCCGGGGCAAGGCCGAGGACACGACAGTCGTGGATCAGTCCACGCCAGCGCCCGCCGTGCCAGCATCGGACACCGGTGCCGACACGGACCGCGACGCCGCCTGACCCGCTGAGACACCCCTCGCGGCCCGGGTGCTCCGGGCCGGTCTGAGCGCTACCCGCTCGCCTCGGGCCGCAGCTGTCAGCGCGGGCCTACGACCCGCCGGTCCATCGGCGGCGGTGTTGCGGGGTCTCGCCCGCGACGTTGGTCCGTCCGCGCCAGCGCCGCGATCGACACGGAGGTCGGGTGCGTGCTCTATTCGGCGCGCCACAACCACCAACAGGTGTGCATCGTATGTCACCGGGGCGTCACAGAGGACTCACAACTCTGCCATGAATCACAGATGTGCAACGCGTCCACGACCGTTCTGTGACACAGACGTTGGAGAGTTTCGCAACCTGTTGGTGGTACGGGCACGAGCTCAGAGAACGTCCAAACGGGGACGGGGACAGGAACAGGAACAGGAACAGGAACAGGAACGAGGCGGGGCCGCCATCCGCCCGGCCGGGGACCGTCGGTGGCGGCCGGGCGGCCGGGCGGCTACGCGCTGGAAGCGGCAAGCGCGCGGAGCGAGCGCACTTGCAGGCGAACGCGTGGGCACAGCGCGCGCGGCCACGAGCGCCTAGCCTGGGTCCATGCCGCTCATCCACACCTGCTACCGCATCACCGACATCGATGCTTCCGTGCGCTTCTACGAACTGCTCGGCTTCAAGGAGACCCGGCGCATCCCCATCCGCGAGGAGGCCATCAACGTGTTCATGGGCCTGCCGGGCGATGGCGAGCGCTTGGAGCTGACCTACAACATCGGGCAGGACGAGCCGTACGAGATCGGCACCGGGTACGGGCATATCGCCATCACCACCGAGGATCTCGACGGCATGCTCAGCTCACTCGCGGGAGCTGGCGTGGCTCCGGAGCGGCCGCCCTACTCCATCCGCGAGGGCAGCTCGCGGCTCTGCTTCGTCCGGGATCCTGACGGATACCGGATCGAGATCATCGAACGGTCCTGATCGCCGCGGTCACCGTGAAGTGAGCGCTCAGGGCTCCGCCGGTCCGACCGGAGGCCCGGGGTGGCCTGAAGGAGGTAGCGGACCGAGGGCAGAGGCCGCACGGTGACGCGCCAGCCGCGTACGACGATCGGGTCCGGTCGGTCCGGTCGGTCCGGTCGGTCCGGTCGGTCCGGTCGGTCCGGTCGGTCCAGTCGGCCAGGTCGGCCCGCTCGGGGCGGCCACGGGAAGGAACGCCGGGAGTGAGCCGGTTCAGTCCGTCGGTGCCGCGTCCTGGGGCACCGTGAAGGCCCCACCGTCGATAAGCTCGACGCGGTAGCCGTCCGGATCCTGGATGAAGGCGATCCGGTACTCCTCCCGGCCACCGGGATGGAACGCAGGCTTCTCCGGACGGATGTCCACCTCTGCCAGCGTGGTGAGCAGGGCGTCGAGGTCGGGCACAGTGAGGGCGATGTGGTTGTAGCCGTCGCCGAGGTCATACGGTTCGGTGCGCCCGTGGTTGACGGTCAGCTCGAGCGTGTCGCCTCCTCCGGGCAGCCCCATGTAGATGTTGTAGGCGCTCTCGAACTGGAAGCGGCCGCGATATGCAAAGCCGAGCCGCTCGTAGAAGCGCTGGGACCGCTCGGAGTCGAGCACACGGATGCAGGTGTGGACAAAGGCGTTGGGCATTCGGTCACGATGACACGTCCCAGCCTGTCCGGGCGCCTCACCCGAGACTGAGGTGCACCTCGCCGGCGTCGAGGCCGATGCGTCCGGAGGCGGTGTCGACGAGCAGCTGACCCTCGTCCCCGATCCCCACGGCGTCACCGGACCCGCCCTGCCAGTGCACGGTTCGGCCCAGCAGAGCGTCGCGGGCTCGGACGGCCTCGAGAACGCCCGACGCGGGCTTGGACAGCCAGTGCCGAAGCTCGCCCAGGAGGGTCCGCAGAACGGCTTCGGTGTCCTCGGGGTCCAGACCAAGGCTTGTGGCGCGCCCCTGGAGATCCGCGGGCAGGTCCTCGGGCCCAAGGGCGACGTTGAGTCCGATCCCGAGCACAGCCCAGCCGTCTTGGGGCCGGGCCTCGACGAGGATGCCCGCGGTCTTGGCGCCGGCGATCCAGACGTCGTTGGGCCACTTGATGCCCACATCAGCGGCACCGAGGCGTTCAGCCGTGGTGGCGACGGCGACCCCGGCCGCAAGTGAGAGCAGTGGCCGTCCGTCACGCAGGACGAGACTCATGAGCACCGAGGAACGGGGCGGAGCGAGCCACGTCCGACCCTGGCGGCCCCGCCCGGCGGTCTGCTCCGAGGCCGTGACGAGCGTGCCGTGCGGAGCCCCCGCCGCGGCGAGTTCGCGGGCCCGCAGGTTTGTCGAGTCGGTCCGGTACAGATGCAGCCGTGGGAACCCGAGAGCCGCGCCCGGCGCATCGGGGGGCGCCGCGGCAGGGACCGGCGCGTGGGGGGCCGACGCACCCTCGCCACCGGTGGGGGGGGGCGGGGTCACCGCGTGAGCCTCAGGCGTGCGCCGCCCTCGACGTCGAAGAGCACCGCAGCGCTTGCGCCATTGACGGCGAGGGCCAGGCGGCCCGTGGAGTCCTCGTGCAGGAGCAGACGCCCCTCGGCGACGTCGGAGAAGGTGCGCCCCCAACGGCCGTAGCGGCGCCGGCGCAGGCCGCCGGAGATCCGCAGGGCATCCAGCGGCTCGTCCGGATCACGGGAGACGACCTCGATGCCCACTGGGCCATCCTCGACCAGTCCGGCCGCCCGGGCCTGGGCCGGGGTGGCCAGCAGGGCCAGGTTGCCGAACGCGTCCACGGCGGTGACGCTCACCTCCAGGGCGTCGGTGCCGACCCGGGCGGCGGGCAGGTCGAGCTCGACGAGGGTGGCGGGATCGACGAGATCCCCCGCGCCCAGCAGATTTGCACCCGCGGCGAGATGGGCCGCCACCGGCGCGAAGATGTCGCGGCCGTGAAAGGTCGCGGCGACCGACTCCGCCGCCAGCGGGGAGTCCGCGATGTCAACCGCGGTCTGGACACCGCCCGCCGCGGCGGCAGCGAGGCTGAGCAGTCCGTTGTCCGGACCCACGAGGATCCGACCGTCCCCACAACGCAGGGCCAGGGCCCGGCGCGAACTGCCGACGCCCGGATCGACGACGGCCAGATGAACGCCGACAGGCAGGTAGGGGATCGCGTCGGCGAGCGACAGCGCGCCGCCCAGGACATCTTCAGGCGGCACCTCGTGACTGAGATCGATCACCCGTGCGGCCGGAGAGATCCCGGCGATGACCGCGTGGAGGAGACCGACGTAGAGACTGCCGGGCCCGAAGTCGCTGAGCAGACTGAGGACCGGGGGGGTCGGCTCAGCTCTGCGCGTCCGCGACAAGGGCACCGATGAGACCCTCCAGGTCGTGCTGATCGGCCTCCACGTGCGGTGTGAGACCCCGCTCACGCAGCGCCTCGGACGTGGCCGGGCCGATGGAGATCAGTCGGGCTGCAGCGCTGCCGCCCGCGTCGAGGTAGTTCCGTACCGAAGAGGCGGAGGTGAAGGTGACGTAGTCGACATCCTCGAGCGCGGCCAGGGTCGGGGCATCGAGCGCCTCGACGACGGTTTCATAGACGGCGAGCAGCTCAGTCTGGACCCCCCGCTCGGCCAGAGCGTCGATGAGCACGTCCCGACCCTCGCGGGCCCGGACGAGCAGCACGCGAGAGAGCGCGAGCTCGGCCAGGGCCTCGACCATCCCCTCGGCGACGAAGCGCTCGGGCACGATGTCGGCGCGCAGGCCGTGCGCGGCGAGGGCGCGGGCGGTGCCCGGGCCCATGGCCGCCACGCGCACACCGGCGAAGCTGCGCGCGTCGAGCTCGGCAGCCTCCAGCCGCTCCCACAGCGCATCCACGCCGTTGGCGCTCGAGAACACCACCAGGTCATAGGCGCTCAGCTCGGGGACCGGTCCGGGGAGGTGGCGGGTGCGGATGGTCGGGGCCTCGACCACGCGAGCGCCCAGCGCCTCCAGACGGCGAGCCAGACCGGAGGCCTGGGCACGGGCCCGGGTCACCGCGACCGTCCGGTCGTGAAGGGGACGGCGCTCAAACCAGGCGATGCGCTCACGCAGGGTGACGACCGGGCCGAACAGGGCGATGGCCGGGGCTCGGACACCCTGCTCCCGGGCGACCTGGGCGAGCGTCGCCAGTGTCGCCACCACGGCGCGCTGATCGGGGAAGGTGCCCCGCTGGATGAGCGCGGCGGGCTCATCCGGGGCGCGTCCGCCCTCGATGAGGCGCTGGGTGATGCCGGGCAGCTGGCGCACCCCCATGTACACACACAGCGTGCCCGGGAACGCGGCGAGGGCCTGCCAGTCCAGGGCGGAGTCGGGCTTGTCCGGGTCCTCATGGCCGGTGAGGAAGGCCACGCAGGAGGCCGACTCCCGGTGGGTCACCGGGATCCCGGCGTAGGCGGGCGCAGCGATCCCCGAGGTGACACCCGGGACGACCTCGAAGTCGATACCGGCCTCACGCAGGATCTCGGCCTCCTCCCCGCCGCGGCCGAACACGAAGGGATCACCGCCCTTGAGACGCACGACGACCTCCGCGCGGGCGCCGTGCTCCAGCAGGAGACGGTCGATCTCGGCCTGGGGCACCTGCTCGCCGCCCCCCTGCTTGCCCGCGAAGACGAGCTTCGCGTCGGCCCGGGCGCCGTCCAGGGCACCCTCGGGAATGAGGCGGTCGTAGATGATGACGTCGGCCCTGGCGATGAGCTCGAGCGAGCGCCGCGTCATCAGACGCGGGTCGCCCGGGCCGGCGCCGACGAGGAAGACCGTCACTGAGCCACCCCGGTGTCGAGCGCCGCGGCGCGGACCAGCAGCTCGCGGGCACCGACGGCGATCATCCGCGCGGCGAGCTCGGCAGCCACCAGGTCGGGATGGCCCACGAGCGTGTCGGTGATCCACTCCGAACCGTCCGGGAGGCCGACCCAGCCCGTGAGCTCGAGCTCGGCCGTGTCCGACCCACCCGCGCGGCGGGCCTGGGCGCCCATGGCCGTGTGGCAGGAGGCACCCAGGGCGGAGGCGAGCGCGCGCTCGGCGGTCACCGCCGCGAGCGCGTCGGGGTCCGACAGGGCCGCGACGGCGCCGGCGCGCTCGGTCCGGGTCTGTAGCGCGAGCGCACCCTGTCCGGGGGCCGGCACGAGATCGAGCACCACCCGCTCCCGGGTGACGCCCAGGCGGTCCAGGCCGGCGGCGGCGAGGACGAGCCCGTCCACCTCACCGGCATCGAGCTTGCGCAGACGGGTGTCGACGTTGCCGCGCAGTTCGCGCACCTCCAACGTGGGGTCGAGGGCACGCAGCTGGGCGGCCCGGCGCAACGATGCGGTCCCGATCCGCGGGCCGCGGGCACCGACGAGTACGTCGGCGCTGCTCTCCCGTGCGGGCACGGCGGCGATGACCGTGCCCGGGGCGAGCTCGCCCGGTACGTCCTTGGCCGAGTGCACGGCCACGTCCACCCGGTCCTCGAGCAGAGCCGCCTCCAAGGCCGACACCCAGCGCGCCTTGTCCCCCACGTCCTGGCCGCGATCCCCGGCCGTGGTGATCTCGACGACCTCCACCGCGTCGACGTCACCGCTCAGCTGGGCGGCGACCCAGCGGGCCTGGACGAGAGCCAGCGCGCTGCCGCGCGTGCCGATGCGCAGAGGCATGCGGGATCTCAGGCCTGGGGCAGTTGCCGGATGGCGCTGAGATGCTCGACCTCGGCCGGCGCGGTGCCGAGCGCACGGTCGTCGTTGACCTCGAGGCCGAAGAGGTCGCGCACGAGCGCCATCCGCGCGTGGACGCGGTCGTCGAGCAGCTCCTTCATGCGCAGGGTCGGCCGATGCAGAAGGCGGTTCACCACCGCGTGAACGACGGCGTCCAGGCGCTCCTGGTCACGCTCGGACAGGGACTCCCACTTGCCCGCGTTCTCCTCCAGCACCCCTCGGGTGACCTGCTCGGCATGGACGCGCAGCGCGGCGATGGTCGGCAGGACCTCCAGGGAGCCGAGCCAGTCCGCGAAGTTGTCGATCTCCTCCGCGACGATGCCCTCGGCCCGGGCGGCCTCGTCTTGGCGGACGCGGCGGTTGCGCCGGACCACGGCGGCGAGGTCGTCGATGTCGTAGGCCGACACCGCATCGAGCCGCGCGCAATCGGGGTCGATGTCACGGGGGACGGCGAGGTCGATGAGCAGCAGCGGACGTTGCTCGCGCAGCTCCATCACCTCGGCGAGCGCCCGGGCCTCGATGAGCACGTGGGGTGACGAGGTGGCGGTGACGACGACGTCGGCGCCGAGCAGCACCTCGGGCAGCTCCTCGATGCCCACCGCGCGACCGCCGAAGCGCTCAGCCAGGGCGATCGCGCGCAGGGCGTGACGGCCGGCCACGAAGATGATCTCCGCGCCCGATCCGCCCAGGGCGCGGGCGGCCAGCTCAGCCGTCTCACCCGAGCCGACGATCACGACGTTGGCACCTTCCAGCGTGCCGAGCGACTCCCGCGCAAGCATCACCCCGGCGCCGGGCAGAGACAGCGCCCCGGCGGCGATCGACGTCTCCGTGCGCACCCGCTTGCCGGTGGCCAGGGCCGCCTTGAACAGGTGGTTGGTGAGCGGACCGGTGGAGTCGTGCTCAAGCGCGAACTCGTACGCGCGCTTGACCTGACCCTGGATCTCGGCCTCACCGACGATCATCGAGTCGAGCCCGGCGACCACCCGGTAGAGATGGTGGGCGGCTTCGCAGTTGCGCTCGGTGTGGATCGACGGGGTGAGCTCCGTGACCCGGACCTGGGCCTTGCGGGCGAGGGTGGCCAGCACCTGGCTCTCAGCCTCCAGCGGGTTACCGACCACGAGGTAGAGCTCACTGCGGTTGCACGTCGACACGGCCACCGCCTCGAGGACCTCGTCGGCGCCGCGCAGCTCCTGCAGGAACTCTCCGAGCTGGTCCCCGGTGAAGGCGAGCTTCTCACGCACCTCGACCGGAGCGGTCTTGTAGGAGACGCCGATGGAGAGCAACTCGCTCATGAACGGCGCCTCACAGCTGATGCTCCGAGCGGATCGCCTCCGCGGCGCGCTCGTGCTCCTCGGCGCGCTGGGCTGAGGTCTCAGCGGTGGTGTCGAGCCCAAAGCCGACACCACCGGCCAACCCCTCCGCGGCCTCGCGCTCGTCGACGAGGCGCCGCAGCTCGGTGAGTTCGCGCTGGTTGGTGATCAGGCGCTTGGCCATGATCGCCAGGTAGACGACGATGACGGCGAGGACGACGATGTAGGCACCGGCGACGAACTTCACCGACTGGTGAAGGTTGAGGAAGTCCGTGCCCGCGGCGGCGATGAGGCTCATACCGGCGCCGCGCTTCGGCTCACCGGGGCGACCGCGTCGTCGCCGAGGACCCTCCGGCGCAGGCGCCGGGTCTCCATCCGCGTGCTCTTGGCGAGCATCTCGTACTTCATCAGCGTGACGAACAGGAGGGCGATCGCCGCGACCATCACGTAGAAGGCGGTGGCCATCGAGGCCGGCAGCTGGCCGCCCTCGAGGTTGAGGACGCGGGGGTGCAGGTACTGGACCGAGAGCCGCACGACGATGAAGTTGAGCGGCACGAACGCCCCGCCGACGACGGCGAAGACCGCCGCGTAGGTGGACTGGCGCTCGGGGTCCTCGATCGAGAAGCGCAACGGCTGGTAGGTGCAGAACAGCAGCACCACGATGAGGTATGAGACGAGCGTCGGCTCGGACCACACCCACCAGTGCCCCCAGGCCGCCTTGGCCCAGATGGCGCCGGAGATGAGGCCGCCGATGGAGAAGATGAGCGACATGTGGATCGCGCAGTAGGAGCGCAAGTCCCAGACCTTCTTGCCTGTACGCAGGTACATGAGCCCGAAGACGCCTCCGGCGACGTACCCCATGAGCGAGATGATCGCCAGCGGGACGTGGACGTAGAAGATCTTCTGGACAAAGCCCTCGTTGAGCTCGATCGGGGCGTAGAAGAAGGTGAGGGCGAGACCGGCGGTGAGGGTCACCAGGGTGGCGATGGTGAGCCCGCGGAGGTGCTTCGCGTGAGTGGACATATCAATCCCTGCGTGGTCGGTGGGGGGACCGGATCACTCCTCGAGCAGAAAGTCGAAGACCGCGTAGGCGAGAAGTGCGTTGAAGACATCATAAAGCGCCAGTACGAGCAGCCACTCGCCGGACGGGCTGTGGTGGTAGGTGAACGCGCGGATGACTCCCCCCGGACCCCGATGGGGAAACACCGCGAGTTCCTTGCCGATCCCGATGGCGAAGGCGATCAGGGCGGGGATCTGCAGGGGCAGGCCGATGATCGGGCCGATGAGGTCGCGGGCCCGGGTGTTCACGGCGATCGCCGAGACGAGCGTGCCCACGAGCGCGAAGGCGAGATCGACGAGCAGCAGGAACAGGACGATGCCCCCCAGCGCCCCGCCCAGGCCCGGCGGGGCGGCGAAGATCGCGAAGGCGGGCACGGCGACGATCTCCAGCACGACCATGTAGAGGAACAGCGCGGTGGCCTTGGCCAGCAGCATCGCGCTGCGGTCCACGGGCGCGAGCAGGAAGCCGTCAAAGCCGCCCTGTTCGCGTTCGGCGACGAACAGGCGGTTGGTGCCGAGGATCGCCGCGAACAGCAGCGACACCGCGAGGACCCCGGCGGCGAGCTGGCCCTGGAGCTGGTCGCGCTGGAGGCCGAAGTGGAAGACGACGAAGGTGGCCACGGTGAAGATCGCCATCGCCGGCACCGTCTCGAGCGTGCGCAGCTCGACGGTGAGGTCCTTGCGCAGGATCGCCCAGGCCACCGCGGCGCCTCCGTTCCGCGCGGGGGCGGAGGGCGAAGCCGGGCCGGACGGGTGCTCGGATCGAGCCCGGGTATCGGGAACGTTCACCGGTACAGCTCGCGGATCGTCGCCGAGTCGATGCCCTCCGGGGGGCCCAGGTAGGCAGCGCGGCCGCCTTGAAGGGCGAGGACGAGGTCCGCCTCGGCGAGCGCCGCCTCCGGATCGTGGGAGGTGAGCACGCGGGTGATGCCGGCGCCGCGCCCGATCAACGGTTCGATCAAATCCGCCGCCGCAGGATCGAGGTTCGAGCGGGGCTCGTCGAGCAGCAGCAGGCGGGGGCGATGCAGGACGGCGCGGGCGACCGCGAGGCGCTGGACCATGCCCCGTGAGCAGGCCCGGACGGGGTCATCACCGCGGCGGGCCATGCCCACCGCCGCGAGGACCTCCTCGACGCGGGCGCGGTCGATCCCGTGCAGGCGCGCGTGGTAGATCAGGTTCTCGCGGCCGCTCAACTCGCGGTAGAGCAGCGGCTCATGGCTGAGCAGGCCGATCTGGCCCCGCACCGCCCAGCTGTCACGGGGCAGGGTGCGGTCGAACAGCCTCACCTCGCCGCCGTGCGGGCGCAGCAGCGTGGCGAGGATGCGCAGCAGGGTCGACTTCCCCGCGCCGTTGCGCCCCAGCACCGCAAGGCTCGCGCCGGCGGGCACGCTCACGGACACGCCGCGCAGCACCGCGCGCTCACCGAAGTTCCGCACCAGCTCGCGGATGGAGATGACGTCGTCCATGGGCCCCCGGCGAGCTTAGGCCCCCGGAGCCCAGAGTGCCCGGGGGCCGCGGGCCCGGGGGCCGCGGGACCCACGGTGCGGCCCTCTCAGGATCTGCGGATCAGGCGCGGGCGAGGTGCCGCTCGGCGGCCTTGAGCACCCCCGCGCGGTCCTTGTGCGCGCGCTCGTAGGCGCGGACGCGTTCGGCCTGCCCGGGGTCGCCGTCAGCCAGCTGTGCGCTGATCTGTGCGGCAGTCTGCTCGTCATAGCCCGGCCACGGCTCCTCGCCGCGCAGCGAGGTGATCCGGCTGAGCACGGTGGTGCGGTTCGCGTGGCGCCGCTCGTAGGTGTCGATCTTGGCCAGCTCGATCTGGGAGACACCGGCCAGGCGGGTGACGATCTCCTCGGCGGTGAGGTCGTCATAGCGGGCGATGGCCAGATCCGGTGCCTCGGCCACGGCGCCCTTGACCCGGCCCTCGGCCTGGGCGACCCCGGGCACCTTGCGGGCCTGGCGGACGGTGCGCTTCGTGGCCGTGGCGGTCTTCTTCGCGCGCTCGCGGGTCGTCCGAGCCGCCGCGCGGACCGCGTCGGCGGCTCCGGTGCGGGTCACGTCATAGGAGGGGTCGTCATGCAGTTCGGCGGCGGCCACCGCGTCGGTGAGGGCGGGGATCTCAGCCATCACCGCGGCGAGCATGCGCTCCTCCTCCGCCCGGATCCCGGCGGCCATCTCCGCGGTGGTGTCGTCGCCGACGGACCGGGCCAGCCGTTCGATCGCGGTGTAGGTGGCGATCTCCAGGGCTTCGCTCGCGGCGGCGTCCTTGGCGTTCTTGAGCACCTTCTCCTCGCCGGAGCTGCCGCGCAGCAGATCCAGCGGCGTCTTGCCGAGCGCCAGCGCCTGACCGACGACTCCCTCGATCGTGCTCACCGCGGCGGCCACCGGACCGCCCCCGGCGTCCAGCTCGCCCAGGCGTCGAGAGAGCTGCTCGGAGTGGTGACGGGTCTCCTCCAAATGGCGCTCCAGGCCGGAGCGGAACGAGCCGGCCGGGGCCATCGCGATCTGAGACTGGAGAACCCGCACAAGCGCGTCCTCGCTCGCACGAGCCTCGGCGAGGTACTGGGCGACCTTCTGAACTGCGTTCATATCGACGTCCGTTCTGTCGGAATCAAGAGCGGCGCCCCAGCCCGCGTCATCCGCGCAGCAGGGACTCTCCCCTGCCCTACCCGTCCGGGGAGGGGCCGAACCCGCCCCGGCCGTGGGCGGCCACCCACTCCGCGCCTGTCGCACCGAGGACCGAGGCGCGCACACCGGCCCGCGCATGCCCGCCCTGTGCGCTGGATGCGCGCTGGCGCGAGTCGCCCTGTGCTGCGCTGCGCTGCGCGATCAGACGGTCGGCGACACCGAGGACTGGGCGGCCGCGATCAGATCCCGCACCGCGGTGCGGTCACCGCGACGCAGCAGCTCGATCGGGTCCGGATCGCCGTTGACGATCGCCTCGAAGAACTCCTTGCGGTCCTGGTAGGTCGGCAGCGTCGACTTGGCCCAGCCGCGCGCGTCGTTGAGCAGCACCGCGAGGTCGGCGTAGGGCTCACCGAACATCTCGGCGATCTCACGTTTCATGCGCTTGGCCAGGGCCGGACTTGCCCCGGCGGTCGAGATGGCGACGGCCAGCGGACCGGTGCGCACGACGGCGGGCAGGATGAAGTTGCACAGCGGCGGGACGTCGACCACGTTGACGAGCATCGCCTTGGCCTCGGCGTCGTTGTAGACGCCGATGTTCACGTCCGTGTCGTCGGTCGCGGCGATCGCGATGAGGTGGCCCTCCAGGTCCGCGGGGGCGTACTCACGCTGATGCCAGGTGATCGACCCCTCGGCGGCGAGCTCCTGAAGCTCGGACACCGCCCGGGGGGCGACGAGGGTGACATCCCCGCCGCAGGCGAGCAGGCCCTCGACCTTCTCGAGACCGACCTCGCCCCCACCGACCACGAGGCAGCGGCGGTTCTTGAGCTTGAGACAGGCGATGTAGAACGGCGTCTCGAGCATGTCCTTCACACACGTCTGGTCGCAGATCCCCTTGCGGTACTGACAGACGCATTCTTTCCCGGCGTAGGCCTGTGCTGGCATGTCCCTAAGGGTAGCCGTCACTTCATGCCCCTCCCGAGCTCCCGCGGCCGCCGCCGCGCCGCCGCCGCGCCGCCCCTGCGCCGCCGCCCGTGGGTTTGACCGGTCCCCTCCGGTGGGAACCTCATCGGCGTGCTCGGACTCCCCGACGGCGTGGTGGCGCTGCTCTTTGACATGGACGGCGTGCTCACCCGGACCGCCGAGGTGCATGCCCAGGCCTGGAAGGCCGCCTTTGACGCCTTCCTCAAGCGCCACGACGGGGAAGACTTCACCCCCTTTGACCCCGAGGCGGACTACGACGAGTACGTCGACGGCAAGCCCCGTGAGGACGGGATCCGCGACTTCCTCGCCTCGCGCGGGATCACCCTCCCGGAGGGCGCCCCTGACGATCCCCGCGTTGCCGACACCGTCCACGGCGTCGGGAACGCCAAGAACACCGAGTTCCTCGCCATCGTCCACCGGGACGGGGTGCGGGCCTACCCCGGGTCGCTCAGCTACGTGCGTGCGGCGCTCGAGCAGGGCCTGCGCTGCGCGGTCGTGTCCTCGAGCACGAACGCCCACGAGGTTCTCGACGCAGCCGGCTTCAAGACGCTCATCCCCACCGTCGTCGACGGCCGCGTGCTCACCCAGGAGCATCTGGCGGGCAAGCCCCACCCCGACCCCTACCTGCGCGGCGCCCGCGCCCTCGGCGCCGACCCACGGGAGGCGGCGGTGTTCGAGGACGCCCTGGCCGGCGTCGAGGCCGGCGCCGCCGGCGGCTTCGGTGCGGTGATCGGCGTGAACCGCGCCGCCACCGGCGATCACGCCGACGCGCTGGCCGCCCACGGAGCGACGATCGTCGTGAGCGACCTCGCCGAGCTGCTGGGCGAGGTGGAGGTCCCCCGGTGATCTCGGCCGAGGAGTTCCCGGTCGAGCCCTGGGCGATCCGGGAGACCCAGCTCACGCTCGACCGACTCGCCCAGACAGAGTCGATCTTCGCCCTCTCCAACGGCCACATCGGCATGCGCGGCAACCTCGACGAGGGCGAGCCCTTCGGGATCCCCGGCTCGTACCTGGCCGGCTTCTGTGAGCTGCGCCCGCTCCCCTACGCCGAGCCCGCCTACGGCTATCCCGAGTCCGACCAGACGATCGTCAACGTCACCGACGCGAAGATCATTCGCCTGCTCGTCGACGACGAGCCCTTCGATCTGCGCTACGGCACGGTCGAGTCCCATGAGCGCGTGCTGGACCTCCGGGCCGGCGTCCTGCGCCGAGAGGTCGTCTGGAGCTCCCCGTCGGGGGCGCGCGTGCGCGTCACCAGCACGCGGCTGGTGTCGCTCACCCACCGTGCGGTGGCCGCGATCACCTGGGCGGTCGAGCCGCTGGACGCGAGCGTGCGGGTCGTCGTGCAGAGCGAGCTGGTGGCCAACGAGGAGCCCCCCACGCCCGACGACGCCGACCCCCGGGCCGGGAACGTCGCGCCCCTGGCGCTCGAGCATGTCTTCGGTGACGGCCACGACCTGCGGGCCCTGCTCGTCCACGCCACGCAGGAGAGCGGCCTGCGCATGGCCGCGGCGATGCAGCACCACCTGGACGGGCCAGCGGACCTCACCACCTCCCTGGAGCTCAGCGATGACGTGGCCCGGGTGATCATCACCGCCGATCTCGAGCCGGGCCAATCCCTGTCCCTGGAGAAGTTCTGCGCGTACGGCTGGTCGGCCCAGCGCAGCACCCCGGCGCTGCGCGATCAGGTCTCCGCCGCCCTCGTGGAGGCCGAGCGCACCGGCTTTGACGGACTGCTCGCCCAGCAGCGCCAGAGCATGGACGACTTCTGGCAGCGGGCCGACATCGAGATCGACGGCGACCCCGAGCTCCAGCAGGCCACCCGCTTTGCCCTTTTTCACGTGATGCAGGCGGGCATCCGCGGCGAGCAGCGGGCGATCGGGGCCAAGGGCCTCACCGGCCCGGGCTATGACGGCCACACCTTCTGGGACAACGAATCCTTCGTGCTGCCCGTGCTCACCTACACCCTGCCCCACGCGGCCGCCGACTCGCTGCGCTGGCGCCACCACACCCTCGAGCTGGCCCGCCAGCGCGCCCGTCTGCTGCACCTGCGCGGCGCCGCCTTCCCCTGGCGAACCATCCGCGGCGAGGAGTGCTCGGGCTACTGGCCGGCGGGCACCGCCGCCTTCCACATCAACGCCGACATCGCCGCGGCGGTCCTCCGCCACCAGCAGGCCACCGGCGACGCCGAGTTCGAGGCCGAGGTCGGCCTCGAACTGCTCGTCGAGACCGCGCGGCTGTGGGCGTCGCTGGGCCACCACGACGCCGACGGCGGCTTCCGCATCGACGGAGTCACCGGGCCCGACGAGTACAGCGCCGTCCAGGACAACAACGTCTATACGAACCTCATGGCCAGGGCGAACCTGCGCGGCGCCGCTAACGCGGCCATGCGCCACCGCGAGCGCGCCGAGGCCCTCGGGGTCGACCTGGAGGAGATCGCCGCCTGGCGGGACGCGGCCGAGGCGATGGTCGTGCCCTACGACGAGCGCCTGGGCGTCCACCCCCAGTCCGAGGGCTTCACCGCCCACGACCGCTTCGACTTCACCCGGGCCGGACCCGAGCAGTACCCGCTGATGTTCCACTTCCCGTTCTTTGACCTCTATCGCAAGCAGGTGGTCAAACAGGCCGATCTCGTCCTCGCCCTCCACCTCTGCGGGGACGCCTTCTCACTCGAGGAGAAGCGCCGCAACTTCGAGTACTACGAGCCGCTCACCGTGCGCGACTCCTCCCTGTCGGCCTGCACCCAGGCGGTCATCGCCGCTGAGGTCGGCCATCTCGAGCTGGCCTACGCCTACGCACGGGAGGCGGCGCTCATGGACCTCAACGACCTCGAGCACAATGTCACCGACGGGGTCCACATCGCCGCGCTGGCCGGGGCGTGGACCGCCGCGGTGGCTGGATTCGGGGGGATGCGCGACGTCGGCGGCGAGCTCAGCTTCGCCCCACGCCTGCCCGAGAAGATCACCCGCCTGGCCTTCCGCCTGTATGTCCGCGACATCGTCCTCAGCGTCACGATCGAGCCCGACAGCGTCGAGTACCGACTCGACGACGGCCAGGAGCTCGAGCTGCGCCACCACGGCCGGCGCTTCACCCTCGCCGGCCACCGCCCCCAGACGCTGGCGATTCCCCCGCTGGAGCGTCGCCAGGCCCCCCGCCAGCCGCCCCATCGCGCCCCCGGTCGGGGCATTTGATCATCCTCCCGCACCTCCGGGCGCCCCGCCGGCGCCGGGAGGTGCGGTGGCGGGCATGGCGGCTGTGGCGCCGGGTTCGGCGCCGGGACCGAGTGGCGGCGTGAGAGCGATGGGTGGTGACCGGGGTGGAGGTCACCGCTGGCGGGGCCACGACGACTGTCGTGGTCGGTGGGGCCGCGACGACTGTCGTGGAAGGTGGCGCCGGCCGCTCCAGGTAGGCCAGCGGCGTGGTGGACCTGTCGCCGGTGACAACGTAGGCCAGGTGGTAGGTCTGGACGAAGTTCTCCAGGGCCGCATTGGAGATGTACTCGGTGCTGCCCTGCATCGGGGGGAACGGTGCGGCGGAGGCGCCGTCCATCTGGGAGACGATGATCCCCGCGGACAGCACCACCTCGACATACGCGACATGCCCGGAGGGATCGATACCCCGGGGCTGCCAGACGGCGAGGTCCCCGGGAGCCGGCGTGGCGGAGAGGGGCAGGCCCTCGGTCTGAGCATGCTCGATCCAGGTCCCGCCGTTCCAGTTCCCCGCCAGAGGGTCAGAGGCGGGGTCATCGAGGACCAGCGCGGGATACTTCTCCGCCGCCCAATACGGGCACTCGCCATAGTCGAGGGCGCCGAAGACATTCGCCGGATCGCTGGGGACGTTCCAGGAGCACTCGGGAACCGAGGCGGACACCGGACAGTCCGGGGTCACGTTCAGGGCGGTGACCGGAGCCGCCGGCAGCGTCCCGGCCTCGGCGCGACCGGCGGGCCCGAGCCCGACGACGACCGCCGTCACCAGAAGCGCAAGCAGGGGCAGGCGGACATGGGCATGAGCAGTGTGAGCCCGCTCGGGACAGAGCCGTCCACCACAGATCACGGCTTGGGTCATCGCCGCTCCCCTTCGGGCTCAGAGCCGCCCTGACCCCACGCAACGGAGAGGATCCCGTCACGCATGGGCGTCTGGTGCAGTGGGTGAACCAAGCAACGCAGCTCCCAGGGCGGCGCAGGTCGAGTCCGCGTACCGGCTGTAGAGGGTGCGACTCAGCACCCGCGAGGCCGCAATGAAGAGATCGCGGTTGGCCGCGGTGAATGCGTAGGCCGACCGGGCGACGGCGCAGAGGCTGCCGAACGGGCTGCCGTCGGGCCATTCCAGCGGAACACCCAGGTAACTGCCACACCCGAGGGCTGCTTGCACGGCGAGCGAGCCATAGACCGGGTCGTGCGCAGTGTCGTTGCAGAACCGGGGCGCCCGTCCATCCGCCATGTGAAAGCAGTAGGAGTCCGCGATGGGAATCGTCAGTCCGGGTCTGAGGCCGAAGCTTCCATCCCCAGCGGCGTCGGCGATCGCGAACAGCTCCCGCTGGTAATCGAGATAGCCCACGAACACAGCGCCGTTCGTGACCGAGCCCAGGACGGCGGCGATGACCTGCTCCACGGCCTGCCTGACCTCCAGGCGCGGTGTGCGCACCAGCGGAAGCAGCCGATCCAGATGATCGAGCACGGTCGCCTGCTGGGGGTTGACGAGCCTCCTCATCCTGGCACCCGCCCAGAGATCGTCTCGTCATGCGCTGCAGCGCTCAGACCGGCAGTCGCCCCGTCCCGGGACTCTGAGGCCCGGATCATCCGGGACGCGTCAGATGTCTCGGACGCGACCGACATCAGCACCCGGGTGCGTCGCGGCCGGCGCATGGGAGGCGCCGCGGGCAGCTGACAGTGGCTGCAGCGCTCAGCGTGGGCCTGCAGTCGGTGGCTGGCCTCTGGCCTCCTCAGCGCTGTGGTCAACTGCGCGAACTCCGAGCATTCAATCTCTCGACCCGCGCGCCGCTCTGAGAGCACCTTGCGCGCCGAGAAGATGAGGGATCGCGCGCCGAATGCGTCGACGCCGAGGCGCTGACCGATGGCCTCCCACGACAGGCCGTCCATTTCGCGGAAGACCAGCGCGCGGCGCTGGCGCTCGGACAGGAACGCCATGTCTCTCAGCGTGGTCACGAACTGATCCTTCTGTTCAAGACGCTCGGGGATCGAATCCGTCAGATCCGGCATCTCCTCGTCCAGGGCCGCCTCCCGCGTCCGCGTGTTGACCCGGATGCGGTCGATGCACGCGTTGCGAGCGACCGTGAACATGAGCGGGGTGACCGGGCGGGGGTCGGCCGAGCGCAACAGGGTGCGGTACATCCGCTCCAGTACCTCCTGCACCACGTCGTCTGCCTCCTGGGGGGATCGGAGTCGCCGCAGGCAGTAGGCGTGCAGCGTGGGCCGCCAGCGTGCTGCGAGTACCTCGAACGGTTCGGGCCGCATCTGACCCACATGGGCGGCCAGCCAGTCGTCGTCTCGTCTGCTCTGCAGGACACATGTGTGCAACGCAGTCGTTCCCATCTCTTGTCTCCTCCTGTGACGTCTTGGCGGGGTCGGCAGCCAGGTCCACCGGGGCGGTGACGACACGTCCGTCGGTCCGCTCCGGTGGACAGCTGCCAGACAGCGGTTACAGGCCGAGGAGACCCGCCGCACTCGAGCTGGCCGAACCGGACCCGCTCGCCGAGCCGGACCCGCTCGCCGAACCGGACCCGCTCGCCGAACCGGACCCGCTGGCCGACCCGGACCCGCTCGCCGAGCCAGATCCGCTCGAGGAGTCGCATCCACAGGTCGGCGCAGAACCGTCCGTCGCGTCCGCCGCCGTGGACGACCCATCGAGCGTGAGACCGAACTGCGACTCGACAGTGGCGCCCAGTTGGGCTGTCAGCGATCCCAGGGTCAGTCCGCCACTGCCGTCGGACGACACCGTGGCATCTGCGATGCCGTCATCGTGGACCGTTGTGCTGAGCGTCGATGCGACGTGCGTGAGAGTGTCGATCAGCGTGTTCGTCGCCGCACCGGCATGCCCAGCCGCAGTGGCCGAAATCGAACCGACCGCGTCGACGGTGGTGTTGATTCCATCGATGCCCAGACCGACCGCGGCGCTCGCGTCGAGCTTGGCCTGACCGGTGACGTCGGTCGACCCGGCGGCAGCGGCGACCGCATGAGCTTCCTGCGCGTTGATCGAGGACTCGAGCCGAACCGTCTCGAGGGTGGAGGCATGAACGGCACTGGCCACGTGCGTGTCGATCAGACCGAGCGTCGCGTGCATGACATCGGCCTGCATCGCCATGTCATCACGCAGATCAGCAACGACATGAAGCTGGACGGTGTCCTTGGTGTGGACGGCCACCTTGGCCAGCGTCTCAATGTCGTGACGAAGCGCTTCACTCATCTTCGCGTCGACGCCCACCGCCGCCTTCACCTGGGCGCTCGTGTGGGCATCGGCGTTCAACGAGCCCGCGTCGGTCATCGCGTCCCGCCAGGCGTGGCGTCCGGCAGCCAACGTGCCGTTGACCCGAGCCGCGACCCCGGCTCGCTCACTGGCCGCCAGCCGGGCAACCTGATCGACACTCAGTTCCGCGTGCACGCTCGCGCTGACCGCAGCGGACACCCCACCGGGACATGCCAGCGCATGAGCCGGCATGACGAGCATCCCCGCCGCGAGACCGGCGGCGCAGAGGTTACGAATGTTGGGCATGAGCCCTCCTTGTCTGGACACCGCGCAGTCGCGCGGTCGAATTGGCGCCCCGGGAACGACCGCACCACCAGCTCCCCGCGAATGCGGTCCGAACCTGTGCGACACTCCACCGAACGTGTGTGCAAGACGGAGGACATCGCCCTCCAATCACTCACAACGACGACTATTCGCCAGCATTCAGCGCACGTGCAGTCCTTGAAGGTTTTTTGGAGGCAACCGGTGCCGAACCTCCAGAAAGGCCACTTTCCTCCTGCAAGCCAGGAACCAGACCGCTTGCGATGCAGGCCACCGGCAGGCGTGCCTCGGTGCCGCGACGGAATCCGGGCATCACGAGCGGCGGCTCACGGCGACCCGACGTCTGCGGTGAGGAGCTGGCGCACACCGACCGAGGGTGTGCGGTCAGTTGGACCGATCAGAGAGCTCGGGTTGCCGCGGAGCGCCGCCACAGCCGGGTCGGTCCCCGTCGCGAGCTCAGCAACAGGACGCGCCCGAGGCCGCTACTGATAGGCGTCCGGGAACGCCGAGGGCCCAGGCTCGCGGTGCTCATCGCCCGGCGGGCGTCCCATGCATACCTCCTGCCCGGCGGCGGCGGCCGCGAAGCGGGCGCTTTCCGCCGCCCGAATCAGCTCCGGGGCGGTGTGGCCGTCACGGCCCAGAGCGGCGACCCCGATGCATGCCGCCAACGGTGCGTGGCGCCAGGGGGGCAGCTCCCGCACCGCGCGAGCGCAGGCGTGGGCGGTGATCACCGCTTGAGCGCTCTCGTGGCCGCTGACGATCAGCCACACTCGCGCGGCCCCATCTCGGACCAGCAGGCAGTCGTGCCCAGCCGCCTGGCGCACCGCGTGCCGAAAGGCCGTCAGCCGCTCGTTTTCCCCCTCCTCGGCGCTGGCGTACTCGATGAGACGACCGTCGACCAGCTCCACCGACAACAGCGCCAGGGGCTGCCGTGCGGTGTACGCGGCCGCGATCGCCTGCTCGAGCGGCTTTGGCCAGTCGGCATCGCCGATCGACTGGAGCACGGCACTGGAGAGGACCGCCATCACGCGGGCCAACCGGTCGGCACGGGTCGCTCTCTGAGCGAGAGTCAAGGTCGGCCGATCCACGACGGCCTCCCACGCCACCGAACCGAGGGTGTGCAGGGCGACCTCCGCTGCCGCCGGGTCGAGGGCTCCGACCATCTCGCCGGCGCTGGCGGCAAGGCGGGCCAGGTCGCCACGCGGCTGGAGCCGCGCGAATGCGGCGTCCGAGTCGACGGCGTCGAGCAGCGCTCGCACGAGCTCGGGCCCGCTGCGGACGACGCCAGCCGACACCACGGCGGGCGCGGCGGCGATCGGCGACCGACGGATGAGCGCCGCCAGCCAGGCCTTGGTCACGTCCTCTGGACTGATCCCGCCTACTCCCATGATGTCAACATCGGCCGCTGACTCAATTGGTTTAGCTTCCACGGCGACATTGCGCGACCGCTACACCCCCCCCGGCGTTGGTGAAGTCTAGCTCCGCGGCAGATGCCCGGAAGGCGGCACAGAAGAGGAAGACGGTGCACAGCGGTGCACCGGACGGGTCAGCCTGACATCTGCAGAAGATTCACAGGGCCGCCGCTCCGCGCACGGCGCGAGTCACGCAGCCGAGCAGCTCCTCCCGCGCGTCAAGCGGACTTGGGCCAAGACACCCGACAAAGCGGCTGTCGATCGGCGTCTCGGCGCGACGGAAGTAGTAGACGAGCGCATCCGGGACCGCCTTGTGCACGACGTAGGCAAGCCGGGCGAGCTCCTCCATCGAGGTTCCCGAGCCCGTGAGAACAACCGCTCTCGGCGCCACGGTTCGCATGCCCAGTTCGAGTCGGCTGCGGTCAAGCGACGGAGCGAGCGACAGGGTCCGGAAGCCGGCCCGGCGCAGCATGACCTCGAGCGCTTGGGCGCAGAGCGTGTCAAGGCTCCCGGCCTGCCAGACATCCAGGAGGACGATTCCCTCAGCGCGGACCGCGGGTGGGGAGAGACGTTTCAGCGCCGAGAGCCAACCGGCGGCGTACCGCCACGTGAAGTCGTAGACCGGGCTGCCGGCGGAGATGTCGGCATGGACCAGGACAGCCGTCAGCAGGACCTCCTCGATCGTCCGTTCCACTGAGCGCAATGCGAGGCTCTCCTCCAGCAGGCGATCCGCGGCCTCCTCGCTGAAGGACCGCAACGCCCACACGAGGCGTTGGGCCGGCGACGCGCTGGAGCGTCCCTCCCGGGCCAGGGCCAGCGCGGCGGCGGAGCCATGGCCTTCGGCGAGTGTCTGGGCGAGCGCCTCGATCTCCGCGAGCAGGTAGTACCGGTGACCTCCGGCAGACCGCACCGGCTGGGGGAATCCAAAGCGGGTTTCCCAATCCCGCAGCGTGTTCGCGCTGATGCCGAGCAGAGTCGCTGCGGCGTTGGTCCTGAGCATGTGCAAGGTGTCAGGCACAGGCCATCTGCACCCGGGTGCCGGGACGTGGCTCGCCGCAGCAAGTGGTGATCTGACCGCGCGTGGGGACGGGGCACCGTCCGTAGCCCGGGAGGATCGAGAAGACATGCCTCATGAACGCAGCACCCCATATACCGCCAGTTCGTTACACAACTCGTTACCCCAAAAAAGGGTAAATCGAGTTTACGTGAGGGAACTCCCACGGTGCGCAACGTGTTTGGAGAAACCCACAACGACGCAGACAACCCGGCCGGGCCGTTGAGGGCCGACGGAGTTCCCCCGGCCGGGAAACCCTCGGATTTCGCCTGTTCTGGAGCGCCGTGCAAGACGCCGTGCATCCTCGCGCATCATGGTCGCTCGGCGATTCCGCCGGAGTCAGGACCACCGAGCGCCGGGGCCGCTCTGACCAGGCCATGAGTCCCGCTAGTGTCGCGGCCATGGAGGATCAGCTGAGCCTGGGTGACGCGGTGACCACGGCTCGGGAGGCCCCGCTGGCCGAGCGCATGCGCCCGCGCAGTCTCGACGAGGTCGTCGGCCAGCCTCAGCTCACCGGGCCCGACGCCCCGCTGCGGGTGAGCCTGGAGGCGGGCACCCCGAGCTCGATGATCCTCTGGGGGCCGCCGGGCACGGGCAAGACGACCATCGCCCTGTGCGTCGCCCGCGCGGTGGACTTCGCGTTCGAGCAGCTCAACGCGGTGACGGACGGGATCAAGGAGCTGCGCGCGGTCATCGAACGAGCCCGGTCCCGGCGGGCGACCGCCCAACGGACCCTGCTGTTCATTGACGAGATCGCCCGCTGGAACAAGGCCCAGCAGGACGCCCTGCTGCCCTACGTCGAGGACGGGACGGTCCTGCTGGTGGGGGCGACGACGGAGAACCCGGGCTTTGAGCTCAACCGCGCGCTCGTTTCCCGGGTGACCATCCACATCGTCCTGCCGCTCTCGGAGACGGACCTCTCGGCGCTGGCCGACCGGGCCCTGGGGGACGTGGAACGGGGGGTCGGGCGGCCTGTGGGGCCGCCCTACTCGCTCTCCACCGCAGCCCGTGAGCACCTGCTGCTCGTGGCCGACGGCGACGCGCGACGCCTGCTGGGGATCCTCGAGGCCGCCGCGGTGCTCGCGCCCGAGGGCGGCGAGCTCGACCTGGGGCTGATCGAACGCGCGGCGGGCCGGCGGGCGGTGAGCTACGACAAGGGCGCGGATGAGCACTACGGGGTCATCTCGGCGTTCATCAAATCCATTCGCGGTTCTGACGCCGACGCCGCGCTGTACTGGCTCGCGCGCATGGAGGCCGGCGGCGAGGCGCCGGAGTTCGTCGCCCGGCGGCTGGTCATCTCCGCCTCGGAGGAGGTCGGCGTCGCCGCCTCCGGCGCCCTGGCCGTCGCCGTGGCCGGGATGCAGGCGGTGAAGATGGTCGGTCCGCCGGAGTGCTGGATCACCCTCGCCCACGTGAGCGCCTACCTGGCCCGCTCACCCAAGAGCTGGGCCTCCTACCAGGGTCTGCAGACCGCTCGGGCGCTCGTGCGCGAACGCCCCCACTATCCCGTGCCCGTCCACCTGCGCAACGCGGTGACCTCGTTGGATCGCGCCCGGGGTGTCGGTGAGGGCTACGTCCACGCCTCCCAGCCCGGCGGGGACGCGGTGGCGTTCCTCCCCGAGGAGCTGCGCGGCACGGAGATCTTCCGCCCCTCGGGCAACGGCGCGGACCGCTGAGCTGGCGGCGACCGGGCGGGTGGGTGAGGTGAATGTCCCTGGGTACACCCATTTTGGTGTACGGAGGGACAATGACCTCGGCGTGGCGGGGCCGTTAACGCCGACGGGGCCCCCGGTCCCACAGACCGGAGGCCCCGCCAGACAGGTTCGGGCTAGTTGAGCGAGGCGCGCAGCGCGGCGAGAGCGTCGGACTTGCCCAGCGTCGCGAGGGCACGCGACTCCAGGTCCGAGGCCTCACGCGGAGTGATGCCCAGCTCGGCGCAGGTCTGGCGCACGGTCCGGGGCTCGTCGCCACCGAGGCCGTAGCGCAGGCGAAGCACCTGCTGCTCCATCGAGGGCAGCTGACCGACCAGTTCGGCCACCTGAGAATCACGCCAGTTGTCGGCGACGATCTCGTCGGGCTCCGGGGCGTCGGAGTTGAGCAGGTCACCCAGGGCCATCTCGCCGTCGTCACCGATCGGCTGGTCCAGGGAGGCCAGGCCCATTGACAGCTCGCGGACCTCCGCGACCTGCTCGATCGGCAGCTCCGCCACCAGGGCGATCTCCTCGTCGGTGGGTTCGCGGCCGAGCTTGAGGTTGAGCTCGCCCTCGACCTTGCGGACCTTCACCTGGCGCTGGGCGACGTGGACGGGCAGACGGATCGTACGACCCGAGTTCTGCAGTCCGCGCTGAATCGCCTGACGGATCCAGAGGGTCCCGTAGGTCGAGAACTTGAACCCCTTGCGGTAGTCGAACTTCTCCACGGCACGGATGAGACCGAGCATGCCCTCCTGGACGAGGTCCTCCAGCGGGAGCCCGTGCCCCTGGTACCGGCGGGCCTGAGCGACCACCAGACGGAGGTTCGCGTTGATCATCTGGGCCTTGGCATCCAGGTCACCGCGCTCGATGCGCTGCGCGAGGTCGATCTCCTCGGCGGCGGTGAGCAGGTGGTGGGTGCGGGCCTCGCGGTAGAAGAGCTCGAGGGACTCCAGCGAGCCGTCCGCCAGCGGGACGGTGGCGCGAGTCCGGGTGGGACGCGGGGCTGCGGAGGAGTGGCTGCGGCGGTGCGACCCTTCGGTCGTGCGGGTCTTTGTGGCACCGGTGCTCGCGCCGCGGGTGCGTCGCGTCGTGGTGGGGTCCTTCTCTGAGTGCTCGCCGCGCGAGCGGCTGATTGTCGTCTTGGTATCCGTTTTGGGGCTCCAGTGGTTCGTAAATTTGAAGATGATCGAATTATACGCTTACGGAAGGTTTGTGTCAAGTGTTCCGGACTCTGCGGTCCACTCCGGCCGGCGTCCGATGGTGCACCGCGAGCTGCGGCACGGCCGGAAGGAGCACCGACGTGGTCTATTCGTCGCCGATACGTTGATTCCTATACGGAGAAGCTCCGGTTTCGGATCGCGCGCGTAGCAACTTCTTACCCGGTTCTTCTGTCGGAATCCCGGGCTATGAACGGCGGCCTGCGCCGGTGGGGCGGCCCCCCGGGCCTGGTGCGTGCGGCGTTCGCGGCCGCGGCTACCACCCGTGCAGGGTCAGACGTGCGCCTGAGCGCGCGCCTCGAGGCCATTATGGCCCTCGGCAAGCACGCAGTCAAGCAACCCGGGGAATCGGGCCCCGACATCCGTCCAGCGCAGGGAGATGAGGCGCTGGACGCCGTCCGCTCGGGTCCGGGTCAGGCCGGCGTCGCGCAGCACCCGCAGATGATGGGTGAGCGTCGATTTGGACACCGGCACCGGGATCGCCCCGCAGGAGAGCTCGTGGCTCTCCCCAAGCGCGCGCACGATCTCCAGCCGCACGGGATCGGACAGGGCGTGCAGGACATCGGTGAGGCTGATCTGATCGACCGCCGGGTGGGCGATCTCTCTCATACCGTCCGGCCGTCCGTGTCGCACATCACGCCCGGCGATGATAGGAAGCGCGGCGGTCAGCCGGCGAGGATCGCGCGGACGCGATCGTGGAGCAGCCCGTTGGTGGCCAGGCCGCTGCCCGCGCCCGGGTCCGCGGCGCCGGCGAGGCTGGTGAACGTGCCCCCCGCCTCCTGCACGATGAGCGCCGGGGCGGCGAGATCCCACAGGCTGGCCTCGGGGTCGGTGGCGATCTCAAAGGCGCCCTCGGCGACGAGCATGTACTGCCAGACATCGCCGATGCCCCGGGTGCGCCAGCACGCGCGGGCCAGCGCCAGGGCCGCCTCACCGCGTCCCACCGCATCCCAGTCCTCGATGCCGGACCAGCCCATCTGGGCGTCGGAGAGCTCGCTCACCCTGCTCACGCGGATCGGCTCGGCGGAGTGGGTGACCAGCGGCGTGCCCGAGCCGGCCGGGTCTGAGGGGGCGTCGTGCTTGGCGGCGAAGGCGCCGCCTCCCCGGGTGGCCCACCAGCGGCGGCCCACCGCGGGCATCGACACGACGGCGACCTCGGTGACGTTGTCGACCTGGAGGGCGATCAGCGTCGACCAGGTCGGAACCCCGCGGACGTAGGACTTCGTTCCGTCGATCGGGTCGACGATCCAGCGCCGCGCGTTGGTCGCCTCCTCGGCACCGAACTCCTCCCCGACCACGGCATCTCCCGGCTTGATCACCTTGAGGTGCTCGCGGATGGCCAGCTCCGCCGCCATGTCGGACTCCGACACCGGCGTGAGGTCGGGCTTGGTCTCCACCGCCAGGTCGTGCGCCTTGAACCGCGGCATCGTGATGCGGTCGGCGATGTTGGCCAGAGACAGGGCGATGGCGAGGTCGTCGGCGTGGTCGCCGGCCGGACGCTCGGAGGGTTGGGTCTCGCTCACGGCGCGAGGATGCTAGAGCGTCGGGGTCCTCCTCGCATACCGGGCGCTAGGCTCGCCCTCGTGAGTGAGCTCAGATCGCAGAGCAGCGAGGTGCTCGCCGCGCTCATCCGCCACAACACCGTGAACCCGCCGGGTCAGGAGGCCGCGGCGATCGCCTGGCTCGGCGAACGCCTCGCCGCGGCGGGTCTGGCGACCGAGACGCTCGCCGCGGTCCCCGAGCGGCCCAACCTGATCGCGACGCTCGACTCAGGCGTGCCCGGCCCCGTGCTGGTGCTGCTCTCCCACGTCGACACCGTCCTCGCCGACCCCGAGGACTGGACCCATGATCCGTGGTCGGGGGACATCGACGCCGACGGCGTCCTGTGGGGCCGTGGCGCGCTGGACATGAAATCCCAGACGGCCGCGGAGGCGGTCGCCGCGATGCACCTGGCCCAGAGCGGCTGGCGCCCCCGCCGGGGCGCGCTGAAGGTCGTCGTGGTCTCCGACGAGGAGACCGGCGGCGAGCTCGGTGCCCGCTGGCTCACCGAGACCCACCCGGAGAAGGTGCGCTGTGACTTCCTGCTCAACGAGGGCGCCGGCGCACCCTTCGAGGTCGGCGGGGTCCGCCGCTACGGGGTCTGCTGCGGGGAGAAGGGCATCTTCCGCTTCCGCCTCACCGCGCGCGGCCACGCCGGGCACGCCTCCCTGCCCCGCAACGGTGAGAACGCCCTGCTGAAGCTGGCTCCGCTGTTGGGCCGCCTCGCCGCGGCGCAGCCGTCGGTGGCGCTCACCGAGCCGCCACGCGAGCTGATCGCCGCGCTCACCGGCATCTGCGCCGACGCGGTCGGCGCCGCCGACGCCGCCGCCGCCGTGCGCCTGCTCGCTGACGCCGACCCGCGGCTGCCCGCCCTGCTGGAGCCGATGTTCGGCGTGACGCTGGCGCCGACGATGATTCACGCCTCGGACAAGATCAACGTCATCCCGGCCCGGGCCACGCTGAAAATCGACTGCCGGGTGCCGCCCGGACTCGGGCCTGAGGTCGCGCGGGAGGCCCTCGAGGAGGTTCTGGGTGAGCACGCGGCGGAGGTGGAGATCGAGTTCACCGAACAGGTCCTCGGCTACGTCTCGCCGGTGCACTCGCGCCTGCGTGAGGTGATCGACACCTGGATCACCGCCGAGGACCCCGGGGCGAGCACCGTCCCGGTGCTGCTGCCCGGTTACAGCGACTCCTCGTGGTTCCGGCGCGCCTTTCCCGAGCTCGTGGCCTACGGCTTCTTCCCCCACCGGCACATGTCGCTCACCCAGGTCGCCCCGCTCGTGCACTCCGCCGACGAGCGCATCGACACGCGCGACCTTGAGTTCGCCACCCGCTTCTTCATCACCGCAGCCCGCGAGCTGCTGGGGTGATGGCGCCGCGGGAGCCGCGGGCCTGATGGCGCCGCCCGCGAGCGGCGGACGCCTGGACCCGGCGGTGTTTCGGCTCCCCGTGGAGCGGATCCGCCGCGGCTACTACTCCGACGCCTACTTCGTCACGACGAAGCTGCTGCTCGAGGAGCAGGGACAGCACCCGCAGGTGACGATGCAGGTGTTCCAAAAGGGGTCGAGCCTGCTCGGGGGCATCGACGAGGCCCTGGCAATCCTGCGGCTGGGCTCCGGTCACCGCGCCCCCGACGGCACCTGGGTCGACGGCTGGCCGCAGCTGAGCGTCGCCGCGCTGCATGAGGGGGACGCGATCAGCCCGCTGGAGACGGTGCTCACGATCGAGGGTGACTACGCGCTCTTCGTCCATCTCGAGACAGCCTTCCTCGGCACGCTGGCCCGCCGGTCACTGATCATGAACAACGTGCGCGCCGTCGTCGACGCCGCCGGGGGCAAACCGATCTTCTACTTCCCCGCCCGCCACGACCACTGGCTCGTGCAGACCGGCGACGGCTGGGCCGCCCACGTGGCGGGGGCGATCGGCGTCTCCACCGACGCACAGGCCTCCTGGTGGGGCGGCACCGGCATCGGCACCGTCCCCCACGGGCTCATCGCCGCCTACGGGGGCAACACCGTCGCCGCCGCCCGGGCCTTCGCCGCGCGCTTCAAGCACGAGATGAACGTCACCGTCCTCGTCGACTGGGCGAATGACTCGGTGGGCACCGCACTGCAGGTCGCCGAGGCGCTGGGCGACGACCTCTGGGGGGTGCGCCTGGACACCTCCGAGCAGCTCGTGGACCGCTGCCTGTGGGAGGAGATGGGCGGCTATGACCCCCGCGGGGTGAACCCGCGGTTGGTCGAGAAGGTCCGCGGCGCACTGGACCGCGCCGGGTTCGGGTCGGTGCGGATCGTCGCCTCGGGCGGCTTCACCGCCGAGCGCATCGAACGCTTCGAACGCGACGGGGTTCCGGTGGACGCCTACGGGGTCGGCTCGAGCCTCATCCGCGGCCAGAATGACTACACCGCCGACGTCGTGCTCGTCGACGGCCGGCCATGCGCCAAGGTCGGGCGCCGGTACCGCCCGAACCCACGGCTGGAGGCGGTGCAGTAAGTTGGCCCCGTCATGCTGACGCTCATCGATCATGTCGGCGTCGCGGTCGAGGAGATCGACGCCGCCCTCACCTTCTACACCGACGTGCTCGGCCTCGAGCTCGTCCACCGCGAGACCGTCGCCGCGTTCGGCGTCGAGGCCGCCCTCCTCGACGTCGGAGACGGCCACGTCGAGCTCATCGCCCCGCTGGGTCCCGACACCGGCGTGGCCAAGTTCCTGGCCAAGAACGGCCCCGGCCTCCACCACGTGGCCTACCGTGTGGATGACATCGACGCGACGCTCGCCCGGCTCGCCGCGGCGGGGACCCGGCTCATCGACGAGACCCCCCGCACCGGCATCCGCAACTCCCGCGTCGCCTTCCTCCACCCCGCCTCCTCCGGCGGGGTGCTCACCGAGATCGTCCAACCTGCGGAGGGCCACTGACATGAGCAGTACCGAACCGGCTCAGAAGATCAACCTCGGCTTCCACGGCGGGCAGGTCCTCACCGCCCGCGTGAAGTCGGCCGACCTCGCTGCGCTGCGCGGCGCGCTGGGCAACCAGGGCTTCTACGAGCTCAAGGCCGACACGGGCACGATCGTCCTCGACCTCACGCGGGTCGACTACCTGCTCATCGACGACGAACAGCACAAGGTCGGCTTCTGAGCTCGCTGGACCGGCAGCTGCTGGTCGCGTTCCGGACCCGCGGACACACGCCAGCCCGCGAGCGCGCCGTCGGGGCCTACTCGCGCCTCGGCGAGCACGCGCTGGGCTGGCTCGCCCTCGGCTTGGCCGGAGCGCGCTGGGACACCGATCCTGGGCGTCGGGCGCAGTGGCGGCGCGGGGTCGGTGCCGTCGCCGGTGCCTATCTGGTCAACCAGGCGCTCAAACGGGTCGTGCGCCGGCCCCGCCCCCAGCTCGCCTCGCTGCCGCCGCTCACCCACACCATGTCCCAGCTCTCCTTCCCCTCTGCCCACTCGACGACGTCGTTCGCCGCCGCCCGCGCCTACCGCGGCCTCGTGCCCGCCCCGGCGCTCTACGGGGTGGCCGGGACCCTCGCGCTGTCGCGCCTCTACCTGGGTGTGCACTGGCCCAGTGACGTACTGGCCGGCTCCCTGCTGGGCAGCGCCGTGGGCGAGGTCATCGGCAGATGAGCATGAAGGTGGGGATCGTCGGCATGCCCAACGCGGGCAAGTCCTCGCTGTTCGGAGCGCTCACCGGCGTGGCGGCGGAAGCGGCGAACTACCCCTTCACGACGATCGAGCCGAACATCGCCGTCGTTCCGGTCGAGGATCCGCGCATGCGCGAAGTGGCCGCCACCGTCAAGGCCTCCGAGATGGTCTGGGACTCCATCGCCTTCCATGACATCGCCGGCCTGGTGGCCGGCGCCCACAAGGGCGAGGGCCTGGGCAACCAGTTCCTGGCCAACATCCGCGAGACCGACGCCCTGGTCCATGTCGTGCGGGCCCACACGGACGCCTCGATCATCCACTCGGAGGGGTCGGTGGATCCCCTGCGCGACATCGAGACGATCGAGACCGAGCTCATCTACGCCGACCTCGAGCAGGCCGAGCGGCGCGTGGACCGCGTCGCCCGCCAGGCACGGGGCGGGGACAAGCACGCCATCGCCGAGCACGCCTGGCTCGAGCGGGTCATCGCCGCACTGCAGGCCGGCGAGCCCGTGCGCACCGTCCCGGTGCCCGACGAGGCGCCGGATGCCGCGACCCTGCTGGGCTCACTCACCAGCAAGCCTGTCCTGTTCGTCGCCAACGTTGATGAGGGCGACGCCGTTGTCCCGGAGGCGATCGCCGCCCACGCCGCGGCCCAGGGCGCCCAGGCCGTCGCCGTCTCCGCCCGCTTGGAGAAGGAGCTCGGCGAGCTCGATGACGACGAGGCCGCGGCCATGCGCGAGGACCTGGGTCTCGCCGAGTCGGGACTGCAGACCGTCGTGCGCGGCGCCTTCGCCCTGCTCGAGCTGATCTCCTTCTTCACCGCCGGGGAGGCCAAGCCGGCTCAGTCCTGGCATCTGCGCCGCGGCCTCAGCGCCTGGCACGCCGCGGGCCAGATCCACTCCGACATCCAGAAGGGCTTTGTCCGCGCCGAGGTCGTCTCCTGGGACAGACTCGTGGAGTTCGGCGGCTACGCCGGGGCCCGTGAGCACGCCGCCCTGCGCCTGGAGGGCCGCGACTACGTGATGGCCGACGGGGACGTCATCACGGTGAAGTTCACGCCCTGACCGGATCCGGTCAGCGCAGGACCGCGTCCAGAGCCGTCGCCACGAACAGCAGGGCGAGGTAGAGCAGCGAATAGTGGAAGAGCACCGCGGCGGCTCGATCCCCGCCCCCGCGCCACAGCCGCACGGCCAGCCAGAGAAAACCCGCTCCGAGCAGGAGCGCCGCCCCGAGATAAACCAGTCCGAAGGTGCCTGTGAGGACGGGCACCACGCTCACCGCGCAGAGCAGGAGCGTGTACAGCACGATCTGGCGGACCGTCGCCTCCTGCCCGCGGACCACGGGCAGCATCGGCACCCCGGCGTCGGCGTAATGACGGCGCAGCAGCAGCGCCAGCGCCCAGAAGTGCGGGGGCGTCCAGGCGAGCACGATCGTGAAGAGCAGCACCGCACCCAGACCGAGCCGGCCTTGGGCGGCCGCCCAGCCGGCGAGCACGGGCATCGCCCCGGCGCCCCCTCCGATGACGATGTTCTGCACGCTACGGCGCTTGAGCCAGAGCGTGTACACGCCCACGTAGTAGACACTGCCCAGCCCGGTGAGGACCGCCGCCAGCGGGTTCACCGCGACGGTGAGCAGAATCAATGCGGCGAGGGTGAGTCCTGCCCCGAAGATCGTGGCCGCCCGCGGACTGATGCGCCCCGCGGCCACGGGCCGGGAGTCCGTGCGGGCGCCCATCTGGCGGTCGATATCGCGGTCGATGACGTGGTTGAGCGCGCCGGCGCCGCCGCAGGCCAGGGCGCCGCCGACCATCAGCGCCAGCAGCCGCACGGCGGATGGGCGCCCGTTCGCGCCGGCCACCATCGCACAGGCCGCGGTGAGCACCAGCAGCGACATGATCCGCGGCTTGGTGAGCGTGAGCAGATCCCGACGCACTCCGGCATCACTCACCACCCCCAGCGCCCGACTGAGCGGACCGGCGCTCAGGCCGGTGATCGCGGCCTCCGTCTGGCTCACCTCAGGAGCCAGCGGAGCGACGTCACTGATCACGTGGCCGGATCCGCGGGCAAGGCTTCAGGGATGTGCGGGGCGGGCGTCAACTCGTTGGCGTCGCCGCCGAGATGGCTCACCTGCGGCGTCTCCGGCACACGCGTGGTAAAGCGCCAGTACCACGTCCCCAGGGCGATGACCGCGGATACGGGCATCACCAGAGTGAGGATCTCGCCCACGAGAATGGCGCCGATTGGCATGAGGGGCATTTGTTGTCCTTTCAGCTCGTGACTGCGGTCGACACTGGAGCGGGCGCGGAATCAGGCTCCAGCCATTTGTAAAACCCGATGATGAAGGTGAGCGCGTAGGAGACCGACCCGGGGACCCACATGATTCCCGCCGCGAGCTGCTGATCGGCGAGCGCGCTGATCCCGCCGGGGCGCACGGACAGCGCGGCGTAGTGGTGATAGAGCGGGTGGGGGACGATGACCAGGGTGATGGCGAGAATCCAGCAGACGATCATCGCCCCGGACGCGTAGGCGATCCGGGCCGGCCAGACCAGCCGCGGGCGCAGGGGCCCCGGGTCGATCACCCGGGCCCAGAACAGCAGCCCAAAGAAGAAGAACATCGCGTGCTCGAGCAGGTGGAGCGCGCCGTAGCGCAGCGTCGCCTGGTAGGCAAAGGGGAGGTGCCACGCGACGATCGTCGTGCTGAACAGGAGCCAGGCCGGCACGGGACGCGCCAGGGCGCGAACGGGCTTGAAGCGTGGGGACAGCGCCAGGTTCCGCGCGATCGTCGTCCGCGGACCCAGCGGCAGCGCCCGCCACATCCGCGGCCACGGACGGCCCAGCAGCAGCAGCGGTGGAGCGACCGTGAGCAGCAGGATGTGCTGGGTCATGTGGACCCAGAACAACTGGTCCGCGTAGGAGTCGAGCGGTGAGTCCAGGGCGATGACGATCGTCAGCAGACTGGAGTAGAACGCCAGCGCCTGCAGCGGACGCGGCCGATACCGGCCGCGTCCGCCGAGCGCATAGAGCACGCCCGAGACGACCACATACACGAGTCCCGGATCCCAGGACCATCGGGTGAGAGACATGATCAGCGCACGAGGTACAGCAGCACGTAGGCCACCACGCCGATGGCCGCGTAGAACGCCCAGTAGAACGACGAGGATTCGATCCCGGCGAGCACCATTGCGGACTCGCTCGTCGGGACCTCGATCTCCCGCATCGCGCCCCCGCGCCTCACCCTGATCATCGTCGACACCTGGGTCTGGATCCAGAACAGTCCGGCCACGGCCACGATCGCATAGGTCGACGTGAAGCCGAAGAAGACCGCCGCATATCCGCCCTGGGTGGCCCCGAAGTTGAGCACGGTGTACTCGACGAACTGCAGCACCACCGCGGTCACCCCGAGGATGACCGCGATCACTCCGCCCGCCAGCGTGTCGCTGCCCTGGCGGCGTGCGGACAGGCGGTAGATCACGGCGCTGGCCACGTACATCGTGGCGATGGCAATCCCGAGTCCACCGTCAGGGGTGACGTTGCCGATCTTCCAGCTGTGGTTGAGATCCAGAGACTTCAGGTAGAAGAATCCGAACACAAACGCGACGAAGAAGAAGGCCACGACGCCGCAGAGCAGGCGGCCGCTCATCCAGATGGCGCGCGGCTGCCACTCCGGCGGTTCCGGCTGGATGCTGCCGCCAACCGGGGCTGATGCTGACGCTTCCATGGCTAGACCTCCTCCCGCACAGCGGTGCGCATCGACGCGGCCACCGGAGCGGGCTCGACGCCGTAGGGGTACGGGTCTGCGCTGAAGGTGGGGATCTCCTCAAAGTCATGCACCGGCACCGGCGTCGGAAGCTGCCACTCCGTCGACTTGGAGTTCCACGGGTTGGCACCGGCCGGTTCCCGCTTGAACGCGAGCGACCAGATGACGTTGAACAGGAAGACCAGCATCGAGAGCCCGATCACATACGCCGAGACGGTGACCCAGTCATTCAGGCCCTGCCACGCCGGGTTGTAGGTGACGACGCGACGCGGCATCCCCATGAAACCGAGCGCGAACAGCGGCGCGAAGGTCGAGTTGAAGGCGATGATCAGCGTCCAGAAGTGGATCTTGCCCAGCCGCTCGTTCAGCTTCACCCCGTACATCTTGGGCACCCAGTAGTAGATCGCGGCGAAGAACCCGAAGATCAGGCCGCCCATGATCGTGTAGTGGAAGTGCGCCATCACGAAGTAGCTCCCGTGCGTGGTGACGTCACTGGGCACGTCACTGTTGAACACGCCCGAGATGCCGCCCCAGAGGAAGTTGAACATCCAGCCGAGACAGAACAGCATCGGCACGGTGAGGCGGATCCGCCCCCGCCACAGGGTGCCCATGGCACACAGGAAGATGAATCCGGTGGGCAACGAGATCAGCTCAGTGGAGAGCATGTAGAACGGCCGCAGGTCGGCGTCGATCCCGGACACGAACAGGTGGTGCTGCCAGACGAACCAGCTCAGGAAGGCGATCCCGAGCATGCCCGCCACGGCGAGGCGGTAGCCCCACAGCGGTTTTCGCGAGAAGACCACCATGATCTCCAGGACGATCCCCATGCCCGGCAGGGCCAGGATGTAGACCTCGGGGTGTCCGAACACCCAGAAGAGATTCTGGAACAGGTATCCGCTGCCTCCGTTTCCGGGGCTGAAGAACGAGGTCTGGATGGTGCGGTCCATGGCCGCCATCAGGAGGGCGGCGATCAGCATCGGCGCTGCGAGCATCATCAGCCAAGCGGTCGCGTACGCGCTCCACACGAAGATCGGCAGCCGTGACCAGGTCATCCCGGGGGCCCGCATGGTGGTGATCGTCACCACCAGGTTGAAACCGAACAGCGTCATCGAGAGCCCGACGAGGGCGAAGAACCCGATGTAGGCGTCGTACCCGGCGGTCCCCTGGCTGGCCAGCGGCTGGTAGCCGGTCCACCCGGTCTGGAAGCCGCCGAAGAACACGGTGGTGAGCAGGATGATCTCACCGGCCATCAGCAACCAGAAGGCGAACGAGGAGAGCCTCGAGAAGGCCATCCGCCGCGAACCGATCATCAGCGGGACGAGGAACGTGGCGAACGGGCCGAGCAGACCGGAGGTCATCGTGCCCAGCATCATCGACCCGTGCATCCCGACCAGGGTCAGGTACTGATTGGCCCCGAAGACGTGCACGTTGGGCTGCAGCAGCTCCGTGCGGATGAGCATCGCGTTCAGGCCGGCGACGAAGAAGAACACGCCGATGCCGGCCATGTACTGCTTGGCGACGACCTTGTGGTCGGTCGACAGCGTGAAGTACCGGAAGAGGCCCCCCGCCTCGGACTCCCGCTCGGCCAGAGCCGGCGGGTATCCGAGCAGCCGCTTCACCGGGTAGTTGGCAAAACCCATCCCGACGAGGAAGCCGACCACCCCAAGGAAGTACCCGAGCAGGATCGCGATGTCGTTCTGGCCAGCCTCCGTTGAGTAGTAGGCGATGTTCTGGCCGGTGATGTGATCACCGATGAGCTGGCCCAGAAACCACCCACCAATCCCGAGCAGGATCCCGGTGAGCATGTTGAACCCGATCAGCTTCTGCCAACCGGTCCGGCGGTGGGCCGGCACTGACACTGCGATGGCGGTCATCCGCCTCTCCTCAACGGTTGCGGGTAATAGGTCTTGGAAAACGGATCGAGCACCTTGGTGGTGGCCGCATCGGCCTGGCGCTGACTGGTGATCCAGGAGGTGAACTGAGCCTTGGGGACAACCCGGCCCTGGTTGAACATGTACCCGTGCCACACCCCGCAGAGCTCGGCACAGCGCACGTGGAAGGCGAGCGGGCCCTTGGTCGTGACATAGGCGATGTTGTCGATGCCGGGGTTGGCATCAGCCTTGACCCCGAGCTCGTACGCCCAGAAGGAGTGGATGACATCCAGGGACGTGACCTCGAACTTCACCAGGCTGTTGGTGGGGAGATCGATCGCACTGGTCTCCACGCCGCCGTACTGGGGCCAGCGGTAGGTGAACTGCCACTGCTGGGCGATCACCTGGACGATCACCGGCTTGCCCTCAGACGCCGCCGGGGTGGCGATCGGGCTGGGCCCCTGACCACCGCCGGCACCGTCGGCGAGCATCCGCACCGACCCGTACCCGGCGAGGAACAGCACGATCACGGTCGTCGCCACGAGCCACCAGAACTGCACGCTGGAGTTGCCCTGGATCGCGGGACCGTCGACGAACACCTCCGGAGTCCGTTCACGGAAGGCCCAGACCGCGTAGGCCAGGTAGACCAGGACGGCGAGCGCGACCGGGGTGGCGATGGCCAGCAGCACGGTGTTGTCGGTCACCTGACCGGAGGCCTCCACGGTCCCGTTTCCAGGCGGCAGGCCGGGGCCGATCACCCAGACGACGATCGGCACCATGATCAGGCTGGCGATCGTCCAGAGGACGACCACGTTGCGCCAGTGGCGCGGGCCGTTGTCCCCGGAGCGGGGGCCGCGAGCGTCAGACAACATGGAGGAACCCGTCCATGTATCCGACCGTCTGCATCGGCCCGCCGTTGCCGTCGATGAAGCCCGCCCCGCAGGGCACGAAGCACTGCCAGCGGTAGAGCCCCTTGCCGGGGGTCCGGAAGGTGAAGGTGATGGTGACGTGAGCGGTGCTCAGCGGACACGGGGCGTTGGAGCACGGGTTCTTGGCCGACGAGGAGATCCCCGGCAGCGGGATGGACAGCCCGATCTGAGGCACGGCGAAGATGTGGGACGCGACCGAGGGGTCGGTGCTGGTCAGCGACTTTCCGTCGACCTGGTAGCTGCCGCTGGTGGCTCCCTGGGGTTGTGACAGGAACGGGTTGCGCAGGCCCGTCTGTGAGTCGAACTCATAGACGGTGACGTGCACGAGCGTGTGAGCCGGCAGGACATAGGTGGTGGCGTGACGCCAGTTCTGGTCATTGGCATCCGTGCTGTAGTACGACACCCAGGTGGGGTGGGGATCGGTGGTCTCCGCCGCCGCCACGGTGGCGAGATGCAGTTGGACCCCACTCGGTCCCTGTGTGGCCACTGCCGATGCCGGCGCTTGGACCAGATACACACCGATGTACACCGCGATCGCAGCGATCGCGGCCAATACAGCGGTCGCGGTGATCACCCCTCGTTTTGCTGAGCCCTTCATACGCCCCTTCTCCGACAGCTGGTTAAGCACTGAGCATTGTGCTTGATCTCACAATGTGTGGTCCGAGCCCGTTTATAGCGCCGTTAGAGAACCCGAGTCAAGACAGAATGCGAACCACCCCCGCTCGGGTATTGGCGCTATAAGCACGACGCCCCGCGGCCCGTCCCCGAGGGCCCATCCGCGGTCCGGACACCGGGTTCAGAACCCGCGCGTGACCGCCTGGAGCATCGTGGCCGTGTTGGCCACGTCCTCGCCGTAGGCCTGGTAGCAGCCGGCGTTGATCGCGTTGATCACGCCGACCGTCCCCGGCCCCCACTTGGGGGAGACGCGGTGATGTTCGGCCAGGAACAGCGCGGCGTAGGCGTGCTGACGGTCGACATTGGCCGATCCCCACTGCTCGCAGGTGCTGTGGTCAGCGATGGCGCCCGCGCGGGGACCGGCGGCGATGATCGCGAAGTATCCGATGGTGAGCGCGAGCAGCACGACGCACACGATCGTGCCGCGGGGGTGCGAGGCCGCGAGGCCGCGCACCGTCCAGGGCACGCCGTAGGGGCTGATCGGCGCCGGCGCCGCCTCGGGATCCGCCGCAGCGACCTGATCGGGAGGATTCATCCGGCCGTGCCCATGGCGTAGGTCTGGATATCGGCGTCGAGGGAGCCCTCGCTGTCGTACTGCCCTGTGTGCACGTGCACCACCTTGCCGGACTGGTTGATGAAGATCGTCGTGGGCAGGCCCCCGATGGCCGCCAGCGGGCCGAGCTGGCTCGAGGTGGCCTCGTAGCTCGGATAGCTCACCGGATGCTTGGCCAGAAAGCCGCGGGCCGCGCCCGGGGTGTCGTTGGTGTTGGCGCCCAGAAACGCGACCTGGCGACCGTAGCGCGCCGACGCGGAGGCGAACAGCGGGAACTCAGCCTGACAGGGCGGGCACCAGGAGGCCCACGCGTTGATGACCACGGGGTAGCCGTGCAGCGCGCGGAGCCGGGCCATCAGCCCACCCTTGCCCACGAGCAGCTGGCCGGCCTGGCGGTGCAGGGCGTTCAGGGGCGGCGGCGAGCCGGCGAGCAGCCGGGCGACGACGCTGCTGGGCGCGGCGGTGACGACGTGGGCCAGCGCGGCGCGGACCTGGTGCGCGAGGGTGGCGGGGCTTGGCCAGCCCGTGGTCGCCACGTCGTCGTACCAGAGGAAGTGCCCGGTCGCCGAGACGAGCACCAACCACGGCTGGTCCTGGACCTCGTACCCGTCCGCCACCCGTCCGCTGCGGTCAACGGCGACCGGGTAGGCCAGGGGGCGGGGCAGCTGCCGGAGCAGGCGTGGCAGGGCGGCTCTCGAGGGCTCGACGCTCGCCTCGTCGACTGCGGTGAGTGCGGGGAGGCCGTGCCTCCGCGCGGCGGAGGCATACCGGTCGAGGCTGTCCAGCTGCGCGCCCAGCGCGCGCGGGGGCAGCACCCAGGTGTCGAAGAACAGCAGCAGCCGCGCCCCATGGCCGGGCCCCAGGGTCACGCCACCGCTCCCGTCTGCCCGTGGGAGCACCACCGACCGGGCCGGGGCGATCGGGGGCGCCTGGGCGTAGGACAGGCTCGAGCGCACGGCGGGCCGCCCGGGGAGCAGGGCTGAGGCCGAGCGGGCGAGCAGCTGACCGAGCTGGTCGACGCTGGAGTAGGCCATCTGGGTCATGTAGAGCCGGCTCATCTGGCCCTGGGGACTGATCACGTACAGCGCCGGCGTGTGGTCGATCTGTCCTCTGACGACCTGCGCCTCGATGCCGTAGGCGTGCCACACCCGCTTGAGCACGGGCAGCGGCCCGGTGAGGAAGTGCCAGGCGCGGGTCATCCCGTGGACCGCGGAGTAGTGGCGCACCGCCGCGACCGAGGTGACCCGCGGATTGGCGGCGACCCCCAGCAGCGCGACGTCGCGGCCCGCGGCACCGAGCAGGCGCTTGGCGTCGAGCATCGCTGTGGTGGTGAGTGGGCACACCGTCGTGCACACCGGGTCGTTGAAGGCCAGCAGGACGACCCGGCCACGGAACGCGCTCAGGGACATCCGCCGGCCGAACTGATCGGTGAGCGTGAAATCCGGGGCGGCGCCGTGCAACGGCGTCCCCGGATCCAGGGTGGGATTGGCGGCCAGAGCCGCGGCCGCGGGACTGTTGGCGGCGGCGGCCGCGTGCAGGCGCGCCACCACCGCGGCCACCACGAGGGCAGCGACAGCCAGTCCCGCCAGAGCCATCAACGACGTTCTCAGCCGACGCGGGAGGTGCATCGGTCCCAGCTTACGCGCGCAGCCCGACGCGGGAGAGAGTCCGCCGTCAGCACTGTGACGCCGGCGGAGCGTGCGTCATGCCGTCCGGGTCTCGCCGCCCACGCCGGCGGCTCGGGCCGCGTCGGTGAGCCGTCGGGCCAGCTGGCCCATGCCGAGCCGGTGGGCCACCGCCGCCGCGGCGTCTGGATCCAGCTGGCCGTCGGGCGGCGCGGCGACGTCCACGGGCTGGAGCGTGGCGATCTCCCGGAAGACGCGCAGCCGGGCCGCGTGCTCGCGCAGGGTCTCCGCGAGCTTGGGGCGCAGCTCACGGGAGTCGGGATCGGCGGCCGCGGCCAGCACCCCCTCGAGCGATCCGAAGCGGGTGAGCAGGCTCGCCGCGGTCTTGGCGCCGATCCGCGGGGCCCCGGGGATGCCGTCAGAGGGGTCCCCGCGCAGGGCGATGAGGTCAGGGACCAGGGCCGGTCCGATCCCGTAGCGGTCCTGCACACCGGCAACGTCCACGCGCTCGAGGGCGCCGCCCTTGAGGTGGACGACCGAACAGGCCGGGCTCACCGCCTGATAGAGATCGCGGTCCGCGGTGAGGATCAGCGTTGATTCACCCGCCACGGCACCCGTCGGGGCGCCGACCGCCTCCACGCCCGCCGCCCCGGCCTCGCGCCGGGCGAGCGCACCGAGCAGGTCGTCGGCCTCGAGCTCACCGGCGTCGAGCACACTCCAGCCAAAGGCCGCGAACAGCTCGGGCGCGAGGCCGAACTGGTGGCGCAGGTCCGCCGGCATCGGCTCGCGGTGGGCGTGATAGCCCGGGTACGCGGCGGTGCGATAGCCCGCGTCCTCGGCGCCGAAGCAGACCGCCACCGCACGGGGGCGCAGTTCGCCCACGGCGGCCAGCAGCGCGTTGGCCGCTCCGAGCAGCGCGTTCACCGGGCGCCCGTCAGCCCCCGTGATCGAGCCGGGCAGAGCGAAGAAGGCGCGGTAGAGCACCCACGGGGCGTCGACGGCGAGCAGCGGCCGGCGCGCGCTCACGGCGGGGGATGAGGTCGGCAGCGGATGGGCTCAGCGTACGCGGACCGCGGGGGCCACGACCTCGGGGCCGGGGCCGGGGACGAGCACCCGGTAGCGCCCGGCCTGGCGCAGCGACAGCCGGTAGGTCCCGGCGGCGTTCTCGTGGGTGCGCCCACAGCGCACCCATCCATCCCCGCTCCAGCGCGCCACGATCACCGTCGCGCCCGCGCGGGCCGGAAAAACCGTGCCGCTGAGTGAGCGCCGGGGCATCCGGGCCAGGGCGCTGGAGATCCCCGCCCCGCCGCTGCTCGGCGCACCGCCGGAGGATCCCGCCGACCCACCGGAGGCGCCCCCCGAGCCGAAGGAGCCCGAGCCGCCCGTCTGCGCCGGGGCGGCGCCGGCGGGCCTGTGGCCACTCCCCCGGCGTGTCGTCCCCGGGCGCGTCGTCCCCTGGCGCGTCGTCCCGTGCGCAGTCACCGTGGTGAAGGACATCCAGCTGCTGTAGGTGCCCAGGTCCGACTCCAGCGTCGCGCCCGAGACGGTCGAGCTCCCGCGGGTCCCGACGACCTGGGCGGAGACGATCCTCGGGGAGACGCCGCGGGAGAGCACGCGGATCCCGCGCAGGGAGCCCTGGAAGAGTCCGGCGAGGCGCCGCTGGGCCGTGGCCAGGCTGAGGCTCTCGTGCCAGCGGTAGTAGGGGTTGTTGCCCGCGTCGTCGTAGGGGTCCGGCACGCCCACGAGGTACGGCGCGGGACTCACCCCGAGCCAGACGTTCTGGATGCTCTCGGTGTGGCCGCCCGAGGAGGCGGAGAAGTAGGTCGGCACGATCTGGCCGCCGCTCTGCACGACCTGACCCAGCGTGGCGGCGACGGCCGCGTTGGTCGCCGGGGTCTCCGCACCGATCCCGCCGTACATCTGCGAGCGCGTGTCGGAGTAGACCTCATAGTCAGGTGACACCGGGGTGTCGGCGAGCACGTAGGTGCGGGCGGCGACGGCCTGGGTGTCGAGGGCCTGCTGGGGCCAGGAGGCGGGCATCTCCTCCGCGACGACGCCGCGGACGTAGTCCTCGAGGTCGACGGCGTTGACGGTCTGCACCCCGCCGGAGCCGTCCGGGTAGAAGCGCAGGCTCCCCTCATAGGCGCCCTTGCCGAGCAGGGTCAGCCCGCCCGAGGGGCCGCTCAGCTCCAGCGGCGCGGGGAAGGGGCGGCTGCGGCGCCCGCCGGAGATGAGCTCCAGGCCGCCGCCGGCCGCGATCACGCCATAGTGCCGGGACGGGTCCAGGGCGTGGCCGTCGGCCCGGGTCGCGCCGGTGATCGTCGGCGTGCCGTCACCGAGCAGCACGGTGACCGTCGTGTCCGGGACGCGGGCCAGCTGGGTGCCGGCGTAGTAGTGGCCGAGGATCGCCGGGTAGCTCCATCCGTGCAGGGCAAAGCCCATGGCCCCGTACTGACTCATCCCGATGCCGTGGCCGAAGCCGCCGCCGGAAATGGCCAGGGTGCCCGCGCCGGAGGCCGGAGCGCTGCGGGCCAGCGCATCGTCGGCCGGGAGGGCGAGGACCGGCGCCACGGCCAGCGCGGTGAGGACGCCTACGGCGGACGTCAGGGAAATCCTTCTCATCCTGGCGGTTAACGGCATACGCGGCGCGAACCCTGACAGATGGTCAGGATCCGCACAGCGCTGCAACGAGTCTTTCCGGAGCGCGGCGCGCCCCGCCCTCCCCCGACGTCGGTCAGGCGAGGTTCCCGCGGGCGATCTCACGCAGGTCGATCGCCGCGTTGAAGGTCGCCTCGTCGACGCCCTTCTCATAGGCCACCTCACGCAGCGTGCGCCCCGAGGCGGTCGCCTCCTTGACGATCTCGGCCGCTTTGTCGTAGCCGATGTGCGTGTTCAGCGCGGTGGCCGTGGCGAGCGTCCCCTCGGCGGAGGCCTCACAGCCCTCGAGGTTCGCCTCGATGCCGGCGACGCACTTCTCGTTGAGCACCCGCGCGGTGGCGGCCAGCAGGCGGATGGACTCCAGCAGGTTCCGCGCGATCAGCGGCACGCGCACGTTGAGCTCGAAGTTGCCCTGGGAGCCGGCGATCGTGATGGCGCTGTCGTTGCCGATCACCTGCGCGGCAACCTGCAGCGTCACCTCGGGGATCACCGGGTTCACCTTGCCGGGCATGATCGAGGAGCCCTTCTGCAACTCGGGCAGGAAGATCTCACCGATGCCACAGCGCGGCCCCGAGCCCATCAGGGCGAGGTCGTTGGCGATCTTGGTGAAGGAGACGGCGATGACCTTCAGCGCACCGGAGAGCTCGACCAGTGCGTCCCGGTTGCCCTGGGCCTCGAAGGGATCCTCGGGGGCGCAGACCTCCAGGCCCGAGGCGGAGGCGAGCAGCGCGCGCACGCGCGTGGCGAACTCTCGGTGCGTGTTGAGCCCGGTGCCGGTGGCGGTGCCGCCCAGAGGGATCTGGCCGACCTGGGGCAGGGCGTTGGCCACGCGCTTCTGGGCCAGGCGAACCTGGGCGGCGTAGCCGGAGAACTCCTGGCCGAGGGTGACCGGGACGGCGTCCATGAGGTGGGTGCGCCCGGACTTGACGATGTCGTGGAACTGGGTCGCCTTCTGCGCCAGCGCCGACTCGAGCGCGGCGAGGGCGGGCAGCAGGTCATGGGTCGCCTGGTCCAGCGCGGCCAGGTGCACGGCGCTGGGGAAGACGTCATTGGAGGACTGGCCGTAGTTGACGTGGTCGTTGGGGTGCACGCCCTCACCGGCGAGCGTCGCGATGACCTCGTTGGCGTTCATGTTCGTCGAGGTGCCCGACCCGGTCTGAAAGACGTCGATGGGAAACTGGCCGTCGTGCTCGCCGGCGGCGACGGCGTCGGCGGCCTCGGCGATCCGCTGGGCGATCGCCGCGTCGATGAGCCCGAGCTCGCCGTTGACGCGCGCGGCGGCGCCCTTGATGCGCCCGAGCCAGTGGACGACGGGCGCGGGGACCGGCTCGCCCGAGATGGGGAAGTTGGCGACGGCCTTGGTCGTCTCGGCGCCCCACAACTGCTGCTGCTCAGAGGTACTCACTGTCTGTCCTTTCCCGCACGTCCGGATACGCCGGGCCTCACCCAGAGGCCGGGTCCTGTCTGGAGCGCAACGCTACCCGAGGAAGGCGATCAGCTCCCTGGCGAGCACCACCGGGTCGTCGTAGGCCATCAGGAAGCCGGCCGCCGGGACGGTGCGCAGCTGGCCGTCACGCAGGTGCTCGAGTGCCGTCTCGGCCCAGGCCAACGGCGCGGCCGGGTCGTTCTCGGCCCACAGCAGCAGCACGGGAAGCTCCAGCGCCTCCAGACGGGCCTCGAGCTCGGCGCGCGTCCCGGCCGGCCAGCGCCGGGCGAACTTCGCCCACGCCCGGGCCCGGTTGGCGTTGCCGGGCACGTCGGCGAGCGCGTGGCGCAGGAGGTCGCGCGCGCCCGGGTTGGCCTGGTAGGAGAGCCGCTCGCCCAGGGCGGGGCGGAAGACGAGCGGCGCGAGGTGGGAGACGGCCAGGTCCACGCCGGGCACCGCCCCGAGGCTCGCGGTCGCCCGCCACAGCGCCCGACGGGCCGGGAACGGGGAGGGGTGCTCCAGGCGGTGGGACATGAGCACGAGCTTGTGCGGGGCCAGGCGCCCGTCGGCGACGGCGGCGAGCGCGAGCTCGGCCCCGACGTCATGGCCGGCCAGGCAGATCCGCGGCCCCCCCACCTCGGCGCAGAAGCCGGCCAGTACCTCGATGAACCACTCGCGGCTGTAGGGGTGACGCGGGCGGTCCTCGGAATCCCCGTGCATCGGCAGGTCGGGCAGGACGACCCGGAAGCGCTGGGCCAGCGGCTCGACGATGGGCTCCCACTCCCGGTGGCTGAGGCCGAGGGAGTGCAACAGCACCAGGGCCCGGCCGGTGCCGGTCTCCCGGTAGGCCACGCGGGCCCCGTCGGCGTGGTGGTAGAGACGCAGGCGCATCCTCGCCCTATGGTCGCGCACTCACCGTCCGGAACGGCGCCGGCCCGATGGCCGGCGGCGGTCGGGGGCCGACACCTAGAATCGGCGCTCCATGGCCGCGACCGACGACCCGAGCACCGCGCACCGCCCCGTTGACCCGAAGGCGGACTTCCCCGCCCTGGAGACGGCGATCCTCGAGCGCTGGCGCGAGCGCGACATCTTCGCCGAGTCGTTGCGCCGCCGCGCCGAGGCACCGCGCTGGGGCTTCTATGAAGGACCGCCGACGGCCAACGGCAAGCCGGGTTCCCACCACGTCCTGGCCCGCTCCTTCAAGGACATCTTCCCGCGCTACCGGACGATGGCCGGCTACCGCGTCGACCGTAAGGGCGGCTGGGACTGCCACGGCCTGCCCGTGGAGCTCGCGGTGGAGAAGGAGCTCGGCCTCCACGACAAGCACGCGATCGAGGCCTACGGGATCGAGAAGTTCAACGCGCGCTGTCGCGAGAACGTCTTCTCCCACATCGACGACTGGACGAGGCTCACCGAGCGGATCGGCTTCTGGCTCGACACCGAGGACGCCTACCGCACGCTCGATCCCAGCTATGTCGAGTCGGTCTGGTGGGCGCTGCAGCGCATCCACGAGAAGGGGCTGCTGTTTGAGAAGCTGAAGGTCGTCCCCTACTGCCCCCGCTGTGGCACGGCCCTCTCCAGTCACGAGCTGGGCCAGCCCGGCGCCTACCAGGACGACACCGACCTCTCCGCCTACGCGATCCTCCCCTCAGAGCGCGGGGACCTGCTCGTGTGGACGACCACCCCGTGGACGCTCGTCTCCAACGCCGCGGTGGCCGTCGCCCCCGAGCTCACCTACGCCCTGGCCAGTCCACCGGAGGGATCGAAGCTCCGCCCGGGCCGCTACATCGTCGCCGCGGCGCTCGCCGAGAAGGTGCTGGGTGAGGGCGCGGTCGTCCACGAGCGCTTCCCCGGTGCCGATCTCATCGGCCTGGCCTATGAGCCGCCATTCGGCTTCATCACCGCCGCCGACTACGGCGCCAAGGGCCACACCGTCCTGGGAGCCGACTTCGTCACCGCCGAGGACGGCACCGGCCTGGTGCACACGGCGATCGCCTTCGGCGAGGACGACTTCAACCTGGGGATCGCCAACGGCCTGGAGCCGGTGAACCCGGTCCGTCTCGACGGCACCTACGACGAGCGCATCACCACCTATGCCGGGCGCAAGGTCAAGGACTGTGACGAGGACATCGTCGAGGACCTGCGCGCCCGCGACCGCCTGCTCAAGGCGGTGCCCTATGAGCACTCCTACCCGCACTGCTGGCGCTGTGACACCGCGCTGATCTACTACGCCAAGCCGTCCTGGTACATCGCCACCTCCCAGGTCAAGGACCGCCTGCTGGCCGCGAACGAGACGGTGAACTGGCAGCCGCCGCATGTGAAGCACGGGCGCTTCGGCCACTGGCTCGAGGGCAACGTCGACTGGGCGCTGTCCCGCGAGCGCTACTGGGGCACCCCCCTGCCGGTGTGGCGCTGCGCGGAGGGCCACGTCCGTGTCGTCGGCTCACTCGCCGAACTGCATCAGCTCTCGGGCGTGACGCTGAGCGACCCGCACCGCCCCTACGTCGACGACGTCCACTTCGCCTGCGCCGACTGCGGCGAGCAGATGACCCGCGTCCCCGAGGTCATCGACGTGTGGTTCGACTCGGGCTCGATGCCCTTCGCCCAGTACGGCGCCCCCCACCTCGACGAGGCCGCGTTCCGCGAGCACTTCCCCGCCGACTACATCTGCGAGGCGCTCGATCAGACCCGTGGCTGGTTCTACTCGCTGCTCGCCGTCTCGACGCTGCTCTTTGACCAGAGCTCCTACCGCAACGTCATCTGCCTCGGCCTGATCCTCGATCAGGAGGGGCTGAAGATGTCCAAGTCCCGGGGCAACATCGTCGACCCCTGGGCGGTGTTGGACCGCTTCGGCGCCGACGCCTTCCGCTGGTTCCTCTTCACCTCCAAGTACCCCTGGGACGGCTACCGCTTCAGCCTCGAGGCGGTCGGCGAGTCGGTCACCCGCTTTCTGCTGCCGCTGTGGAACATCTACTCCTTCTACGTGCTGTACGCGAACGCGGCGGGCCCCGGGACGAGGACCGACGCGGGCGGGGATCCCGACCGCATGGCCGGTGACGGTGCTCCCGGCTGGGGGCTCGGGAGCACCGACGGGGCGCCCGCTCAGGCCGTCTCGGACCTGGACCGCTGGGCCCTCTCCCGGCTCGCGGCCACCGTGGAGGCGGTCACCGCCGGCCTGGAGGCCTTCGACGCGACCGCCGCCGGCCGGGCGATCGCCGACTACGTCGAGGAGCTGTCCAACTGGTACGTACGCCGCTCCCGGCGGCGCTTCTGGGACGGCGACCCCGCCGCGCTGGGCACCCTGGAAGACATCCTCGTCACCCTGGCCAAGCTGCTCGCCCCCTTCTGCCCGTTCGTGGCCGACGAGCTCTACGACAACCTCGACGGGTCAGAGCCCTCGGTGCACCTTTGTGACTGGCCCGCTCCGCCTGCCCGCGATCTCGATCTGGAGACCGCTATGGCCACGGCTCGGGACACCGTTCGCCTCGGTCTCGCCGCCCGCGCCCACGCCAAGCTCAAGCTGCGCCAGCCCTTGCGCGAGGCCGTCGTGGTCGCCGCGGGTGATGAGCGCGCGGCGATCCAACGCCTCGCCGAGATCATCGAGGACGAACTCAACGTCCACGCGCTCCGCTTCGTGAACGACGCCGATGAGCTCTCTGACGTCGAGGTGAAGCCCAACTACCGCACGCTCGGTAAGCGGTTCGGCAAGCACATGCCCCAGGTCGCGACGGCTGTCGCAGGCCTGGATGCCAAGCACGCCGCTCTCGCCGTGCGAGAGGGAGGCGTGATTGGCATCCAGGTCGCAGGCAGCGACCACAGCCTGAGCGCTGGAGATCTGCTCTTCTCGATGAAGCCGCTCGAGGGCTACGAACTGGAGCGCGAGGGCTCCCACGCCGTGGCGCTGGAGCTGGAGATCGACGACGCATTGCGGGCCGAGGGATGGGCGCGGGAGATCGTCCACGCCGTCCAGGGCGCGCGCAAGGCGGCCGGCTTGGAGATCGCGGACCGGATCGAGCTGACCCTCGACGGGGATGAGGCGCTGATGGCCGCCGCGCGCGAGCATCAGGCCTACCTGGCCGGCGAGGTGCTCGCCACCACGGTGACCTACGCGCCGCTTGACGCGGCTGAGCCCGTCAGCGTCGACGGCCGGACGCTGCGCATCCGGGTCAGCCGCAGTTGATCTGATCCGGGGTGCCCGCCGGCCGCCGCCGGGCACCCAGTCCGCGGACCTGCGCGGACCCTGGGGGCGGGCCCGGTCCCTGCGGGGGCGGGCGGACGCCCGCCCCCGGGCGCCTACGGGATGAGGTCGAGCGTGAGGCTCGAGGGATCGGCCGGCGAGTGGGCCACCGAGTAGACCCCGCCGATCATCTTCTCCAGGTCGCCGGGGACCGGCGTGAGGTGCGGGGTATCTGCCGTCGCCAGGGTGAGGCGGATGCGGTCACCCTTGGCCACGGTGATGAGCGTGGGGAAGATCTCCACCTGATAACGGGTCATCTGTCCGGGCACCACCGGCTGGGCCGCCGCCCGCGTGTAGGGGTGATACGGCAGCAGGGTCGCGCCGCCGACGGTCCATGAGCGGCGCGGATCCACCGCCCGCTGGGAGCCGAGCAGGGCGCCCTGGGTGATCGGGAAGGCGCTCCCGTCCGGGGTGACCTCCTCGAGCTCGGCGACGAGCTCGGTATCGGTGGTGTTGGCCGTCATGTCGACGGTCGCGGTCAGCGGCCCGGCGATCGTCTCGGCTCGGGTGAGCGGCGCGGTGGTGTAGGAACGCTGGGTCGGCTCGAGTGTGCTCGGTGCGTCGTTGGAGACGCACGGCGCAAGGATCCCGGCCTCAGAGGCCGGGATCGAGATCGCTCCCATGGACCACTGGTCGACGCTGCGTCCGCAGATCCCGCCCACCGGACTCCACAGCAGCGTGTCGCTGCCGCTCTGGGTCGGCGCGGTGTCGGTGAGCGTGCCGCCGGCGTTGAGATACAGCGTGCTGGGATGGGCATTGGCAAAGGGGAACGTGGCCGACTCGGTGTAGTTGCCTGTCCCCAGGTCGTAGTAGTGCATCGGCGTGGGGGTCTTGGCCATGCCCGTGCGCTCACCCTTGAGCCAGGTGTCGAACCATTCGAGCTCCAGCGCGTTGACGTCGACGCTCGAGGCGTTGAGGTGCTCCCAGGGCCCGTCGATGAGCTGGTAGCGCCCTGTCGTGCGCTGGCGCGCCAGCATCGGCGCGGTCGTCGGCCGGTGATCCCAGGCGTTCTGGAGGGCGACATAGTCCAGCGGTTCGCCGTGCTGGAAGATGTCGAACTCGCCCCCGACGATGTAGGCGGGGATTCCGTTGCGCACGACGTTGGCGATCGTCGTCTGCGGCGAACGGGCCTTCCAGTAGTTCTGGTCATAGGCCGGGTCGCCACCGCCGAGAATGCCCGCGGTGAGCGCGGCGTCGTAGCCGAACACGGAGTTGGCGTGGGTGAGCTCGAGCTGAGCCAGCTGGGCGAGCAGGCCGGTGTCGCTGAGCCCGTCGATGGCCGGATTGCCCTGGTTGAGCGCCGTGGTGAGTCCGAGATATGCGAGGTCGAACTCGGAGTCCATCAGCCCACCCATGAACGACGTGTCGCGGTAGATGTCGTTGGCGGGGACCATCGGGAAGATCGCCTTCAACGGTGAGTGGCGGCCCACCGCCCCGGCGAGCAGCAGCTGGTCGATGCCGAGGTAGGACGGTCCGTAGGTGCCCACGCGGCCGTCGGAGTTGGGCAGTGCGGCCGCCCAGTGCAGGACCTTGATCGCGTCCTGAGTCTGGATCGGGTCAAAGAGCCCGAAGGAGCCGCCGGAGTCACCGGTGCCGCGGACGTCCTCGACGACGTTGATGTAGCCGCGCTGGACGAGATAGTCGTCGGGGCCGCCCGTGGCCGACCCACCCGAGGCGGTCTGAGCCGAGCCGGGGGCGCTGGATCCCCCCTGCCCCTTGCCGTACGGGGTCATGGTGAGCACGACGGGGAACTTTCCGGGGGCGGGCTGCCCGTCAGCGAGCGTCGGATAGATCTCGTTCACCCGGATGGGGGTGCCACCCGCCCCGATGACGGTGATGTCGTTCCGCGACGCGGTCCCGTAGATCGCCTTCTCCGGCACCCAGTGGCTGTGCGGTGCCGCGCTGGCGGCCTGGACGCTCGCGGGCAGCTGCGGGGAGAGTCCCGTCACGCTGGCGGGCGCCGACTCGACCGCCGGCGCTCCGGCCGGCGGGCTGGGTGTCGTCGCCGCCGCGGATCCCGCGGCGCACAGTCCCGACATTCCTGCGACGAGCAGCGCCGCACCCGCGCGGCGCACCCGGCTCATCCCCTGCATCTCAGTTCCCTCCCGGCCTGGATCGTCTCCCTACCCGGCCGATTGTAGGCGCGCCCGGCGCTCCCAGCGCACGCGCAGCCAGCGGCCCAGACGGCTCTCGCGCCGCAACCCGATGGCCCCGGCGGCGGCGAGCGGACCGTAGGCGGGCAGGATGAAGCGCGGGTCGACTGACGCGGTGGCCACCGCACCCAGGGGCAGCAGCCAGCCGGCAGCGGCCAGCAGCACGGCGGCCCGGCGCGGGCGCGCATCACCGGGGAGGAGCCCGAGCAGCGGGATCAACAGCAGCAGGATCATCACCGGACCGGTGATCTCGATCCAGGTCCCGTACCAGCGCAGGAAGCCAAGTCCCTGAGAGGCGATGACGCCGGTGCCCTCATAGCCCGCGACGAGGGCCTGCACCCCGGGCACGGGCGTCGCATCGGCGCTGAGGAAGGCACGGTGATGGTCGGCCCAGAAGTAGTGCACGTCGCTGGCCACGTGAGAGAGGTAGGCCCACGGCTGGTGCTCGATCGCGGTGAGCCCGAAGGCGAGCAGCTTGGCGTTGCCGTTGGGGGGTGGGCCGAACACGCGCCAGGCCGGGCTGATGTCGCGGCCCAGCTTCGCGGCCCGGGCCGAGGGCCGGTCCGGGTATCCGGTGAGGTACTGGTTGAAGCTGCCCCGCTCACTCGGCGGGGTGCTCTCACACAGGGCCCGGGTCCCCGGCGGCGGGGTGAAGTCGTGGCAGTCGGCAAAGCCCGCCGCCCGGGCGTAGAACACCCGCCCGGAATCCTGGGTGAGCCCCGTGTAGCCGATTGCCGAGCGCTGAGCGAGGACGTAGACCCCGAGGATGACCAGGACGGGAACGATCAGCACGAGCCCTCGCACCACGCGCCGGCCCCAGCCGGGGTCGGCGACGAGGGTGAGCCAGACCAGGACGATCGGTGCGAGCAGCAGGCCGACCGGGCGCACCAGGCCGGCCGCGCCGATGAGCACCCCGAGACCGGCGACGGGGAGGAGCGCCCGGCGGCCCCCGGGACCGGCGGGGTCGGCGGGGTCGGCGGGGTCGGCGGGACCGGTGGGATTGATGCCGGTGGACGCGGCGGCGTGGACGGCCAGACACAGGGTGGCCACGACGAGGAAGGTGAACAGCGTCTCGGTGATCGGCGTGTGCTCGACCCACAGCGCGTAGCCGTCGAAGAGCACCACCACCGCGGGGATGATCGCCAGCCGGGCCGACCCGGTCAGGCGGCGCACCGTCGTGTAGAGCAGGGCGGCGTTGAGCACCCCCAGCGCGTGCTGGACGAGGACGAGCCAGGCCAGGTGCGCGGTCACCGCGTGGAGCAGGCGGATGAACAGCGGATAGCCCGCCGGGTCATAGATGTTGGTGAACAGCCCACCCCGGGCGGCGGCGAGGTACGAGCCCGTGTCGGTGATCCCGAGGAAGCCCGGGCGGTAGAGGACCATGAAGACGACCCGTAGCGCGATCCCGGCGGCGAAGACGCCCA
>DASSZV010000013.1:0-7376 GCA_035702765.1 Solirubrobacteraceae bacterium
GGCGCGGCCGCGGACCAGCGCGCTGCGCGGGCGCCGGGCGATGACGCGGTAGGTGTAGGCGCGCGAGGTCGCGTCGTGACGGGCCGAGAAGCCCTCCGGCGCGGGCGCGCAGGCGAGCACGGCGACGTCGGGGGGCAGCAGCGCATTGAGCCCGTCGACGCGGACGACCGGACCCGGGTAGGAGGCGACCTGGCCGAGCGCGTGGACGCCCGCGTCGGTACGCCCGGCGACGGTGAGGGCGACGGGCGCGCCGACCAGCACGGCCAGCGCGCGCTCGACCTCGGCCTGGACCGTCCGCTGTCCGGTCTGCACGGCCCAGCCGGCGAACTCGCGCCCGTCGTACTCCAGCAGCAGGCGGCTAGTCGACCTGGGCCTCCAGGCCCGCGGCCCGCGCCCCGGCCACCGCGGCGGCCTCGTCGTTGTCGGAGCTGTCCCCGGAGATGCCGACCGCGCCGATGATCGGCCCCGGACCCTCCCCGCCCGCCGCGCCCGCACCGGACTCCCCGGCGGCCCCGGCCCCCACGCGGTCACGCAGCAGCACCCCGCCGGGCACGGGCACCAGCGCCCCGCCGATGGCCCCCGCGGCCGCCGAGATGAAGTACGCCTGCTGCTCGGCCCGGGCCATCAGCGCCCGTGAGCCCATCCCCAAGGCGAGGGCGCCGTTGGCCTTGCCGAAAGCGATCTCAAAGCGCTTGTTCGAGGACCCGTCCTGACGCTCGGCGACGATCACGTTCGCGCCCGCGTCGAGCACGACGACGGTGAGTGGCTTGAGCCCGGCCTGGGCGCCGTGGGCCTGGGCCCCGGCGATGATCTGCCGGGCGGTGGCGAGGTCAAGGCGCATGTCAGTCGGTCTCCATCAGTTCGGCTTTGCGCGCGACCCGACGGCGGTGCAGGATCGGCTCGGTGTATCCGGAGGGCTGGTGCATCCCCTGGGTGAGCAGCTCTCGCGCGGCGAGGAAGGCCTGGCCGTCACAGGCCGGGGCCATCGGCACGTAGGCCGGGTCACCGGCGTTCTGGGCGTCGACCACGGCGGCCATGCGCCGCAGCGACGCGTCCACCTGTTCGAGCCCGACGAGCCCGTGGACGAGCCAGTTGGACACCATCTGGGAGGAGATTCGGCACGTGGCGCGGTCCTCCATCAGCGGGGTCCCGGCCAGGTCGGGAACCTTCGAGCAGCCGACACCCTGGTCGATCCAGCGCACGACGTAGCCGAGGGTGCTCTGGACGTTGAGGTCGAGCTCCTCCTCGCGCTCGGGCGGGGAGACGCTGGCCGGGTCGACCAGCGGAACGGTGAGCAGGTCCTCGAGCCGCTCCGGTCCCGGGGCGGCCTCGAGCTCACGCTGGCGGGCGGCGACGTCGACGGCGTGGTAGTGCAGGGCGTGCAGGGTCGCCGCGGTCGGCGAGGGCACCCAGGCACAGCTCGCCCCGCTGCGCGGGTGGGCGATCTTGGCCTCGAGCATCTCGGCGAGGTTGTCCGGGGCGGCCCACATGCCCTTGCCGATCTGGGCGCGTCCACGGAAGCCGCAGGCCAGCCCGATCGCCACGTTGCGGTCCTCATACGCACTCAGCCACGCCTGGGTCTTCATCGCCCCCTTGCGCACCACCGGTCCGAGCCGCATCGCCGTGTGGATCTCATCGCCGGTGCGGTCCAGAAAGCCGGTGTTGATGAACACCACGCGGTCCGCCGCCGCGGCGATGCAGGCCTTCAGGTTCACCGAGGTGCGCCGCTCCTCGTCCATGATCCCGAGCTTGATCGTCGCCGGGGCCAGGCCGAGAGTCGCCTCGACCCGGGCGAGGATCTCGACGGTGAGGCCGACCTCGGCGGGGCCGTGCATTTTGGGCTTCACCACATAGATCGATCCGGCGCGTGAGTTCTGCCCCGCCCGTTCACCGCGCAGGTCGTGCACCGAGGCGAGCCCGCAGACGAACGCGTCGAGGATCCCCTCGGGGACCGCCTCACCGTCGGCGTCGAGGACCATGTCGGAGAACATGTGATGGCCGACCTGGCGGATGAACAGCAGCGCCCGGCCGGGCAGTTCCAGCGTCGATCCGTCCGGGCGGCGGAACTGCCGCGGAGGCTGCATCACGCGGGTGAACGTCTGCCCGTCCTTGCTCACCTCGGCGGTGAGCGTGCCCTGGATCAGCCCGAGCCAGTTGCCGTAGCCCAGCAGCTTGTCCGCGGTGTCGACGGCGGCGACGGAATCCTCGAGGTCCATGATCGCGGTGAGCGCAGCCTCGATGACGACGTCAGCGACGTGGGCGGGGTCCCCGGCGCCGACCGGATGGGCGGGGTCGATGACGATCTCGACGTGGAGCCCGTGGTGGCCCAGCAGGACCGAGTCAGGTTCTCTCTCGTCGCCTGTGAAGGCGACGAATTGGGCCGCGTCGGTGAGGGCGCTTACGCCATCCGGCCCCTCCACGGAGAGCTGGCCGTCGCGCACGCGGTAGGCCGTGGCGGTCGCGTGGCTGGCGCCCTGGAGCGGGAAGTGCTCGTCCAGGAACGCCTTGGCCCGGGCGATGACCGCCGCCCCGCGGGTCGGGTTGTAGGGGCCGCTGCGGCTCTTGCCGTCGGCCTCGTCGATGACGTCGGAGCCGTAGAGGGCGTCATAGAGCGAGCCCCAGCGAGCGTTGGCCGCGTTGGTGGCAAAGCGGGCGTTGAGCAGCGGGACCACCAGCTGTGGCCCGGCCAGGGTCGCCACTTCGGGGTCGACGTTCTCGGTGCTGATGCGCACGGGGCCGGGGTCAGGCTCGAGGTAGCCGATCTCCTCCAGGAACGCCCGCGCCGCCGCCGGATCGGCGCTGGGCTCCCGCGCCTCGGGCGCGTCCAGGCGGGCCTGGAGCTCGTCACGGCGGACCAGCAGCGCGCGGAGCTGGGGCGTGAGCTCAGTGATGGCGCCGGCGAGTCCGGCCCAGAAGTCGTCCTCGGCCACGCCGGTCCCGGGCAGGGCGCGCTCACGGACGAAGCTGATGAGCGCGTCGGCGACGGACAGCCCGTGGATGGTGGTGCGTGAGGGAGGTGAGGGGGTCATGACGCGGTCAACTCCCGGCGGTAGGCGCGGTCGATGAGTTCGATCGTGTGCAGGACGGGGAGCTCGGCGTCCCCCTCCCGCAGGTGGGTGGCCAGCTGGGTCATGCAGCCGATGTTGCCAGTGGCGATCAGCTCCGCGCCGGTGGCCAGCAGGTTGTCACGTTTGCGCCGTCCCAGCTGGGCGGCCAGCTCGGGCCGCTCAACGTTGTAGGTGCCCGCCGACCCGCAGCAGAGCTCCCATTCGGCGGGTTCGACGAGCTCGAGGTTCTCGATGGCCGCCAAAAGCCGCCGCGGCGCTCCGCGCACCCCCTGGGCGTGGGCGAGGTGGCAGGCGTCGTGGTAGGCGACCCGGGTCGGCCGGGGCAGGGCCGGCGGCGGGGCGACCCAGCCGAGCTGGTCCAGGAAGACGCTGATGTCCTGCACCTGGCCGGCGAGCTCCTGCGCGCGCGCCTGCTCGGGGGTGCCGGCAAACAGCAGCCCGTACTCGTGCATCCCCGACCCGCAGCCGGCGGCGTTGGTGAGCACGGCGTCGATGTCCCGGGGGAACGCGGTGAGGTTCTTCACCGCCGTGCGCTGGGCGCGGTCGGCCTCGCCGGTGTGCATCGCCAGGGCCCCGCAGCAGGCCTGCCCGCGGGGGATGATCGTCTCCACCCCGTTGGCCGCGAGCACGCGCAGGGTGGCCCAGTTGATCTCGGGGGCGAGCACCTGCTGGGCACAGCCGGCCAGCAGCGCCACCCGCGCACGGCGCGTCCCCACCGCGGGCCAGATCTCGGGCAGGCGCCGCTGGCGGGGCAGCCGGTCCGGGAGCAGGCGCAGCATCGAGGACAGTGCGGCAGGGAGCATCGGCGCGAACGGCTTGGCCAGGCGCCCGCTGCGGGCGGCCAGGCGGAAGCGCCGAGGGTGGGGCAGCGTGGCGAGGGTCAGCTCGCGCTGGAGGACCTCCCCGGCGGGCCGGTGGCGCTGGGGTTCTGCGTGGGCGCGGAAGGCGGTGATGAGGTCCCCGTACTGGACGCCGGAGGGACAGGCGCTCACGCAGGCGACACAGCCCAAGCAGTTGTCCAGGTACGGCTGGGCGACCTCGAGCTCGACCTGGCCCTCCAGCACCTCCTTCATGAGGAAGATGCGCCCGCGCGGGGAGTCCATCTCCTCCCCCAGGGTCACGTACGTCGGGCAGGTGGGCAGGCAGAAGCCGCAGTGCACGCAGGCTTCGATCGGCCCGGTCATGTGCTCGGCCCGGGGGCCGAGCTCCTCGGTGGCGATGTGGTGCTGCATGGCCTCAGAGCTCCAGAAAGCGGTGGTCGGGATCGAGCGCGGCCCGGATCCGCCTGGCGAAGGCCCCGCCCGGCGCGGAGCCCAGCAGCGGCCGGGGGCCCGGCGCGCCGGTGAGCGGCATCCCGGCCAGCCCGAGCTTGGTGAGCCGGCGGTCGAGTTCCTCCAGCGGCCGGTCCCCGGGCCAGGCCACCCAGGCGAGGTTCGCACCGAGGCTGAGCCGCAGCGGCGCGGGCACCGCCCCGAGGGTGTCGAGCAGGACCGCCGCCTGGGCCGGGTTGAGCACGACGCGGACCGCGCGGCTGCCCGCGGGCATCCAGGCGATCGGGTCCAGTCCGTCGCCCTGGCTGTCGCTGTGGCCGGTGTCCTGCCTCGCACCGTGGCCCTGACCCTCGCCGGGGTCGACGGGGTCGGCGGGGTCGAGACCCACGAAGCCGGCGAGCCGGCGGGCCCGGTCCTCGAGCACCTCCTCAGCACCACCCAGGCGCACGCGCAGGCGCCCGGCCTCATCGAGCTCGAGCGCGTCGAGGTGCACGGGGCCACGGCCCAGGCGGCCCATCAACTCCAGGGCCGCCTGCCGGGTGGGCGCCACGAAGGCCAGGTCACGGTGGGCCCGCGGCGCGGGCAGGACCTTCACGGACAGGCGAACCATGATCCCCAGCCGGCCGGCTGAGCCGACCATCAGCTTGGGCAGGTCAAAGCCGGCCGCGTTCTTGACCACCTTGCCGCCGCCGTGGACGAGCCGGCCCGTGCCGTCGACGAGCGTCACCCCGATGACAAAGTCCCGCACCCCGCCGTGGCGGAAGGCCCCGGGCCCCGAGCTGGCGGCGGCGACCGCACCGGCGAGGGTGGCGCCCGCCGCCTGCAGGGGCGGGTCAAAGGGCAGGTACTGGCCGTGCTCGGCCAGGGTGGCGCTGAGGTCGGCCAGCGGCGTGTTGGCCTGCGCGGTGAGCGTGAGCTCGGCGGGGTCGTACTCGACGATCCCCGACAGCGCGCGCAGGTCCAGGCACACGACCCCCGTCTCACCGTCGGCCGCCCGGTGACCGTCGGCCGCCCCGTGACCGTCGGCCGCCCCGTGACCGTCGGCCGCCCGGTCGTCGCCGGGCACCCCGGACAGCGCGGGCTTGGTCCCCGCGCCGTGGGGCAGCACGCGACTGGCGCCGCGCACGGCCTCCTGCACCTCCGCGGGATTCTCAGGCGACGCGGTCACGGAGCGTCAGGCGACACGGTCCCGGAGCGGGACGAGCATCTTGCCGCGGTTAGCCAGCTCCTCCGGATCGACGGCGCGACGCAGCTCACCCATGAGCGCGAGGTCGTCCTCGGAGAACATCAACTCCAGGTACTGACGCTTCTCCACCCCGACGCCGTGCTCACCGGTGATCGACCCGCCAAAGCGCACACACATGGCGAGGATCTCCCCGGCGAGCTGCTCGGCCCGCTCCTGGGCGCCGGGCTCGCGACCGTCGAAGAGGATCAGCGGGTGCAGGTTGCCGTCCCCGGCGTGAAAGACGTTGGCCACCCGCAGCCCCGCCTCCGACCCGAGGCGGCCGATCTCCACCAGGGCCTCCCCCAGGCGGGTACGCGGGACCACCCCGTCCTGGACGATGTAGTCGGGCGCGAGCCAGCCCACCGCGGAGAAGGCGCTCTTGCGGCCCTTCCAGATGAGCGCGCGGGCCTCCGGGTCCTCGGTGGACGTGACCGAAGCGGCGCCTGAGTCGGCCAGCAGGGCGTCAAGCAGCACGGCGTCGGCGGCCACCACATCGGTCTCCCCCTCGAGCTCGACAATCAGCAGCGCCGCCGCCTTGGGGTAGTTGGGCTTCACCGACGCCTCGGCGGCCTGCATGGCCAGCTCATCCATGATCTCCATGGCCACGGGCAGCAGGCCGGCGGCGACGATCTGAGCCACCGCGTCCCCGGCGCGCTCGAGGCTGTCGTAGGCGACGAGGAAGGTCCGCTTGGCCTCGGCGATCGGCACGAGCCGCAGCGTCACCTCCAGGGCGATCCCGAAGAGCCCCTCCGAGCCGCAGAACAGGCCCGTCCAGTCCGGGCCGGCCACCTCCGTGGAACCGCCGCCCAGGTCCACGACCTCTCCGTCAGGCAGAACGGCCCGGATACCCAGCACGTGATTGGCGGTCATCCCGTGTTTGAGGCAGTGCGCCCCGCCGGAGTTGAAGGCCAGATTTCCCCCGATGGAGCAGACCTGCTGGGAGGAGGGGTCCGGCGCGTACTCGAGCCCGTGCACCGCCGCCGCCCGGCTCACCTCGAGGTTGATCGTCCCCGGCTGGACCCGCGCGGTTCGCGCGTCGGGATCGATTGCCAGCACACGGTTGAGCCGGTTGAGCGCGATGACGATCCCGTCCGGGTTGGGCAGTGAGCCGCCGGACAGGGAGGTGCCGCTCCCACGAGCCACGAACGGGGTGTCGTGGTCGTGACAGACCCGCACGGCGGCAATGACCTCCTGCGCGGACTCGGCGAGCACCACCGCGCGGGGGAGCTCGTGGAAGGCGGCCAGGCCGTCGGAGGCGTAGGCGGCCACGGCTGCCGTGGAGGTGAGCAGTCGGCCCCCCAGGCCCAATTCCCCGAGTGCGGCGATGACGTCCACACTCGGTGTCTATCACGCACGGGGCCGCCCGCGACGACCCTGCCAGCCCGGTGCGTCTCTCCTCTGACCTCCCGCGCGCAGTGCCCCCAACCAGCCGGTGCGCGTACCGTTGCCGGGGATGTCCCTCCGGGCGCGGCATGCGTCGGTCGGCTATCTGCTCGACCTCGAACCCGAGCTCGCCGCCGGCCTGGCGCCCGGGGACGCAGAGGACGCCCGGGCGCTGTTCACCGGGCCGCTGCTGTCCGTCGCGCCGGGGGGGCTGGTCGCTCGACCTCCCGGGGATCCGGCGGCGGTCATCACCCTCGGGGCGGCGGTCATCACCCTCGGCCTGATGGTCGTGACGGGCATCGTCGCCCGGGAGATCCGTCTGCGCGACCGGTTCCGCCGGGACGCTCGGTCCGCCGGGACGCGGGGCCGCCGGGCCGCCGTCCTCACTATCCCCAGGATCGGGGGGTCACCAGACATGTGCACTCTGCA